>JAKISR010000015.1 GCA_021648465.1 Sulfurimonas sp. | reverse complement strand
TTATTATGATAGTTTAAAAATTAATGATGAGGATTACACTAATTCTAGTGAAAATGTAGCATAGGGTAACAGGTGTTTAGGGAATTAGATTTTTGAAAAAGTTGTCTTGACAAGTTGGGGTAGTATATAATTCCATCCCCTTCTATAGATTTTGGTAATCGCTTAATTACATAAAGAAGTTTATTATTTGCTATTAATATTCTATGAGCAACACCTTTTACCTCTTTTTCAACTATAATATTTTTAGACTTAGAAAATCGCAAAGCTTCTTTAAATGCGATTTTTAGCTGTTTATAATTTGTGATACCAATACTAACACCCTCTCCACGATCAGCATCGACTGGCTTTACTACTATTGGCCATCCAATTTTATTTGCGATTACAGTTGCATTTTGAATATTTGAAGCTACTCCATTTACTGGAGCAGGTAATCCAGCCATACGAACTAAATTTGATGTAAGCATCTTATTATTGGACATTTTTGCACCAATATTAGAATCTAAATTACATGTACTTCTATTTATCTGTATAGACTTTACCCCACAACCTAGTTGATAGGTACCTCCACCTAAATAAAAAAATGGTATATTTTCTTGATGTGCCGTGCGAAGCATTGGCATTGTTGATTTTCCTGAGCCAACCATTCTTTTAAATTTATTTATTATCTCTTTTTGAATTAAAGCATATAAATGCTCAATATTTTGAGTTATTTTAGGAGTTTTCATCATCCAATCAATATTTTTTATTGTAAAATTTATAATTGTCTGATATAAAATATTTGGAATATTATCAAGGTTTACAATTGCAACTTGAGCATTCCATTTTGATGGAGTTTTTAAATTTTGTTCAAGTTTTAAAACTTCACCTTCATCAAAACAGGGTAATAATATAGCTTGAAATAAAGATCTTATAAATAATAATTTTTTTTAACTAATGTTTCTACAGGGTTAAGAGTATTTGTATTTTTAATATCTATCTTTAGTACAGATATTAACCAATCATCAAGTAATTCAAAATTTATTGGTTCAACAATATTTAAATTTAAATTAATTTTACGAGTTGCTTGTTTATACATGATTTTAGCCTTTAAAATTTTCAAATACTATATTTAAGAAGGACAACCCTGTATTTCACCCATATCTATTTGAGTTGAACCACCAGAAATCATCTTTTCATTCTCTTTAATAATATTTCCATTATGTATAATTGAGTAAGAGATAGCAGTAGTATCACGAATAGTATTTATAGTTGAACAATATGTTTCAAGTGAGGCCATAACCCAACGAGAGGCCATAATATCATCGGCATCTGAATTAAACTTATAAGTGAGGTGAAGAGTATTAAATTTTCTTGGATGATCTTCACTTCTTAGAACTTCACCATCAACTACTAAATCTGTTACCTCTTTATCTTGATTTTTAGGCATTACAATCATATCTGAAGCACTACATGAAATTATCCCCGCTAAGAAATATTCAATAGGTGTAATTTCAGGGCAATTTATTATAAAACTACCTTTTTCAGTTTTAGCTTCAAATTTCATTTCACTTTGATGAGATATAGTAACTTTCATCTATTTATCCTTCTAAAAAGTTTTTAAAATACTCTAATTGTTCTAATGTTCTAACAGTTGAAGTTCCACCAGCAGAAGTTCTTGCATTCATAGAGTTTCTTAAAACTAAATACTCTAATATATCTTCTTTAATTCTAGAATCAATCTCTTGTAAATAGTGAAGTTCTATATCACTTAAATCAATTTTTAGCTCTTCACTTTTAGCAACTGCACGACCTGTAATAAAGTGAGCTTCGCGAAATGGTATATCACACTTCTCAACTAGATAATCAGCCAAATCTGTAGCTGCTAAATGTCCAACTGAACATGCACTTTCCATATTATAAGCTTTTACTTCCATAGTCTTGATAGCTTCTTTTAAAATCTCTAAAGATATTTGAGCTGTCTCAACTGCGTCAAATACACCCTCCTTATCCTCTTGAGTATCTTTATTATAAGCCAATGGAAGAGCTTTCATAACAGTTAAAAGTCCCATGAGTGAGCCATAAACACGACCAGTTTTTCCACGAAGAAGTTCAGGAACATCAGGGTTTTTCTTTTGAGGCATGATTGATGAGCCGGTTGAATATTCATCACTAAGCTCAACAAAACTAAACTCATAACTTGACCACATCACAAGTTCTTCACTTAGTCTTGATATATGCATCATCATAGTTGAGATATTAAACAAAATCTCTAGTGCAAAATCTCTATCACTTACCGCATCTAAACAGTTTGTACTAACACTATCAAAGCCTAAAAGCTCAGCTGTCATATCTCTATCTATATTATGTGGCGTTCCAGCTAATGCAGCACAACCAAGTGGAGAGATATTATTTCTTTTATATGAATCTTCAAATCTTGTGATATCTCGCTTAAACATACTAAGATATGCAGCTAAATGAAAAGCAAAATTAGTTGGTTGCGCATGTTGAAGATGAGTCATTCCAGGAATTAAAGTTTCAGTATGTTTGTTAGCTACAACTAAAACCTCTTTCATCAATAATTTTAAAGCTTCAACAATATCTCTATTTCGCTTTAAAACCCAACGACGAAAATCAACTGCAACTTGATCATTTCTACTTCTAGCAGTATGTAGTTTTTTTCCAGCAGCACCAATTATTGCAGTGAGTCTTTTTTCAATCCCCATATGTAAATCTTCATCAGATATATTCCATTCAAACTCACCAGATTCTATCTCTGCATTTACTTGATTAAGTCCATCAGTAATTTGTATAAGTTCTTCAGTATTTAAAATCTCTTGTTTTGCTAACATTGCAGCGTGAGCAAGTGAGCCTTCTATATCTTCAATATATAATTTTCTATCATACATAATAGATGCATTAAACTCATCTAAAAGAGAAGATGCACTTGCTGAGAAGCGACCAGACCACATTTTTTCCATATCTATTTCCTTACTTTTTTATAATTGGTATTTTTTATACTCTTCATCACTTAAATCCCATAAACCTTTTTCTTTTAAAGACTCAACAACACTAGGGGTACAATCAACATCATCTGGCCACTCTCGATTAAATCCATCAAGAGAGTTTTTATTGGTTCCATCTATCCCAACCATTAAACCTGATATATAGATATCTCTTTGAGCATCTATATTATTTGTAACTCTCCAAATTGTCATATATGAGTTAAATATATCATTTTTATTTTCATCTATAAAAACAACTATCCTAATGTGTGTACTTAAATCAACTAAAGCATTAAAATATTTTTTTACATTTTTTGTTTTATTTACAGAGATAACTGTAATCGGATTTTTTGTTCTTCTCATGTATTGATGAAGATTTATCACATCTGGAATTATTTCTTTGACTTTTTTAAGTAAATCATCATTACCTAATAGTTGTGGTGCTTCAACTTTATAGGCTGCTGTTGCGTCAATGCCTAATTTTCCACCAACTAATATTTCTGGAGAAGAGTGATCTAATGCATCCAAAATCCCCTCACTTATAAAGAGTGATTTAGGAGTAAATCTATCTAATATGTATGCTGTTAATGTTTCATAATTTTCTAATTTTGGAGCATTCTCATCTAAAAATATTGCATGTTTAACAAAACTCATCTGTCCTACACCCCAAAAAACATGCATAAATTGTTTTGCATGCCCTTTATAGAGTGGTTTCATCTTTGCGAGTATAAGATTGTGAAAACCAGCATTCTCAGGCATATGATAATCAAGTAAATCTGGTGCTGTTGTCTTTAAAAGTGGAAAGAATATTTTCCCTGTTGCCCAGCCCATATATTTATCTTCCAACGGTGGTTTACCAACGACAGTAGCTAAAAATGTAGGCTCTTTTTTTGTAGTTATAGCACTAACTTCCATAACAGGGTACGGCTCTTTTAAAGTATAATAGCCAGTGTGATCACCAAAAGGACCCTCATTTTTCAAATTCTGAGTATCCACCCAACCTTCAATAACATAATCAACATCTTGAGGAATATATAATGGCGTTGTTAAGGATTTAACCAGTTTTGCTGGTTCTTTTTTTATAAGTCCGTACATTAAAAGCTCATTTACACCATAAGGTAATGGAGCTGTTGCACACCAAGTATAAACAGGATCTCCTCCAATAGCTACACTTACTGGCATTTTTTTACCAGCTTTTTGATATTGATCAAAGAAGTGAGAAGAGTCTTTATGAATTTGCCAATGCATACCTAAATGATTTTTATCATAAACTTGAAGTCTATACATTCCAAGATTCACCATCTCTCCATCAAGACTTTGAGTATACACTTGTCCCATTGTTATAAATGGTCCACCATCTTGCTCCCAAGTAGTTAAAACTGGAAGTTTATGTAAATCTATATCATCTTTTAAATATTTTATTTTTTGACAAATACCTTCACCTTTTAAACGCTTTGGAAAGATATTTTTAAGTGAGAAAAGTTCCTTAGCCATAGATATCTTATCAAAAAAACCAACAGGTGGCTTCATATGAAGTAGTGATGTAATCTCATTTGCAATAGACTCAATCGTTCTGCCAAAAAGAAGTTCACATCGCTTATATGAAGCAAAAAGATTCATTAAAACAGGTTCTTTAAATTTTATACCACTTTTTTTATCTATAACATTAGTAAAAAGCAAAGCTTTGCCACCATCTTTTTTCTTCACCTCTGCATATGCTAAGTGAGGAATTTCCAAATAGATATCTAACTCTTCTTCAATTACTTTTAGTTCATTATTTTTTCTTAAAAGTTCTATAGATTTTTTCATTATTTATCTTTGATTTTATATTTTATAATCTTTGTGGCATCTCATCTTTAAATGCAATTTTTTCTGCATTTTTAAGTAACTCTAAAGCACCATTAGCTATCATTTTATCCGCTAATTCTAAACCTAGATTTTTACTGTCATTCACATTTTTAACTATTTTTTCTTGCATTACATTTGTTCCATCAGGAAAACCAAGCATAACTCTAAATGTAATCTCATCTCCATTTTTCACAGCATTACAAGCAACTGGAGCAGAACATCCAGCACCAATTTTAGAGATAAAGTCTCGCTCTATTTGCGTACAGATAAATGTATCCAAATCTTTTAAACTCTCTGCGATTTCTTTTATTTTATCATTGCCTTGAACTATCTCTATTCCAAGAGCAGCTTGACCCATTGGAGGTATCATCATATCAAGTGAGAGCTTATCTGTATAGGGGACATCTTTAAGTAAATCTAGTCTATGTAAACCAACCCATGCAAGAATAATTGCGTCATATTGACCTTCACCTAATTTTCTAAGTCTTGTATTTACATTGCCTCTTAAATCTTTTACTTTTAAATCAGGTCTCTTTTGAAGAAGTTGCATTCTTCTTCTAAGACTTGTTGTTCCTACAACTGCACCTTGTGGTAAATCTTCTAAAGAATTATATTTATGAGATAAAAACACATCACTTTGATCTTGTCTCTGCGTAACTGCAACCAACTCTAGTCCTTCAGGTATATAGGTTGGAACATCTTTTAAACTATGAACTGCAATATCAGCATTTCCTGCTAACATCTCATCTTCAAGCTCTTTTGTAAAATGACCTTTTCCACCAATTAGTGCTAAAGGTTTATCTAAAATTTTATCTCCATTACTTACAATTTTATTTAATTCAACAGTTATCTCAGGGTAAGAGGTTTCTATCCTGTCTTTTATATGATATGCTTGCCAAAGTGCTAAGTCTGAAACTCTTGTTGCAATTACTAATTTATCCATATCTATTTTACCTCTATATATTTTCTTTTTGATTTATCAAGTTTATTGTTTACGAACATTGTTGGTGTTCCATTCACCATAAGTTCTTCTGCTATTTTTTCATCAGCTTTAACATGCTTTATAACAGCTTTTGTATTTATATCTTTTATAGTGATATTTGATTTCATAACCTTATTAAATGCTTTTAATATTTTTTTAGTATCCTTTTCTTTAGCATTAACTTTAACTTTATAAAGATTAAGCACAACATCTTTAATACCTTTCATTTCAAGTGCTACTGCAGCTTTTACAAGATCAACTGCTGCTGGATGAAGTGATGACAGTGGAAGATGATAATAATATACTGCATATCTGCTTGGATCTTTTTTCATTTCATTTATCACTTTTGGGACGAAATCTCTACAAAATGGACATAATGGATCTGAAAAAATTGCTATTTTATTTCTAGCATTTTTATTTCCATAGATAAGATTTTCTTTTTTATAATACTCATTTTTAAACTCAATCGCTACATAGTCACTCATTGGTGTTTCAGTTTTAAGGTCAAAAAGTTCTTTAGAAAAAATCTCCCCATTGGAGAACCAAACCATCTGTTGTTTGACTTTACGATTATCTTTAAGGACAGCACTGATTTCCATATAGTAAGCAATCCAGTTTTTTTTCTCTTTAACTGCTACTTTATTTGTCATTTTGACTATTAATGACTTTACACTTGGATTAGCACTATAAGTTTTTTCTAAAAAATTCTCTATTTTTTTACCTACAGCATCTGCTTTTACTAAACTACTTAGTAATAGTATTATCGTTAATAATTTCAACATCAATGACATTTGAATCCTTTTTTATATTATTATTTTGTTCATGATTATTTTTATACCTACCTGATTTAATATTAAATCTATTTATTGCCATAGTTGTAACGGCACTAAATTGTAGTAATATACCTAAAATATCTGTTAAAAAACCAGGTACTATAAGTAAAATACCACCTAAAATTGTAAAAAGATTTAATCGTTGAAATTGTTCTAAATCAATTGCACCATAAGAGACTGTAGCCATATTTTCTACTAAAGATTTTCTAAAGTTAATAAGTATAGATATTCCAAAAAAAGCACTTAACATTATCTCAAAAAATGTTGCTAATCCTCCAATTGCTGAAGAGATATTAACAGAGATAAGCACTTCTAAAAATAGATATACTACAAAATATACCATTCTATACTAACTCCATAATCTTTGTATAAATATCATCTACTTTAACAGAAGTTTTGTTTTTTGTTTTTCTATCAAAAATTTGAACTTCTCCATTTACTAATTCTTTTCCAATTATAACAGTATATGGAAAACCAATAAGCTCAGCATCTTTCATTTTAAAACCAAATCTTTCTTTTCTATCATCAAGTATAACTTCTATATTTAAGTCTTTTAGCTTCTCATAAAGCTCCTCACCAAGTGATACTTGAGCTTCATTTTTGATATTTGAAATCATAATATTTATTAAGTATGGAGCTGTTGATTTTGTCCATATGCAACCACTTTCATCATGGTTTTGTTCTATTACAGATGCAACAAGTCTACTTACACCTATACCATATGTTGCCATCTCCAACGGTTTTGCTCTGCCATTTTCATCATTAAAGTTCGCCTCTAATGCAGATGAGTACTTATTGCCTAATTGAAATATATGTCCAACCTCTATGCCCTTTTTAAAGCTTAACTCTCCACCGCAAGAACATTTTTCATCTATAGTTTTTTTACTTAACTCTTCATAGCTCAGCTCATTAAACTCATCTTCATTAATGCTCTGGATAGTTTCGACATTTGCTCCGTACTCACAACTATCACAGATTATAATAGTATCTTCACCGCTATCAGCTAAAACATGAAACTCTTTACTTCCATCACCACCAATAGAACCACTATCAGCTTTAACTACTCTAAAGTTAAGTCCAAGTCTTGTAAAGATTTTTTTGTAAGTCTCTTCCATTAAGTCAAATTCTCTAACCATATCCTCTTTAGAAGCATGAAAAGAATATCCATCTTTCATTAAAAATTCACGACCTCTTAAAAGACCATATCTAGGTCTTGCTTCATCACGGAATTTTGTATTTATTTGATATAAATTTAAAGGTAGATCTTTGTAGCTAGTCACTCTATTTTTAACTAGCTCAACAATAGCTTCTTCATTTGTAGGACTAAGCACAAAATCATTTTGATGTCTATCTTGGATACGTAACATCTCTTTGCCCATTGTGTCAGAACGACCACTCTTGTTCCATAAACCAATTGGCGTTACAAAACTAAGTTGTACTTCATTACAATCTGCCTTATCTAATTCATCTTTAACAATAGTTCTAATTTTTTCTAATACAATTTTTCCAAGAGGCAAGAAATTATAAAGCCCTGCACCTTGTTGATTAATAAATCCACCACGAACTAAAAATTGATGTGAAGGCAAAGTTGCATCTGATGGCACCTCTTTAGTTGTTGGGATAAATGCTCTACTTCTTCTCAAGGTCTACCTTTTATTTTATTTTTCATTTTGCCTTCATCAACTAAATATTGCATAGGACCAAGATCAGACTTTGTCTCATCCGATTTATCTCTCATTTGAACAGTCATATTATGCAAAAATCTTTTTAATACCTGTTGTGCCATTTTATTTACTTGTGATTCATATTCTTTAGGAATATAGCCATTTTTCATAACTCTATTACTCTCTTCTTTTGCAGCATTAAAAGCTTTTTCATAAATTTCTTTAATCATTGGTTCTACATTTAGAGTATCTAACCATTCAAAAAAATCTACTGTACTTCTTCCGATAATACCATGAGCTTTTCTAGCACTCTCTTCCCTTAATCCAATATTTTCAGCAACAATACTTTTTAAATCATCTATTTGATAAAGGTGAATTTTTTCATCTAAACAATGCTCTATATCTCTTGGTAGTGCCATATCAAACCAATATCTATCAAAATCACAAGGCTCTATTACATCATCATTAATGATAAAATTTTGTGCTCCTGTAGCAGTAAAAATAATAGGAAATTGATTAACTGCTTCTGATAATTTTCCATAATCTAATATCTTGGTATTACACTCTCTTGCTAAAATTTCAGCTTTTGTTTTTGTTCTATTCATTATATAAACATCAGCACCACTTGTAACTAAATGTTTTGCAGAAATTTCTGACATCTCACCAACACCAATGACAAGAGCTTTTTTTCCTTTTAAATCAGTTAAAACTGATTTTAGTTTTGAGACAGCAACACTTGCAATTGAAACAGGCTTTGAAGATATATCTGTTGCGTTTCTAACTTTTGCAGCACATTTAAAAGCTGTATGCATAGCACGCGCCAGTTTTTTAGAACAAAACTCATTTTCTATTGAAAATTTAAAAGCATCTTTCATCTGTCCAACTATTTGAGTTTCTCCAACAACCATAGAATCAAGTGAAGAAGCTACACTAAAAACATGATGAATAGCACTACTGTCGTCAAATACGTCTGCTCTATCTTTAAGATCTTTTACAGCAATACCTGAGTGTTGTGATAATATTTCAAAAATATGTTTAGTTGCTTCAATTAAATCATTACAACTACATATTATTTCCATTCTATTACATGTTGATAATAATATAACCTCATTTATTGCATCAATTTGTGTTAGATTTTTTAAACATCTCTTTTTTACTTCATCATCTGGATAAGATAATTGCTCTCTTATCTCAAATGTAGAATTTTTATGTGTAAAACTTACGGTTAAATAGTGCATTAATAACTTCTTTTTATCATGGTTTGTAAAATACTTACAAGTTCAGTATCATTTTTCATAACGCTCATCGCTTCATTTGAAAGTTTTACTGCTAACTCAAAAGATTTTTCTATTGTATTATGGTCTTGCATTTTTTGTTTTATCCAAGCACTTTCTTGCTCGTTCATAGTTTTTTTATGTAAAGCAATTAATTTTTTTCTATTTTCATCATCTAAAGCTTCATATAGATAAATATATGGCAATGTACATTTACCTTCTACAAAATCATTCATAGAAGGTTTTCCTAAAATTTGTGAATCAGCTGTAATGTCTAAAATGTCGTCTATTATTTGAAAAGATAGTCCAAGATTTCTTCCATAGAGTGCATGGGAATCAGAATTTTTTCCAACTAAAATAGCACTAGCTTTAGCACATGCTTCAATAAGAGTAGCTGTTTTAAGATATAACATATCAAGATATCTATCTTCATTATGATTAAAATCATTTGCCATTTTCACATCTATCATCTCACCTTTAGAAAGAGATGTAACAGAAGATGCTATTATTTTGGCTATCTCTTCATCAAAAAATACTAACTCACTAAAAGCTTTTGAGTAAAGTATATCTCCAAGCATTACAGCTGTTTTACTTCCATCAGTTGCATTAACAGATGGTACACCTCTACGTGTTGATGCCTCGTCTATTACATCATCATGAAGTAGGCTTGCTGCATGAATTAATTCAACAATTGCCCCAAGTAGAGATGCTTTTTCATTATCACTTGCTATCTTTAAAACTAACTTAGCACGAAGTCTTTTTCCACCTGATAGTTTTTCAAATAATCGAGTAACTTCATCATAATCTATCTCTTTGATTAATCTTGCTATCTCTTTTTCAACTCTTTGCATTATTTCTCTCTAATTATTTTGCAAGTCTTGCAGTGTTATTTGAAATTTATCATCAGATAGAAAAACTTCAAACTCTGCTTTAGATGTTTTTTCATCAAACTTCTTAAATTTAACTAACAGATATGGCACATTGTAGAAATCTGAACCTCTTGGTTTTAATTCAACTCTAAAACTCTGGTTTTGATGTCTTAAATATAGTATATTTTGAGCAACTATTTCATCATAAGATCTAAAAACTACCAAGCCACCATTTTTATATAGTGTCCAACTAAATTTAAAAAGTTTCTTTTTATCATTGTATTTTACAAGAATTTTCTTTTGCTCATCTTTTTTTAGTGCTATTTCACTGATTTGTCTTAAATCATTAGCATACATAAAACTAAAGCTAAAAAGCAAAAGAGTAAAAACTTGTAAAAAAAACTTCAACTATTCACTTTTTGAAACGATTTCACCCATTAATTCTATACATAAACTTTTCATTTTTGTTTCAACTTCATCGCGATTCTCAACTATATGTCTTTGAACTTTTTCATGAAAATCATCTCCTAAATGCTCATTTAAAAGCATTTCCATAGCAGCACGATGTCTGATAAAATTTTCTAAATCAAATCTTACAACATCATTGTTAGCAGTGAAAACAATATCCATCAGTTTACTCACTGGAGAACCCAAAAAAACATCATCCTCATCTTCAAATAAAGCACTGTATTTCATTTAATATTCCTTAGTTTTAATTATTTTTGCGATTATATCATTACTATAATAATAATGGCTTAAGTAAAAGGTTTTAAATAACTTTACATCTGACATTAAGCCATTTTTTTCTATAATATCAGCAATGAAAATATATGATTATTTAATAATTGGTGCGGGAAGTGCAGGATGTAATATTGCTCACTTTTTAAAAAGAAATAAAAATAAAATTGCTGTTATTGATAGAGAAGGTATTGCTGGAGGAGCGAGTGGTGCGGCAGGAGCTTTTCTTTCTCCTCTTCCTGGAAAAAAAAATCTTTATAATAGCTTTGTAAATGATGCATTAAATTTTTCTCTAGATTTTTATGAAAAACTTGTTCCTAATGAAATTGAAAAAAAAGGTGTACTTAGAGTTCCAAGTACTAATTTTAATAATATAAAATTACAAAACAATTATATGAAATATGAATATTTTGATACTAAAAAACTTCAAAATATATCAAAAAACTTTAAAGACATTGATGGTTATTTTTATGAAAATGCAGCTGTATTGGAGCCTTTAAAAATATGTAAAAAACTACTTGATGGTTGTGATTTTTATCAAAAAGATATAAGTAAATTAATTTTTAAAGATGGAGTATATGAAGTTGGTAAATTAAGAGCAAAAAATATCATTTTAGCTCAAGGAGTTAACACCTCACTTATTAATATTCCTTATATAAAAATATCTCCGATTTTTGGTTTAAGAGTAGATGTTAAAACAACAACAAAGATACCATTTAATATCCATAAATCCATCTCTATCTCAACAAATAAAAATGATGGAACACTCTCCATAGGCGCTACACAACAAAGACATGATGCAGCAGATATGAAGTGTGAAACTACATGTGATAAGTGTACTTTTTATATCAATACCGATGAAGCTCAGATTAAAACTCTTTTAGACCAAGCAAACGAGTTAATAGAATTAGAAAATCTTGAAGTTATAAAAGTCTACAAAGGTGCAAGAGCAACTATAAAAAGTTATTTTCCTACAATTGGAAAAGTGATAAATGATGAAGCTTCTTTAAAAAAATACCCAACTATAAAAAATGGCACTAAAATCCCATTAGAGTCACTTATATACTACAAAAACTTATATGTTATAAATGCACTAGGCTCTAGAGGTTTTGTTTTTGCTCCATACTTAGCAAAGATTTTATGTGAAAATATTATAAATAATATTCATATACCAAAAGAATTATCAACTCAAAAGCTCTTTTTTAAGATGGCAAGGAGTAAAAAAATTACAATTATATGAATTTAATTTACTTAACTATCTGAGTCCCAATACCAGCAGAGGTAAAAAGCTCTAGTAACATTGAGTGCTCTAGTCTTCCATCTATAATATGAGCTTTTTGAACTCCACCGTTGATAGCATCTAAACAAGCATCAACTTTTGGAACCATTCCACCATGGATAGTTCCATCTTTCTTTAGAACCTCTGCTTCATCTTTTGTTAGTGTACTTAGAAGTTTTTTATCACTATCTAAAACTCCTGATGTATCAGTTAAAAAGATTATTTTATTTGCTCCTATTGCTTTTGCAACATGAGAAGCACAAAGATCTGCATTTATATTAAACCCAGGGTGACCCATCTCCTCTCCAGCTGCTATTGGAGCGATAACTGGTACAAATTTTTCATAAATAAGTTTTGATAAAACATCAGATTTTACATTTGTAATATTTCCAGTTAATCCCCATTTATTTATATCTTTTGGTTCGGCTGTGATGAAGTGTGCATCTTTACCACTTATGCCTATGGCTTTTGCACCATGAGAGTTTAAAAGTGAAACTATCTCTTTATTTATCTCACCACTTAAAATCATCTCAGCTATGCGTATAACTTCTGGTGTTGTAACACGTTGTCCATCTATAAATTCTGTTTTAATATTAAGAGCATCTAGCATTTCAGTAATTTTTTTACCGCCACCATGAATGATAACAGGCTTTATTCCAACTAAATACATAAGTAAAATATCTTCAGCAAACTTCTCTTTTAATTCAGGTGATGATTGTGCTGAACCACCATATTTTATAACTACTATCTCTTTATTAAACTCTTTTATAAAAGGTAAAGCCTCAAGTAATGTTTTTACTGTTTCAATTTTCTTTTGCACGATAATCCTCTATAATTTTAAATATATCTTCATTAACTTTTACTTCCAAATCTAAGAGTGAAAGTGGTAATCCAAACGATTCAACTTTAACAAAATCTTTATAAGTTACTAAAAGTGAATCTGAGCCATCTTTTTTTAAAATATCTTCTAGCTCATCTTTTGTAAATGAATGATGATCTTCAAAATAGTTTTTACTAACAACCTCTGGTAGAAATTTATCAAGTCTTTTAGGTCTAGCAATAGCAGTTACGAGTGACATTTTATCACATTTGTCTTTAAGCTGAGTTTCCCTTTTAAAATCAAAATTATCTTTTAAAACGACAACCTCTTTTTTATACCAAAGTCTCTCTCTAAATGGACCTGATGGTAAACATGATGAATTCTTACTTTTAACATCTATAATAATATCAAGTTTTTTTATATCATGTTTTGAATAAGCATCATCTAAAAAAACTATTTTTGCACCCATCTCTTTAGCTTTTTTAATTGCTTTTTTTCTATCCTCACTTACTATAACGATGGCTTTTGGAACCTTTCTTACATAAACCATTGCTTCATCACCACTTATAGATACATCTTCTAAAATATTTTTACCATCACTTATAACATATAAACCACTACTATTTCGACCATAACCACGAAGAACTATAGCTACATTTTCATACTTTAAAGCGAGTGCCGTTACAAGTGGTGTTTTTCCACTTCCTCCAACACTAAGATTTCCTACGCTTACAATATCTACATCTAAATCTTGTGCTGTTTTATTTATAAAACGAAGGTACATCATTAAACAATATATCCAACTAAAAGGTAACAGTAAAATAGAAAGGATTTTTTGTATAAAATTTGGATTGTAAAAATAATTTTCAACCCAAAAAACTAAACTTTTTTTCAATTTAGAGCTTTATTAAACTCTTGTTGAAGCAACATACTTTACTTTATTAATTACAAATTCAACATCTTTATCACTCATACTTGAATAAATTGGAAGTGACATTACCTGTTGATAACTTATAAGTGCTACTGGATAGTTATTTATCTTTAACATGTATTTATTTTTATAATAAGTTAAAAAGTGAAGAGGAATATAGTGAAGTCCAACCTCAACACCTTCTTTTTTAAGTTCTAATGCAAATGAATCTCTATTTTTATCTATTTTAACTATATAAAGTGAAAATGGATGTTCATCGCTAATTGTTTCTGGTATTGTTACATGTTCAACTGAACTTAAAGCATCATTATAAATATTTGCAATCTCTTTTATTCTCTTTAAATTTTCATCTTGTTCTTTTATTTGAGCTCTAATATATGCAGCATCTAATTGACTCATTGTATAGTCATACCCAATATCTACAATATCATAAATATATGATAAAGAATTTTCATCTTTTTCCATTGCATGTAAACCTATGAGTTTTGCTCTATCAATAATTTCTTCAGAATTAGAAACTAACATACCACCGTTACATATATTTTTTTTTAAATGAGATGAAAAATCGAAGCACGTTATGTCTGCGCCAGTTGAGCCAATTTTATTGCCATTATATGTTGCACCTAAAGCTTCACTCGCATCTTCTACAATTTTTATATGGTATGTTTTAGCCATGGCATATAATCTATCTAAATCACAACTCTGTCCTGCTATATGGGTAACTATCACAGCTTTTAATTTTTTTGATTCATGCTCCTGCAAATAAACCTCTAACTTATCTAAATCAATATTGTATGCTGTAGAATCAATATCTATAAAAGCTGGTTCAGCATCAAAGTGACGAACAACTTCTGGCACATTGGGATGTGTATTTACAGAACAAACTATTTTATCTCCACGCTTTAAATCTAATGCAAGCATAGCTAAATGAAGAGCTGAAGTACCATGTGAAGTTGCAAGTGCAAATTTGGCACCAGTATATAATGCAAAATCTTTCTCTAATTCTGCAACCTGGTTTAATACATCACCATCTAAAACATCACTTACATTTGAGTGAGCTTCTCTACTACTTTCATATTTATAAAATGGTATTTTCATTATTTAATTCCTTAATTTTATAGTGTTATATCTCTAGGATAGTTAAAATCATGATTAATTGTTCTTGATGTCAATTTTGCAATTATTGGCATCTTTCTTTTAAACTGATTTGCAAATATTCTCTTAACTATCATATTTAACATATCTTCATCATACCCTTGATTAAGAATATCTTCTTTACTTACCCTATCTTCTACATATAGTTTTAATACTTTATCAATTTGAGCGTATGTATACCCCAAATCCTCTTCATCACTTTGTCCATCCCATAAATCGGCTGATGGTGGCTTATCTATAATTTTATTTGTAACACCAAGATATCTAGCCAACTCATATGCTTCACTTTTATATAAATCACCTATAGAGTTTATAGCACTTGATAAATCTCCGTAAAGAGTTCCATATCCAAGCATTAACTCACTTTTATTGCTGGTTCCTAAAACTAAAGCACTCTCTCTAGCTGAAATATCAAAAAGAGTACTCATTCTAAGTCTTGAAGAGATATTTCCTTTTCTAAGATTACTCATATTTGGATTTAATTCTTCATAGACTCTTAACATTGGTTCAATAGAAGCAGTTAC
The DNA here is from genome assembly GCA_021648465.1 of Sulfurimonas sp. Classification (GTDB taxonomy): domain Bacteria; phylum Campylobacterota; class Campylobacteria; order Campylobacterales; family Sulfurimonadaceae; genus Sulfurimonas. Next base: position 27,441 of record JAKISR010000015.1, on the reverse strand, counting down.
AGAATTTATACCAAATTTTTCACAAAGTTCATCCGCATCATCAAGTGAGCTCTGTGAAGAATATTGTGATGGCATTTTTACACAAAGTAAATCATCTTTAAACACTTTATGTGCTAAAACTGCTACTACTGCTGAATCCAATCCTCCACTAAGTCCTAAAACAACACGCTTAAGCCCTGTTTTACGAACTTCATTATCTATAAAATATTGCAGATATATTGATATCTGCTCATACTTTTTCATCAACAACCTTTAGAAAACTTTAATAAAAAATATTATATCTAAATTTTATAACAAAAAAAATACATAAAAAAATAAAAGTTACACTACCTGTCATTTTTTTTGTCACATTTACTGTAATATAATTTAAGGTTAGTTTATGCTATATTACGAAATCTATAAAAAAGGTTATATAGTGCAAATTAAAGTTCAAGCAATGGGTGAATACCAAACAAATTGCTATATTATTACTATTGATAACAAAGATTTTATCATTGATCCTGGAGTAGGGGCAACTGAGTGGGTAATGAAAAATATTATAAATCCAATAGCAATCTTTAATACTCATGGACATTTCGATCATGTATGGTGTAATGCAGAACTTCAAAAAAAATTAAATATTAAATTATATACTCCTAAAGATGATGTAATGCTTTTAACTAATAATAACTGGAGACCAGATTTGCCTTTATCTGTTCCAGATGTTGAAGTAAAACCAGATCAAGAATTTGATTTTGATGGTATTAAAGTAAAATTTCGTCATTTTCCTGGGCACTGTCCTGGAAACTCTACTATAGAGATTGGTGACGCTATGTTTAGTGGAGATTTTATTTTTGAACGCTCTATTGGTAGAACAGATTTTCCATATTCATCTCCTAGCGATATGAAAGCTTCACTAGAAAAATTTAAAGAACTAAATTATGACAAAATTATATATCCTGGTCATGGTGAATCAACGACAATAAAACAAGAACAACAGTATTGTGACTATTGGATAGCAAATCTTTAAAAGACTTAGATTCAAGGCGAATTCTACTTAGAAACACTATTCTTCTTCTTCTTTTTCTTCCATAAGTTTAAGTTTTAAGACATGTCTATCAGTCACAACTGTTTTAAATTCACCATCAAAAACCTTTATATCATGTACATGTGCTGTAACATGTACATTTCTTTTTCTACCCTCTTTGTGCCGAACTCTAGCAATTACATTTACAATATCTCCAAATTTAACTGGAGATAAAAATTGACAATCACTAGCAACTAAAACAACATTTTTTTCATTTACAGCTAACATCGCAGCATAATCAGTTACACAAAATATAAAACCTCCATGAATTAAATCAAACTCATCAGCAACCATTTCTCTCAATGTTACCAGCTTTACTTCAGCATATCCTACTTCTAACTTTTGTATTTCACCACTATAGTTGGAATTAATTTTAATATGTGTATCTAATTTAACCTCATTATTATTTTTTATTTCATTTATTTCAAGCTCACCATCATCTTCAAAACCATTGTCAATATCTTCATCTTTATCAATCATTTTTTATCCTTAGTAAGTTTTACATAAACTCTTGCAGGTGCAGGATAACCTTCAATCGTTTTAGTTTTATCATTTTCATCTAAAAAACTCTCTAAGGATTGACCTTCAATCCAAGAGGTTTTTCTTTGCTCGTTCTCATCAGTTACTGATGTTTCAAGAACTTCAAAACTATTAAATCCTGCTCTTATACACCAATTTTTCAAAGCTTTAATAGTTGGTATAAAATAAATATTTGGTATTTTAGAGTAAGATGATTTAGGGCACAAACACATCTCACTATCTCCCTCTATATAAAAGGTATCTAAAATTACCTCTCCCTGTTTATCTAAACCTCTATAAAGTGATTTTAGCATTGCAACAGGGTCGCTTCTATGATAAAGAACACCTAAACAAAAGATAATATCAAACTTCTCTTCATAAAATTCTAAATGCTCTACACCTAAGAGTTCATAAACTATCTCACTTTTTACAAAATGGTTTATAAAATCAAATTGTGTTTTATACAAAGGTGATGGGTCAAAACCAATTAATGATTTTGGTTTATCCTCTTGCATTCTAAATAAATAATATCCATTGTTACAACCTATATCGGCAACTTTTTTATCTTTTAAATTAAAATGCTTTCTTAAAAGATTGTACTTTATGTTACTTTGCCATTCAGCATCTATAAAAGTATCAAAAAGTTTAAATGGACCTTTTCGCCATGGCATCATTAGTCTAGCTATCTCTTCTACATCTGCAGGTTGCTCTCCACTAATCTTTATTATATCGCCAAGCTCAACATTCCAAAAACCATCTTCTAAACTTTTAAGTCCTTCTCGAAGTGGAAATATGTTCTTCCATGTCATACATTTTTCTCTATCTTCTCTTAACTTTTTTAAGTCCATTTTAAAAAGTACCTTTTAATTATTATCGTATGTAAATTTTATTATAATTGTATCCTAAATAGGAGTGTTAATGAGATTAGAAAAAAAAGCGACAGTTATCTCAACATCAGTTGCTGCTTTATTGGTGCTAATAAAAATGACTGTTGGTATTTTTAGTGGCTCTATAGCTGTTTTAGCATCTGCAATTGATTCTCTACTTGATTTAACTATTTCATTATTTAACTATTTTGCGCTGCACAATGCTGAAAAAGAGGCTGATGACAACTTTAACTTTGGGCGGGGAAAAATTGAACCATTAGCTGCAGTAATTGAAGGTACTGTAATCATTCTCTCTGCACTTTTTATATTTTATGGAGCACTAGTTAAAATAGCACATCCTAGAAAGATAGAATATATTAATGAAAGTATAATTGTTATGATAGTCTCTATAGTTATCACAGTTTTTTTAGTGATATTTTTAAATTATGTTGTAAAAAAAACAAACAATATGGTTATAAAAGCGGACGCTCTTCACTATAAAACTGACCTTTTTTCGAATGGTGCTGTGCTTATGGCACTTGCTCTTATCTCGATGACAGGAGAAGAGTTGGTTGACCCAATATTAGGAATTTGTATAGCTTTATATATGATTTACTCTTCTCTTCCTATTATCAAAGAAGGTATATTAATGCTTCTTGACGCTGCACTTCCTGAAGATGATATACAAAAAATAAAAAATATTCTTGATAATGAAGCAGCGGCCACAAATTATCATTATTTACAAACAAGAGAATCAGGTTCAGATATATTTGTATCTGTGCATGTAGTATTTAATATTAGTATTTCACTATATGATGCACACTCTATTTCAGATAAAATAGAGTTTCAAATTAGACAACTTTTCAAAAATAAACAACTACATATACTAATACATATGGATCCATATGATGATTCTGAAATTAATGAAACAGAAAGTGATTATTAAATAAAGTTAAATATAATTGGTTAGAAAAGAAACTATGAACTGTTACTTAAATTACAAAAATAATCTTTTTTTATTATTCTTTTTTAACTTTTAAAATTATATATGTTATTATAATTAGAATTTTTTAAGGATTTAAATTTTGAAAGCATTTTTTATAGCTGTATTATTAATTGTTTGCCCATGTCTATTATCTGCAAAAATTATTATAGGTGAATACACTATAGAACCAGAAGCTAATCTTACAAAAGCTGATTTATCAGATGCAAACTTGACTTACTCTCAATTTCATGGTTCTGATATCTCAAAAGCAAATCTTTCAAATGCTAATTTATATGGTTCTTATTTTCAAGCTGCAAATTTAAATGATACAAATTTAACAAATGCTCAACTTCAATACGCAAACTTTAGTTATGCTAATCTTAGTGGTGCTAATTTTGAAGGTGCTAATATTGAAAATGCAATATTTGACAATTCTATACTAGATAACGCAACTTGGATAAATGGATTAAAATGTAGAAAAGGAAGTAGAGGATCTTGCCGTTTAATATACAAAAAAAAGAAAAAGAAACTTAGTAGTGCTATTGATTTTAAAGGTAAAATTCTATCTAATAAAACTCTCGATAATTCTAACTTTGAACAAGCTGACCTAAGAGGAACAAAATTTGTAAGATCTTCTCTTAAAGGTGTTAATTTTAGAGGCGCTAACTTAATGGGAGCAACTTTTAAAAGTGCTGACTTAGAAGGTGCAGATTTTACTAATGCTAATCTTTATGGAACAGATTTAAGATGGACTAACCTAAAAGGTGCAAAATTTGATGGTGCTTCTACAGAAAGAACTAGATTTTCTCACGCAACATGGATAGATGGAAATATTTGTGCTGAAAAAAGTCGTGGAAAGTGTAAGATAAAAACTAAATAGTGCATTGAAAACTAATTAATGCAATAAATAAAATATATATGCTATTATCTTTAAAGAATTTTATATTAACATAAGGTTATGATTTTGCGGTTTTTTTATACTCTTATATTATCAACCTCTTTTACATTCTCTTTGTTTGCAACACAGGTTGGTAAATTTACAATAGAACCAGGTGTAAATCTTTCAAATGCTAATTTGTCCAACATTGAACATGATTATGGTCAATTTCATGGTGCAAACTTAACAGGTGCTAATCTTTCAAATGCTAAAATTGAATTTTCATACTTTCAAGCTGCAAATTTAAGCGATGCCAACCTCTCTGGTGCAAATTTAACAGGTGCGAATTTTAGCTATGCGAATTTAAGTGGTGCTAATTTAAAAGATGCAAATATAAGCTTTACAAAATTTGATAATGCTAAACTTGACGGTGCTATTTGGACTAATGGGTTAAAATGTAGAAAAAATAGTCGAGGTTCTTGTAGGTTTATATATAAAGCTAAAAAAAGACTCTCCAGTAGTGCAATAAACTTTAAAGGTAAAGATTTATCAAATAAAACTATGAATAACTCTAATTTTATCAATGCTGATTTAAAAGGAACAAAATTTGTAAAATCTTCACTTGAAAATGTAAATTTTTCTGGTGCTGACTTAATGGGAGCAACATTTAAAAGTGCGAACCTAGAAGGTGCAAATTTTTCTGGTGCAAACCTTTTTGGCACTGATTTTAGATGGGCTAATCTAAAAGGTGTAAATTTTGATGGCGCTATCATTAAAAGAACAAGATTTTCTCATGCTATATGGATAGACGGTAGAATTTGTGGAAAAAAAAGCTTAGGGAAATGCAAAAAAACTAAATAATTTTAAATTATTTAGCATATTCAATTGCCCTGCTTTCACGAATAACATTAACTTTTATCTCACCTGGATATTGAACTTTTTCTTCAATTTCTCGTGCTATCTCTCTTGATATTAAAATTGATTCATCATCGTTAATCAAAGAAGCATTAATTATAACTCTTACTTCTCGTCCAGCATTAATTGCATAGGCTTGTTTAACACCTGAGTGTTGAGATGCTATCTCTTCAATTTCTGTAATTCTTTTTAAAAAGCTCTCTAAAACTTCTCTTCTAGCACCTGGACGAGCTGCTGAAAGAGCATCTGCTGCACAAACTGCCCCACACTCTATACTTTTAATCTCTTCATGTCCATGATGGGCATAAATAGAATTAATCACTACACTATTTTCATCATACATGTTACATATATCAGCACCTAAATCAATATGATTCCCATCTTTATCATGTGTTAAAGCTTTTCCTATGTCATGAAGAAGTCCTGCTCTCTTTGCAAGTTTTATATCTCCACCCATTTCAGCTGTCATTATTCCAGCTAAATGTGCAACTTCAAGTGTGTGAGCTAAAGAATTTTGTCCATATGATGCACGATAACGAAGTTTTCCGATAAGCTTTATAAGTTCAGGATGCACTACCCCAATATTCATATTTGCTACTATTTCTTCACCTTCACTAACTATACCTGCTTCAAATTCATAACAAACTTTTGCATATATATCTTCAATTCGGGCAGGTTGAATTCGACCGTCTTCAATAAGAAGTTCTATAGTTTTAGTAGCAATTGCTCTACGATAAAGATTAAAACTACTTACTAAAATTGCATTTGGTGTATCATCAATTATAATATCTACGCCCAACAATGTTTCAAGAGTTTTAATATTTCTACCCTCTTTACCTATTATACGACCTTTTAGTTCATCATCACTGAGATAAATATGGCTAGTTAATTTCTCAGAAGCAAACTCTCCTGCAAATCTACTAGTTGCTTGAGCTAAAATAAAATTTGCTTTCTCTTTAGCTTCTTCTTTTGCTTTATTTTCATATCTTCTGACAATATGAGCAATATCTGCACGAGATTTTTCTTCTATTTTTTCTAATAAAAGAGTTTTTGCTTCATCTTCTGTCATTCCTGCACTATGTTCTAGTGTATGCAGTGCTTCATCTATTTTTTGTTCATATCTTTTTTTTAGTGAGTTTAAGGATTTTTCACTTCTTTGCAAATCAACTTTTTTTGCTTTTAAAGTTACTATATCATCATGAATTCTTTTCTCTTCATCTTGTTTATAGCGTTTAAAAACTTGCTCTTTTCGTATTATGTCATCTTCTCTTTGATGAAGATCAGCTTTTGCTCTTTGCTTTACGCTTTCAAATTTTCTTGTAGCTTCTAGCTCAATTTCGTGAGACTTTATATTAGCTTTATTTAAAAGTTGTTGTGCTTCATTTTCAATTGCACTAGCTTGCGCTTTAGCTTTTTCGATATAAATATCAAAATTTGCATTAGTTATTTTTCTAGATATAAAAAATCCGATAACACCACTTATGGTAGCTGTTAAACCACCAATCAGTATACCGTTCAACATTTTATTTCCTATTTCTAGCCATAACAGTATTTTGCATTCTAAAATATGGAGTGATTATTACATCACAAGTTATATCATAATCATCACAAATAATTTCTTTCGTATAACAAAATTCTGACTGTATAAAAATTATATAAGGTTTTTTTTTCAATTTTGCAAAGAAACGATCATACATCCCTTTTCCAAAACCAACTCTTTTTAAATTTCCATCAACACCCACTATTGGTACTATGGCTATATCTATATTTTTAATTTTTCTTAAACTATTTCCCGCTTCATAAATATTAAACTTCTTCTTTTTAAGCGGTAATCTAAATGGTACCATTTTAAAACTTTCGCCTTCCATAAATGGAACAAATATGTCAGACTTATGTCGTTGTTTTTTAATAGTTTTCATTATATTTGCTTCTGTTAATAATGGTATGTAAAATAATATTTTTTGATTTTTAACTCTTTTGAGTTCTTTTTGTAAAAGAAAATTTATTTTTGCATCTTTATATATGCTGTTAAATTTTGATTTTTTTTTGATTTTTTTAAGACAGTTTTGTCTAAATATTGTTTTTGTAAGAAGCATATTAAATCTTTATGGATATAATTTCGCTTATTTTACTCTAAAAACAGAAAACAAGGTTATAAAAATGCTTAGAAAATCTATACTATTTATCTCTTTATTAGTTATGCTAGTATTTCAAGGATGTTCAAGTGATGAAAATTCAAGTGTTAATAATATGGTTTCACAGATAGAATATACATTAACTGCTCTTGATAAAAAACAATATACTGTAAAAAAAAGTGGTGATGGATTTATACTAGATAGGGAAGAAGGTAAAATTATTATTTTTGATATATTTGCCACATGGTGTCCACCATGTCGTGCAGCTGCCTCACATCTCACTTCTCTTCAAAAAAAATATAAAGATGATATTATAGTTATAGGTCTAACTATTGAAGATGATATTTCAAATGAAAAACTATTAGAATTTAGAAAAGAGTATAATGCAGATTATATATTAACAAATTCTCCTCAAAGTCGTCGTTTGATAAATGCCATAACAACTGAATTGAAAATGGGAGCAAGATATCCTATCCCAATTATAGCTATGTATAAAGATGGAAAACTAATAAATCATTTTGTTGGTGCAATTGAAGAAGAATTTATAGATAGTGATATTAAAAGAGCTTTAGGAAAATAATTTGTTTGGATTTATAAAAAAATCACTCTCTAAAACTGCTGAAGCTATTAAAACGATAGTTCCTACAAAAAAAACAACATTTAATAAAGATGAGATTGAAGATATTCTTTTAGAGGCTGATGTTGAATATGAATTAGTTGAAAATATTATTTCTGAAATGGATACGAACAAGATTACAAGGGATATGTTGCGTTCAAAATTATTATTTACATTAGATAAAACATCATACACTGAACCAAATTTTATCAAACCTTTTGTTGAACTAATAGTTGGTGTTAATGGTGCAGGAAAAACAACTACAATTTCAAAGTTGGCAGCTAGATATAAAAATGAAGGTAAAAAAGTAATACTTGGTGCAGGTGATACTTTTCGCGCTGCTGCAATAGAGCAGTTGACATTATGGTCTAAAAAACTTAACATCCCGATAGTATCTTCAAAACAGGGGCATGATAGTTCTGCTGTTGCCTATGATACTATTGATTCTGCTTTGTCTAAAGGTTTTGATAATGTCATAATTGATACAGCAGGAAGACTTCATACTCAAACAAACTTAACAAATGAGCTTAAAAAAATTCATCGTATTTGTAATAAAGCTCACTCTGGAGCTCCACATAGAACAATTTTAATTTTAGATGGAACACAAGGAAATTCTGCAATTGCTCAAGCAAAAGCATTTGATGAGATGATTGGTATAGATGGAATAATAATTACTAAACTTGATGGAACTGCAAAAGGTGGTAGTGTATTTAGTATTGCTAATTCACTTAAGATTCCTATCCTTTATATTGGAACTGGTGAACAACCTGAAAATCTAGTGCCATTTGATAAATATGAATTTGTAGATAGTCTCTTAGATATAATTTTTGAACAATAAAATATGGCAAATTGCCATATTTTTACTACTCGCATGTAAAAAATAATATAATCACCTAAATTATAAATATAAGGCTGATTTTATGGCTAAGAAAAAAATTCTCTTTGAATGTCAACATTGTGGATTCACAACTCCTAAATGGATGGGAAAATGTACTAATTGTAATTCATGGGATTCATTTTTAGAATTAAATGTACATCAACAAGAGATTGTTAAGCAAACAAAATTAAACTCAAATAACTCCTCAAAAGCTTTAAGTATAAATAAAATTAAAGAGGAAGAAGTATTTAGATTTAGTTCATATGACAATGAACTTGACTCTGTATTAGGAGGTGGAATAGTTCCAGGCTCACTTACTCTTATAGGTGGTAGCCCAGGAGTTGGTAAATCCACACTTCTTTTAAAAGTTGGTGGTGAAATAGCTTCGAGTGGAAAAAATGTTTTGTATGTAACAGGGGAAGAGTCAGCTGGGCAAATCAAACTTCGAGCAAATAGATTAAAAGCAAATCACGATACACTATATCTACTTAGTGAGATTAGATTAGAACAAGTTTTAATTGAGCTTGAACATCGTAATTATGAATTTATAATTATTGACTCTATTCAAACTCTCTACTCAGAGACAATTAGTTCAGCTCCGGGTTCTGTTACACAAGTGAGACAAATCACATTTGAGCTTATGAGAATAGCTAAAGAGAGGAATATTGCTATTTTTATTATAGGGCATATTACAAAAGAGGGATCAATAGCAGGACCTCGTGTATTAGAACATATGGTAGATACAGTTCTTTACTTTGAAGGAGATTCATCTCAAGAACTAAGAATATTAAGAGGTTTTAAAAACCGTTTTGGACCAACAAGTGAGATTGGTGTATTTGAGATGAGAAATGATGGTCTAGTCTCTGCTACAGATATCGCTTCAAGATTTTTTAATAGAGAATCAGAGCAAGCTGGTTCTGCTCTTACTGTTGTGATGGAGGGAACGCGTCCTATTATACTTGAGGTTCAAGCATTAGTTTCACAATCACATACACCAAACTCTAAAAGACAAGCAACAGGATTTGATAACAATAGATTAAATATGCTCTTAGCTTTATTAGAGAGAAAACTAGAGATACCATTATCTGGGTATGATGTATTTATAAATATAACAGGTGGGATAAAAATAACTGAAACTTCTGCTGATTTAGCGGTACTTGCTGCAATTATAAGTAGTTTTAGAGATCGTGCAATTTCCAAGGAGACTATCTTTATAGGTGAGGTTTCACTCGTTGGTGACGTAAGAGAAGTTCACGGAATGGATGTTAGACTTAAAGAAGCAAAAATGCAAAAAATTAATAAGGTTTTATTAGCAAAAAAACCGCTAGAAAAAACTACACTCAAAACTTTTATTGTTGATGAAGTAACAAAACTTTTGCAATGGTATTAAGCAAGATGATATAAATAACTTAATTTAACTAAAGATTTAAAACTCTTTTACAATATTAGTAGTATAATGTAGATAATTACATTAAAAGGGCTTATATTATGGATGCAATTTTTAGAAGTGAAGAGAAATTTTTTAGATTAGCAATAGGTTATAATACAAAAGAAGAGGGAGAATTAGTATCTTCAACAATTAAAGATATTGTTTCAAAATATACTATTCAACCTGAAATATATATTTGCAGTGAACCAAACAATAGAGAATTATATGTTACAGAGTATCAAGATGATACCAATCGTGAATCAGGTGTAATTTTTGAAGAAATTGTTAAAGCTTTAAATATTACAAAGTGTGATTAGCAAATTATATAAATTTTGATATACTAACAAAACTAAATTCAAGGAAGAGTTATGGCAGATGAAGAAAACAAGGAAGAAGAAACACAACAGGACAATAAAAAATCAAATAAATTGATGATTATTATCATTGCTGTTTTAATACTTATTATTCTTGGTGGTGCCGTAACAACCATCTTATTAATGAGCGGAGGTGATGAAGTTTATGTTCAACAAAATACTTCACAAGCTCAATCACAAAAAACTCCTACAAGATCTAAATATAATAATATGGAAACAAGAAAATTAAGTGACATTGGTGTCTTATATCCACTAGATACATTTACTGTTAATTTAAAAAGTGATGCTGGTCGCAGATACTTAAAAGCTACTATCTCACTAGAATTAGATGATGAAGAATTAAGTATAGAACTCGATAATAAATCTCCAGTAATAAGAGATAGAATTATTAGAATTTTAACTTCTAAAACACTTGAAGAGATATCTTCAAAAAAAGGCAAGAAAAAAGTATCTGAGCAAATTATAGATACTCTAAATGCTATGATAGTTGATGGGCGTGTACAAGGAATCTATTTTACAGAGTTTGTTATCCAATAAATGATTGGTATAGACCTCATAAAAATATCTCGTATGAATCGCTTAATTAAGCGATTTGGCGATAAAACACTTCTTAAATTTCTCTGTAACGATGAAATTAATCTTATAAAAAACTATAAAACAGCATCTGGATTTTGGGCAGCTAAAGAAGCATGTTCAAAAGCTTTAGGAATAGGAATTGGTGCAGAATGTGGTTTTCATGACATTACTATCTATAAAACAGACAAAGGTGCTCCAATGATTAAACTATCTCAAAAAATAGTTAAAAACTTTAATATCAAAGATATCAGCTTATCTATTACTCATGATGGAGAGTATGCTATAGCTGTTGTAGCTATTGAATTATCCACCGCCAACAAAGTCTAATAATTCTATTTTATCTCCGTCATTAAGTCTGCATTCATCCCATTTGTTTTGCTTAACTATATTCATATTTACAGCTGCTGCCATAACCTTACCAATTAAAGCAAGTTCTATCATTACACTGGTTAAAGTTATATCTTCGCCAAATATTTTTGTCTCGCCATTAATTATTAATTTCATTTTTCCCCCTTTTTCACAATAGTAGCTTCTTTTATTGAATAAATTACTAATAAAAGCTATAATAACTACAAAAATTAACATACTAGGTTACTAATTATGCTAAATTCAAAAGAATTAATGAACTATACTAAAGACTTATCTATTCTATTTGTTGAAGACCACAATGATTTAAGAGAAAATGTAACTGAAATTTTATCTACATTTTTTAAAAAAGTAGATTATGCAATTAATGGTGAAGATGCACTAAAAAAATACAAAGAATATTATGATTTCTATGATAAAAAATATTATGACATAATTATTTCAGATATTCGTATGCCACGATTAAATGGAGTAGAGTTAGTAGAAGGCATTTATAATATTAATCCCAATCAAAATATTATAATAGTATCAGCACATGATGATTCAAAATATTTATTGCCATTAATTAATCTAGGAATTGAGCAATTTATAAAAAAACCTCTTGATTATCAAGCTTTTTTAAAAACTCTTCTAGATACGGCAAGAAATGTTATACTCTCACAAAAGGCAAAATTAACTCAACAAAATCATAATCTAAAGAGATTAAGTGATTTTATAACTTTTTCTAAAGAAAATAATATTCTTATTGATAACAACAATATAGTAGCACTTACAAAATATGAAATTCTTTTTCTTCAATTGCTAAGTGATAATATTGGTAAAATTTACTCAAATGAAGATATAACTGCTTATTACTGCTCTTTTAATGAAACTCTAGATATTGTAAATATAAGAAAACTTGTATCTAAACTTAGAAAGAAAATATCTAAAAACTGTATAGATAGTGTTTATGGGGTTGGCTATAGACTTTTACCTCACGCTTAAACCTTTTCTATCCAAATAGCTACAATAAAAGAGATTTTTTACGATTATCTATCAAACTAAGAAGTGCTGGAAGTGCTACTAAATCAACTACTGCAGCAATCACTAAAGCACTAGCAGTAACAATTCCAAAATGATAATTTGGATTAAAATCACTAAAAACAAATACTAAAAATGCAGCACTTAAAATTATGGTTGTAAATATTATGGCACTACCTGCGTAACTCATAACATACTTAAGTGCTTCCTCTAAATTTTCTCCTCTTTTTCTAGCTTCAATATACTTAACCATGAAGTGAATAGTATCATCAACTGCTACCCCAATGATAATTGCACCAGCTATTGCTACACCTATATCAATATCAATATTTAGCCATCCCATTACACCAACTACTAAAATAATTGGAAGTACATTTGGTGCTATAAATAGTGGTAACATTTTCCAATTTTTAAATATTATAAGCATTAATATAGATATGAGAACTATAGCTAAAGTTATAGACTCTATAAGTGTTGCAATAACATCTTTTTGCATATGTGCGAACATAACTGTTTGTCCATCAACTTTTGCACTATAGGCTGTTTTATTCCACCAACTCTCTACCCAAGTTATCATCTCTAAATCTTTTGAAGTATCTACCATGTTTATAGATGCACTTACTCGTAATAATCTTTCATCTATATCCATTTTATCATTTATCTCCATACCTTGAGGAAGAGATAGTGAATATAAGAGTAGATATTGTGCTATTAGATTTTTATCATCAGGGACTGTTTTTGAGCCATTCATTACTTCATTAAATATTTTTATCACATCTAAAAGTGAGCTTATATGCCTAACATCAGAATATTGAATATAAAATTCATCATAAAACCTTTCTATAGTTTTTAAAAATTCTGGATCTTTTATCTCATCACTTTTTTTAGAATCAACTATAATCTCATAAATCATAGGTCCTGTTAAATTCTTTTCTAAGTAAGCTGTGTCTGCTCGAAACGGTACATTTTCTTTAAAATATCTAATAGTATTGGAGTCTACTTCAGTTTTAAATATTCCTATACCTATAATAATAAATAAAATAGAAGTGAGAATTAAAATTACTTTATTATATTTTTGTATAAAATCTACATATTTATGTGATAAATTAGATTTTTCTTTTTTATCATTTTTATTAGTTGGCTTAATTTTAGGATTTATGATTGCTAAAACTGCTGGTACAAACAGCATAGTTAAAACAAATGCTAAAATAGCTGCACTTGCCGTTGCAATCCCAAGTGTTTTTATAGGAATAACTGCCGAAATGCTTAAAGATGCGAACCCTATAGATGTAGTAAGTGAGGTTAAAAATAGTGCTAGAGCATTTTTGTTAACACTATAATGAATCGCCTCTATATTATCTTTTCCATCTTTTCTTGCTATGGTGTATATCCAAAGTAGATGCATCGCATCAGCTATACCTATCGCCATAACAAAGACTGGAATATTTGCTGTAAAATTATTTAATTTAAAACCAAATATTACCTGAATTGATAAAACTATCATAAATGTAAAAATCACAACAGATATACTCAAAAGTGCTGATGACATTTTTCTTAAAATTATAAAAAGTAATATACTTGCGATTATAATAACTAAAGGTGTAAAAGTTCCTGCATCACTTTGAGCTATCTCTATAAAAGATGTTATAAGCACTGGACCACCATTTAGATGAAATTTAAAGCCATACTTTTCACTCTCTGGTGCAACTATAGCTAGGGCAGCATCACGAAGTTTAAAACTAACCTCTGGATCATCTCCAGCTTTTGGTGTCATTCTGCCAATTATCATAGTTGTTTTTGCATCTTTTGATATCAATTTTGAGACAATAATATCTTGAGTAAGTGCTATCTCTTTTTTCTTTAGTAAATCTTCTTCTGAATATGCATCTAAATCTTGTATAAAATCTTCAACCACAATCTCATCAGGATACTCTTTATCTGCATGAATATATTGATAATTTGTGATAGAGTCAACTCTTGCTATATACTCAGTTTCCCATAGCTTAGATGTTATACTTTTGATAGCAGTTAAGGCTTCTTTTGTAAATATGCCATCTTCATTTGTAAAAGAGATTGTAATAGCATCATCATTACCAAATACAGCTCTAAAATTATCATAATTTTTAATAATTTCTGATTCTTTATCAAACCAAATTCTATAGCTTCCCTCAAACTCTAAATTTTTAAGTGATGAAGCCATCATAATTGTTATAAGTGGAATCAAAACAGCTATAGCCCATCTAAATTTTATGATTTTATCTACAAATTTACTAATGCGTGATTTATTTTCACCAATCATATAATATTATCTCCTAAAAGTAATAAGCTATGCTTAAGCCTACTCGTTGATGTTTTCCTAAAGATGCATAAGTGGTTAATTCTTTTGATGATGGATTTATATAATTATAATCAAGCTCCATCTTAAAACTATCTCCAAATCTACTCTCATACTCTATAAAATATATCTCTTCTCCATACTCCATATCAATCACAATTCCACCAACTATAGAGGAATCATCTGCATTGTTAAAAGTGTATCTTACCCCTATAAAAAGATCATTTTGCATACTCTCATATAATTTTAAATCATCCATTTTTTCAGATTCATAAGTATTATATTTATAATACTCAGCTATCAAGCCAAGATTTGCTTTAGACCAAGGTAGATAAATATCTTCAAAAACATTCTCTATAGTATGCTCTACTCCAAATCCTATATGTGAGTAATCACTTACTTTTTTATCTTTAATCACATCAGCATAAAGTAACTCTAGTTTTATAAGCGTTGTACCAATAACCAAAGTGTTAAAAGTTATAAACTTATTTACCAAGTAAGCATTTTGATAAAGAGTTGTTGGTTGAGAGACACTTGAGCTAATATATCTCTGTGAGTCATATCCATTTTCAAAAATAAATGCAAAATCTAGTGGATATTCACTATCAAGTGAAGCACTATACATAAGATAAATAGAGGGTCTATAAACCCCATTTGATGTTTGGAGATTTTTATCATATGTTAATTGTGATGGTAAAAAATAGTAAGCATAAGGTTGATTTGCCATTTTTTGATCTTGTTCATAAAGTTTAATTATCATGGAAAATTCACCATTTTGAGTAAAGTGAGAGTAAGACAAGTTCCAAATACCCAGCTTATCTGTGCTTAATATATCAGCTCTTAAATCACTTGGATTAAATACATCTACAATATTTTCAAACTCTAATGAGCCCCAAAATTTTATATTTTTCCCAATTATAATAGAGTCATCCTCAAAACTATACTCCAAGTACAATTCATCAATTCTCATAAATGTTCGTTGTGTTTTTTCATTCTCTTTTAGTAAATCACTATAATCTTCTTGAGTATATAAAGTGGCATATACACTATAGTCATCTTTTTCATACTCAAATTCAAAAGTTTGACTCGCTGTAAAATTACTACCATTTTTTGAATCAGATTTTGTAAGATACAGTTGTGAATCAATATCAACATGACCACTAATCTCTAACTTTCCAAAAAGTAAAGTAACATGAAAAACTAAGAGAAGAAAATATCTCATTTTTTTAGATATCTTTTATGAAAATTTTTATCCTTAAGTGAATTTTTTATTTTCTCATCTATCCATACTAACTTAGTAGTTTTATCATTTTGAATATTTTTCATAACAATAGAACCTATTCTAGGTATACCATCAAAATATTTATAGTCACTAAAGTATGCGGTTTTTAAAAGTTTCTTTTTTCTATCATAATATTCAACTTTATGAACTAAAAAATCTTTTTTATTTATCCATGATATCTGTTTTGTATAACCAGAATATTTTGAGATAGGAACATAAGAGATTTTATACATAGGTATCTCATTGATTATAACTTCTTCTGCCTCACCTGTGTAACTATACTTTTTAAAATTAAAAGAACCCAAATCTTCATATGAAAACTCACTTCCCATAAATGAACCAGATTTATTTTTTGAAGCTATTCTTTTTACTCTTTTTAAAGCTGGTAAATACAGCCATTGATCATCATCTATGTCTATATGTTCATAACTCAAGAACTTAGTACCTTTAACATCGGGTGGTGTTAAAAATTCCATCAATGATTTATCTTCAACTTTTCCCTCTAAAACTTGCATCTTCATAGTTCTAATTTTTTCTTGCCCTTTTGCATTTATAAGGGTCATCTGCATTGTTGCTATTGAGTCTTTAAAACCAGTCATAACCTCTTCACTTTTTTGTGCTACTTCAAAATTGCTAAGTGCAAAAATCGTACTGCCTAGAAATAAAATTGATCCCAATATTTTAATCATTATAAACCCTATTTATTTTATGTTGACAATGTTAACATAAATATGTTAACATTGTCAACATTCTTAAGAAATTTATGATAAAATAATATTATGAAAAGTAAAAACCATATTTCTTACCATCATGGAAGCCTCAAAGACGCTCTAATTCAAACATCGTTAGAGATGATTGAAAGTGATGGTTTAAAGAATATTACACTAAGAAAACTTACAAAAAAGCTTGGCACTTCTCGTTCAGCTGTGTACAGACACTATGACTCTAAAGATATTCTTATAAAAGCTGTTATTCAAGCAGGGTTTGAAAAACTAGATACAAATATAAAATCAACTCTCTTAGAGGGAGATGATGTTTTAAAAAGACTTTACAATATGGGAAAAGTGTATATAAGTTTCGCAATTGATAATCCAAACCTTTATCGTACCATCTTTGGTCATGAACTAATGAAGGAAAGAGAAGAGAGTTGTGATATAAATGATGCTGATGGTGACACAGGTTTTCATATTTTAGTTGCTGTTATAGAAGAGGGACATGAAAAAAATATCATTAAAAAAGAGGACCCCATCCTACAAGCAACTGTAATATGGTCAATGATACACGGTATATCAAATCTTCTAATTGACGGCCACATACATATACAAGACAATATAGATGCACTAAATGAATTAAGTTTTAAAACTTTAATAAATGGTATAAAAAATTAATTTTAAAAAATAATACTAGCTAAAATAGCTATTATTGTCACTTTCAACGTACTCATATGAACTTTCTTCATAATCATAACTATAAGAATTCTCAGGCTCTTCATTTTCATAATCATCTAATTCTTCATCTTCCCTATCATAAATATAAACTAGCATGATAAATCCTTTTATCTATAGAGTTATATAATATATCGAACAAACTACATTAATTATGTAGTTTGTAAAAAATAGGATTCTCAATTTAACAAATATTTCAATGATTTTTTTGATTTAAAGTAAGATTCTAGAGTTTAAAAGACAATCATCAACTATTTTTAGTTTAGAGTTTTTGGTTGAGGGACCAATATAAAAATAAAGATTCTTTACGATAATATATTTAAAATATAAAGGATTATGAAAATATATTATGAAAATAAAAAATATATTATTAATAGCAATATTGTCAATTACTACAAATGCATCTGAAATAAAAAACTCTACTTGTATGATAGAAGGTGTTGAAGCTCCGCTATGGGTATGTAAGCCTATAGCGTCAAAAGGGTATTTATCAGCTGTTGGTCACGCAAAAAACAATCCTATAGAAACCATGAAGTATGTAATGGCTAAAGGAAGAGCAAAAACAAACCTAAGGATAAAAAAAGCCAAATATAATAATAAGCATTTAATAAAAATTTCTATAGGTAAGTCTAAATTTACAGGAAACTGGGTTGCACCATCTGGCAATCTATATGTACACATAACTGCAAAAGTATTAGTAAAATAATTTATATACTTTTTTAAGATATATATTTAATATTAAATAAGTGATTTTAAAGTAAAAAATAATAGTGGTGGGTTCGCCGTGACTCGAACACGGGACCACTCCGTTATGAGCGGAGGGCTCTAACCAACTGAGCTACGAACCCACTAATATTAGGGCGCAATTATAGTGAATAAATCCTTATATATTTCTGATTTTTTTAGCATCTTTAATTTTAAAAACAATTGCATAGAGCAAAGGTACATATATTAAGTTCAGTACTGTTGCCCAAGCTATCCCAAATCCCAAAGATATTGCCATTGGTTGAAGTATCAAAGCTTGACCTGATGCGAAGAATATAAGTGTTAATAATCCCAATACAGTTGTAAGTGATGTAAGCAAGATAGGTCTTAATCTTGTTTGAGCTTGTTTTATCAACTCTTCTGTATTAGTAACATTTTTTAAAAAATTAACAACTATAAGTCCATCATTTACGACCACTCCTA
This sequence comes from Sulfurimonas sp., assembly GCA_021648465.1. GTDB lineage: Bacteria > Campylobacterota > Campylobacteria > Campylobacterales > Sulfurimonadaceae > Sulfurimonas. Next base: position 8,570 of record JAKISR010000015.1, on the reverse strand, counting down.
AGAGACCAACTATACCTATAAGTCCAGGCATAGTCATATTTATCCCCATAACTGTATGTCCAAAGAAAACTCCCAACAGTACAAGAGGTGTTGTACTTAGAACAATTAATGATTTTTTTATAGAATCAAAAAGCCAAACAAGAGTGATAAATATTAAAAAAATTGCTATTAATCCTGATTGCATCATCTCTTTTTTATTTTTATTATTTTCTTTTTCTTCACCTTTGATATCTACATTATAACCATCATTTTTAAGTTTCTCAAATATTGGTTCGAGTTTTTGCATCACTTCTGCTGATGTTAAAATATTTTTATCTAACGAAGCTACAACGGTGCGAATTCTATTTCCATCTTCTTTTTTAAGTGCCACAAACCCTTGAATCATTATAAAATCACAAACATCATTTAAGAGTACATATTGATTTGTTGTTGGAATTTGAACTTCGATATTATTTATAGAATCTATTTTTTCATTTACAGAACTCTCTATTTTTATGCGTACAAGTCCACTATCATTAAACATCTTTGCATATTCACCCTTTAGATAGTATGATCTTAATTCTCTTGATATAAGTTCTTCATTAAAACCCAATTGCTGTCCATACTCATTTACACGAAGCTTTAATTCTTTTTCACCTAATGTGGCATCATTTGAGATATTATTTACACCTTTTATAGCTCTAAGTGAGTCTTCAAGCTCTTTTATGCCTCTTCTTATTTTTTGTTCATTTTCTCCGTTTAAGCTTATCTCTATATCAGAAGCAACTACACCAGCTCCTGGAACTTTTACTATCAACTCTTCATACAGAATCCCGTCAACACTCTTTTGCTCTCTAAATGGCTTTAAAACTCTCTCAACATCAACTGCTATCTCTTTAGCTAATTTTTCTCTTTTTAATATTTCTGCATTATATTCTATGGAAAGGTAAGGGCTTATATACTTTTCAAAACTATTACTTGGAACTCTTTCATGCAAATCTATAAATATTTGAAAAAGATTTGCTCCTGTTTCAGCAACATTTTTAGCATCAAGCTTAAAGCCAATAACAGATGTAATAGATGATACTTCATCATTTTTTATTTTTAATAATAACTCTTTTTCAAGTAGTGTAACGATAGCTTCAGTATCTTCTAGTTCATTATTTATATTTACTTTTCCATAAACATAAATCTGTGTATTATCAAAATCAGGAAAAAGTTGAAATTTAGAATTTTTAATAAACATAAATGTTAAAGATAGAATTGATACTACAATTATAATCAAAGATAACCATTTTGCTTTAAAAACAAAATGTAGAGCTTTATAATGCCATGAACCTAGCTTTTTCCAAAGTTTTTTTGTAAAACTTTCTTTGTGTGAAACTCTTAAAAAATCATGTGCATGTAGAGGTAAAAAATAAAACGCTTCAAAAAGTGAGGCTAAAAGTAAAACTGTTATCATTATAGGAATTATTTTTATAAACATTCCCATCTCTCCAGTTAAAAGCAACATTGGTAAAAATGCAAAAACTGTTGTTAGAGTTGCAGTTAAAACTGCTGGAAACATCTCACTTGCCCCTACTATAACCGCTTCTCTTCTTTCCATCCCATTTTCCAAATGCCTGTATATATTTTCAGATACAACTATCGCTTCATCAACCAACATCCCTAAAGCGATCAAAGCACCTAGTAGAGAGAGCATATTAAGAGAATTTCCAAGAAAATCAGTAACTATAAGTCCCATCATAAAACTAACAGGAATTCCAATAGCTACAACCATGGCTATACCACGATTTATAAAAATAAGCATCGCAATAAACACAAGCATAAGTCCAAAAGAGATATTTGCGAAAACTGTATTTAGACGATTTTTAATCCAAATAGAAGTATCAGTATACACTTCATACTGTAATTCTGGATGTTCAAGTGAGCTTTCTTTTAAAAGTTTTCTTATCTGTTTTACCAACTCTATAGAGTTTCCATCCTTTGATTTGGTTATGTTTATTGATATATTTCTTACTCCATTATAGTGTGAAAGTTCAGATTCATCACTAAGCTCAAATGAAACATCGGCAATATCACCTATGCGTATTCTTGAATCTCCCACACTTATAATAGTACTCTCTATATTCTCTTTTGTTTTTTCACCATTATATGTAGAGATATAAAGATGTGCTCCTTTTTCTTTAATAGTTCCAATTGGAAAAATAGAACTTATGTTTTTTAGTGATGCTACAGCAAGTGCTGGTTCAAGACCAAAAGCTAAAAGTTTTTGCTCATTAATTTTTATAACCAATTCATCCTCAGCATCTCCACGAATAGTTATCTCACTTAATTGTTTAAAATTACTCAGTTTACTTTTTAATTCTTCTGCACGCTCTAATAACTCTTTTTTTGGCTTATCACCTGCTAAAGCAACTAAAACAAGTGGAAAATTATGTAGATTAATTTTTGCTATTGGTTCAGACATATCTGCTGGTAAATCTTTTTTTACACCACTTATGATATCCTTAACATCACTAAGAATACTCATATTGTTAGAGCCTGGTTTTATATCTACTAGTATCATGAAGGAACCATTTTTAATGGTTGTTTTTATGGTATCTAGTTCATCAATATTTTTAAGGTCATCTTCTATACTCTGAACAACCATCTTATCCAGTATGTCAGCAGAAGATCCTGCATAACCACCAGAGATAGTTACTTTATCCATCGTCATAGGTGGAAATATCTCTTTAGGAATATTTAAATATGCAAAAACAGACAACGAGATAATAAATGTTAAAAGAATATGATTTAATAATGGTTTATCAATTGCAAACTCTAAAAAACGGCGAATCATAATCTCTCTTTAAAAAAGTGTATCAAGTATCTGATTTTTATATCGAATTGACTCAACAGAGCTATTGATAACTCTGTTTTCCTCTTTAAGTGTGTCATATTCACTTTTTAACTTAGAGATATCTCTACTTGTAAAATATATCTGTTGTTGAATATAAATTTTTGGAAATACAATAGCAATAACTAACATCATACTAAGTAAAATATATACAAGATGATTTATATCTAACTTTTTTTTTGGATTTATAACTGATTCAACTTCATCTAATAATTCAAGTTTATCATTCATAACTTATGTATCCATTTCAAAAATTCTCATTTTAGCACTTCTGCTTCTAGGGTTTTGCTTAAGCTCATCATCTTTTGCCATTATAGGCTTTTTTGTTAAAACTTTTCCTAATGAATAATTTTTTGTACATGTACATCGCATAGCCTCACTTGGACATATACAATTTTGCTTCCACTCACTAAATGTTTGTTTTACTATTCTATCTTCTAAAGAGTGAAAAGAGATTATTGCTATTTTAGCATTTGGGAATCTTGCTTCTTTTGTATTATTAAGAAGTGATTTAAGTTCACCCAATTCATCATTAACTTCTATACGAATAGCTTGCATCAGAAGCGTTGCAGGATGAATTTTTTTCCCATGTGGAAGTAAGTGCTTAGTAGCCTCACTTAACTCTTTTGCAGAACTAAATGGACGATTGTTTACAATAAAAGATGCGATTTTTTTATAGTTTCTAAGTTCGCCATACTCAAAAAGTATTTTTTCTAACTCTTTTGTTGAGTACTCATTTACGACTTCTTTAGCACTAAGTGGGGCATCTTTATTCATTCTCATATCAAGATTATAACTCTCATATGAAAAACCTCTATCTTTTTTATCAAGTTGAAGTGATGAAACACCAATATCTGCTAAAACACCTTTTATTTCACTTATGTCATTCTCACTTATTATATCTTTTATAACAGAGGAGAAGCGACCTTTTTTTATACTAACTCTATCACCATACTTTTGTAATCTTGAAGTCGAAAATTCTATCGCTATTTGATCTTGATCTATTGCAATTAGTTTTATATTTGGATTTGCCTCAAGTATCATAGATGAGTGTCCACCATATCCTAGTGTACAATCTATAATTATTCCACTATCTACATCACTAAAAATATTTAAAACCTCTCTATATAATACTGGAATATGTGGAATATTTTGCATTGACAACCTAATAGTATTTTTAGTCTCTTATTTAATATTATACATAAACTTTGTAAAGTTTAATTTTTATTACTGTATTATAAAGAAAAAAAGAAAATTTATGGAAGCAATAAATCAATACCTTATAGAATCAATAGCAGGAATCATTTTAATTATCTTTTTATCTTTTTACTTTTTATTTAAAAAGCCAAAGAAGAAAAAGATAATAACTTCAGAAGAAAAAGTAAAAGAGACCTCCCCTGTAAGCGAGCAAGTTAAAGAACCATTAGAACTTAAAGAAGAAGAAAAAGAAGAAGTGGTATCTCAAGAAGAACCAATCATAAAAACTCATAGAATAAAAAGAGAAATTATCCCACATGAAAAAATTCAAAAAGATGATTTTGCAATATTTAAAAATATAAAAATTTTAATCGCTGAGGACAATTTTATTAATCAAAAAGTTATCACAAGTTTTTTAGCAGGTTCTCATATACATATCACTATTGCAAATGATGGTCAAGAATGTTTAGATATTTTAGAACAAGACAGTAATTTTTCTATCATTTTCATGGATGCACATATGCCCATAGTAGATGGTTTTGAAGCTACAAGACTTATTAGAAAAAATTTAAACTACGACCATATACCTGTTATTGCTCTTAGTGGTGATACTGCATCAGATGATATAAAACTTATGCTGGATTCAGGGATGGAAGGCCATATTGAAAAACCACTAAAAATGGGTTCTTTATTTGATATGCTTTATATCTATACAACTGGTAAAGAGTCTCAAAAAGAACCTATAACACAAAATAACTTAGTAGAAGAGTTAAATACTAAAAAAGGTTTGGATATATGTGGAGGAGATAAAGAATTTTACCTAGAGATATTAAATGATTTCACCTCAAAATATTCTAATTCAGCACATATACTTCAAAATGAATTAAATCATACTAATGCTGATGTAGCGGATAAATTACTTTTAGATATTTCTGGTATTGCTGCAAATATTGGGGCTGATGAATTATATGAGATATCATTAAAATTAAAAGAAAGTCTTCGCTCTGCAACTGATTTGGAGTATATCAGTGATTTAAAAAATTATAAAAGATCTTTACATAGTGTTTGTGAAGCGATTAAGAAGTATAAAACTTCTTAATCTCACCCACCACCTAGTGCTTTTTTAACATTGTCATTTGCCATTGTTACATTCCACTCTGGCTCCCACACTAACTCAATCTCAACCTCTTTTATATTGGCCATTTTCTCAACAGCTTCTTTTACCCATTGCTGAATTAGTTGATGCATAGGACATGCTTTTGTTGATAGTGTCATAGTAACATGAGCATTCCCATCTTCATCACATGAAGCATCATAGATAAGTCCCATCTCCACAAGGTTAAAACCAACTTCGGGATCTATTACATTTGATATTGCTAAAAATAATTCTTCTTTACTATACATTTTTTTATTCCTTTTATTTATAATTAATCATATACAAAACACTTCTAAAAAATGCCAATGATCCTACAAGTAAAAAAGATGCACCGGCTTTGATTAGTGTATCGTTTTGTAATAGTATAGCGATAGCTACAATTACTACACCCACAGCACAAAAAATAAATTGAGCTTGAGAACTTTTCGGAGGAACCATATCTGCAAGCATCGGAACTTTTTGCTTTCCTACAAGAGGAGAAAATCTTTCAAACCATACAAGAAACGGTACTATTTTATATATATGACCAGTTACAGCAAAGCCAAAAAGACCAAAAAATATTAACCATCCTGCACTTAATAACAATGGTTCAAAATTAGTAAATAGGTATATAATAGCAAAAATCAAAGATACTATCATTGAAGCATATGCAAAAAAAAGTGACATCACATAAACATCATTTTCTTTTCTTGCTCTTGTTTTATATATTGATTGAACAAGGTAAAAATATACACATAGAGATACTATTGCTAAAAGATATCCCAAATAACTTAATATTACAAAATCAATAAATGAGGAAAGGACTATCAATATAACAGATATACTCATTATTGTCATAGCAATTTCTAATGGCTTTTTTGAAAATCCATGAGATAAACCAAACATTGGTAATAAAACAAGAGATAGCCCCATTAAAGTTATAGCAATATAGCCAAAAATAACTAAGAAAACATGACTTTTTAATAAATTACTTATATCTACTTCTATAGTTCCAGCATAACCTAAAGCTATTACTAATCCAAATATTATTCCAAAAAATAAAAATGTATTTGAAATAAGTATGCTACTCATTACATTATTTAATTTTTTTACTTTTTTTATAGTTAAAAATATCTCCATTACAAAAATCATCATTGCTATTAAAACAACAACCCCACCATAAGGAAGTAGTGCTGGTGAGGATAAAAATCCTATGACCATCAGTACAGTGCCTATTCCTAAAAGTGGCCAAATGGCATAAAAAAGTTCTACTCCAAAATGCCCTACCTCTAAAACAACGGGAACTAACTGTGCCATAGAACCAAATATACTCATCATAATAAACCCAAGTAAAAACAGATGAACAAAACTTAATACTTTTGTATCTAAAAGTGCTATGTTTTCTACAGAAAATGAAAATAAAAACATAGCTGAAAACACATAAAATAAACTCCCCAAAATAAAAAATGGAGAGATAAGTTTAAATGGGGGTGCAAAATCTTGAGAGACTGAAAACATTAAACTCTCTGAGTCTTTTGAGCAAAGTTAGAATTATTAGGCTCAGAATTATCACATGTAAATGTTACCTTAACAAAATCATCTATCTCTTCTATACTATATGAAATATTGCTTTCAAGTCTTGAAAAAAGACCACCGGGTGCTTTATGATTAATCATAACAAGTTTAGAATTTGTACCTTTGATAAGCTTTAGTCCACACATAGCATTAACCATTGGTTCAGGTGGTCCACATTTTGAAGTGTCAAAGTAGTAAATACTTTGACCATCTTCTTCTAATTTAAAAAAATCCACTGTTGCTCCAGCAACTTCTATTTTTGATGCTTCACTCGGAATTAAAGACATATAATAACCTTTGCTTTTTTTTTAGGTTATTATATTTAAGATTTTTATTTATGTGGTTGATGTGTATCAATTGTCACTTTTTATCTAGTTTGTCCACTTCCATAAATCTTAAACTTATATGTAGTAAGCCCCTCTATTCCCATTGGACCTCTTGCATGAAGTTTATTTGTACTTATTCCAACTTCTGCTCCAAAACCAAAAGCTCCACCGTCTGTAAAGCGTGTTGAAGCATTTACATATACAGCCGCAGCATCTATTGCATTTAAAAAATCCTCTGCTGCTGAAATATTCTCAGTGATTATAGCCTCAGAATGACCTGAACCAAATCTTACAACATGCTCAATAGCCCCTTCAACCCCATCTACAACTTTTATGTTTAATATATTTGCTAAATACTCAGTGTCATAATCTTCATCACTTGCATGTGCTACATCTATAATAGCTTGAGTTTCCAAACAACCTTTTAATTCAGTTCCTGCTTTATCAAATTCAGATTTTAAATCAAGAAGTATTTTTGAAGCTATTGCTCTATCAACCAAAAGTGTCTCCATTGCATTACAAACACCAGGGCGTTGAGCTTTTGCATTTATAGCTATTTTAATTGCATTATCAAGTTTTGCATCTTTATCTATATATGTATGGCACTGACCTTTATCATGTTTAACCACACTTACCGTTGCATTTTCACTTACATACTTAATAAGCCCCGCTCCACCACGAGGAATAATCAAATCAACATACCTATCCATCTTTATAAGTTTTGCTACACCTTCTCTTGAAGAATCAGGAATCAAAGAGATTAAAGATGATGGTAAATCATTTTTAATAAGTACATCTTTTAGGACTTCTGCTATAGCTTTGTTTGAGTGTTCTGCTTCTTTACCACCCTTTAAAACACAAACATTTGCGCTTTTAAAACAAAGTGCCGCGGTATCAGATGTTACATTTGGACGAGACTCATAAATAATACCTATGACTCCGATAGGAATAGATACTTTTTCAATCTTTAAATCATCTTCAGTAACCCAACCATCAAGAACACGACCAACAGGCTCTTTAAGTGTCGCAATTTCTTCAATCGCTACAGCCATACCATCTATACGACTCTTATCTAAAAATAATCTATCCATAAGTGAAGATGAAAGATTACTTTTCTCCCCTTTTGACATATCAATAGCATTTGCTTCAAGTAAAACTGTTGCGTTGCTTCTAAGAGCTGCTGCCATCTCTTTTAAAATTCTATTTTTTTCAGCACCGCTAATAGTTGATAATATTCTACTTCCACTTTTTGCTTCTTCTAAAAATTTTTCCATTATATTTCCTGATATCTTTACTAATGTGATTATAACAAATATATCAATCTTTAAGTTTAACCCAAATAATTCCATAACTTTGCCGACACCTCTAAACTTATAAGAAACTCATCTTTTTTTGAATCCAGAAGCACCAAATTAGGCTATAAAATCATTTATTATTTTTTTGACTCCATCCTTAGTAA
>JAKISR010000073.1 GCA_021648465.1 Sulfurimonas sp. | reverse complement strand
ATTATGATAGTTTAAAAATTAATGATGAGGATTACACTAATTCTAGTGAAAATGTAGCATAGGGTAACAGGTGTTTAGGGAATTAGATTTTTGAAAAAGTTGTCTTGACAAGTTGGGGTAGTATATTGCTTGTTTATATGCTTTATCCAAATTTTTGCCAAGTGATTTGTGTTCAACTAAAATAACACCTTTCCATAAAAGGTCAATACTCCCACTTTTTTCATCTAACTTTTTAACAGTTTTTTCAAATGTAGCTATTCGTCTTCTGTGGATTCCAAAAATATTAAAAAAATCATTCCAAAAACTTTGTGATTCTGCATTTTCACGACTTTCATCTTCCCACTCTTTGGAAAAACTTATCGCTCTGTTTTTAATTTCATTCCAACTTAATGCCATTATTATCCTTAAAACTACTAGATTCCGTGTCAAGCACGGAATGACGGAATAACTCTAAAAAAACTACTACCACTACCACTAAAGTAATAGCCTTCTTTATGATGTTTTTGTAATTTTTTATACTCTTTTAATGCTGGCGTAAACAAATCATTTGCCTCTTTTGGTGAAAAAAAATCTAAAGCTTCTAAGCTCTTAGTTTGTTTTAGCCTCTGAACCTCAGCGTATGAAATTGGATTATAAAAATTTTCTCTGTAAGATATATAAACTTTTGGAGTTGAAATTTCAATATTAGGAGTATATATATCAAAATCTAGTAAAACCTCTTTAAACTCTTCTACAATTTCGCCAATTCCACTAACATTAGCACTATTATATCCATATATGAAAAATGGAACATCTGCTCCAACTTTTAATCCAATTTGTGCGAGTTCATTTAAAGAAAGCTCTAAATGCAAAACTTCATTACACATTTTCAAATAAGTAGCCGCGTCACTACTTCCACCACCAAGTCCTGCAAAAGCTGGGATATTTTTAGTAACTTTTATAGCATACCTATCCATAAGTTCTTCTAGTGGTTTACTTTTAGTATATGCTAGTAAATGTTTATATGCTTTAAATATGGTGTTTTGCTCTGTAGTGCATGAAAAATTACCAATAATTTCAAAATTTTCATAGTCTTTTGGCTCAAATGATAACTCATCATATAAATTATTTACCCTCATAAAACGAGAAATTATTTCATGATAATTACCTCTAAGCCCTGTTATTTTTAAAAAAATATTAACTTTCGCATAAGCTCTATACAGCTTCATAAAATTATTTTTTAATAATTGAGCTAAGTAAACTAAGGTCGTCTAATGCTACCTCTTTTGATGAAGCTATATTTGCATCTTTGATATCTTCTATAAGCTCACTTCTAACTATAGAGATGTTCTTAGGTGCATCTATACCAAGCTTTACAACACCCTTGTCGATAGATACAACTTTTATAATTATATCATCACTTAAAACTATTGATTCATTTAATTTTCTGGCTAGTACTAACATTCAATCCTGCCCAATTCATATTTAACTTCTGCATTTACTATATTTATAACAGAGATGAAACCACCACTATCAAGCCAATAATATCCATCTTTTTTTATATCTAAATCATCTAAAGCAATAACTCTTCCATATTTAAGATTATCACTATCGCCAGTATAAAAATTTTGTTCTATATTTAGAGATTTTTTTATGTTTAAACTCTCTTCATTGTTATATTTAAATGCACCTTCACTTAATCTTTCTAATGCACTAAGACTTCCAAACTCCACTCCAAGTCTAGAAGCGATAATACGACCAAGTGAGCGAATATATGTTCCCTCAGATACAGTTGCTTCAAATGTAACAAAAGGGTGGCAATAACTTATCAGTTTTGTTTCATAAATAGTAGAATTTATTTTATTAAGAGTAAACTCTACTCCTGCACGAGCCAAATCATAGGCTCTTTTCCCATTTATACGCTTTGCACTAAATATAGGGGGTTCATACTCTAACTCACCCTCTAGTGACTTAACTACATCCAATATCTCACTCTTTTTAAACTCTTTTAAAATCTCTATTTTTTCAATAAGTTCAGTATCTAAGCTATCACTAGCAGCACCTAGCCAAAGAGTTGCTTTGTAGATTTTTGGAGTTTTTTTTAAAAAGCGAAAAAGTTTTGTATATGAGCCCATACCGATAAGAAGAGCTCCCTTAGCAAAGGGATCAAGTGTTCCTGAAAAACCAGCTTTTTTTGTTTGATATTTTCTTTTTAGTTTTGTTAGAAAAAAATTTGAACTTATACCTGTTGGTTTATATGCTACAAAGAGCCTATTCATAACTTTTCTATAAATGAGGCGAGTATATCTCTTGAAATACCTGCAAAGTTGATGTTTAGTTTAAACTCTCTACCTGATTTACTCACTCCTTTTATGCGTCCAGTTCCAAATATCTTATGTCTCACCAAATCACCTTTTTTAAAAGCCGTATTTTTTTCAACTATAAGTGAGCCTTCACACAAGCCAGCTTCATTAAAAAATCTACTTTTCTGTAGATCACTTCTTCTACCTTTGTAAAATCTACTTGCAGCATGTGAAAGAGTAAGAGTATCTTTGGCTCTAGTAAATGAAACATATCCTAGTCGTCTTTCCTCTTCAAGATCACTTCCATCACCAACTAAAGGTAAAAATCCCTCTTCAAGGCCTATGATAAATATATGATCAAACTCTAAACCTTTTGAAGCATGAATACTCATCATATAAATACTTTCGCCCTCAACTTGATCTTGCTCACTTTGAAGAGTTAACTCATTTAAAAATTCATCTAAAGAAGCGTCAGGAGATTTTTTTACAAAATCACGGAAAAGCCCATAAAATTCATCCATATTAAGAACTCTATCTGCCTCATCTTGCATACCTCTGTAGATATCTTTTAAATGAAAAGTATTCTCTAGCATATCTATAAAATCATATGTAGATTCTTTTATAGACTTTGCTACTTTTTGTATATCTCTTACAAATTTTTTAAGTGTTTTTGTATTTTTGGCTCTTACAAGTTTTTCCAAATCTGCATTTGGTACTTTTTTAACATATTCAAAGATGGAAGTATCGTTTGCATGTGCAGCTAACTCTATTTTGTCTACACTAGCTTTTCCTAAGCCTCTTTTTGGCTTATTTACAATACGTTTAAAAGAAAAATCATCATGATTATTAGTAATAACTCTAATATAACTAATCAAATCCTTTATCTCTGCACGATCATAAAACCTTTGCCCACCTACAAGCTTATAATTAATTCCAGAGCGGTTTAATCCCTCTTCAATAGAGCGACTTAAAACATTTACACGATATAAAACTGCTATATTTTTTGCTTTTATCCCCGATTCTAAAAGCTTTGTAATTTTAAGTGCTATTTTTCTAGCTTCTTCACTTTCATCATTTGAGTTTAAAATTGTTACATCTTCACCAGAACCACGAGTTGGAATCAATTTTTTACCAAGTCTTGAACGATTATGCTCTATCAATGAATTTGCTACTTTTAAAATTGGCTCACGTGAGCGATAATTTTCTTCAAGTTTAAATACACTCGTACCAACAAAATCTTGGTCAAACTCCATGATATTTCGTATATGTGCACCACGCCAACCATAAATGCTTTGATCATCATCTCCAACGACACAGATATTATTGTGAGTAGAACAAAGTTTTTGTAAAAGTTTTAATTGCAACTCATTTGTATCTTGGTACTCATCAACCATGATATAGGTATATTTTTTTGATGTTTTTTCTGCTAGTTCAGGATTTCCATTTAAAAGTTTATAAGTTAGAGCAATCAAATCATCAAAATCAACTAAATTATTTTCTAACAAATATTTTTCATACTCTTCATATACTTTGGCAATTTGCTGATAATTATAAAGTTCTGCTTGTTTATACGCATCATCTGGTGATAGAAGTGAATTTTTATATCTTGATATCTCACTTGCAATAAGTGGAGTTGAAATCTCTGAGTTAATTCTTTTAATAATTCTTTTTTTATCTTCTGTATCTATAACTACAAAATTATTTGCTCTATTTAAAAGATGGATATTAAACTTTAAAAAAAGCAGTCCAAATTTGTGAAAAGTACATAAAAGTGGAGGATAAGCTGGATTATCCATCATACTATAAGCACGATCTCTCATCTCTTTTGCAGCTTTATTAGTAAAGGTAAGTGTTAAAATATTTGAAGCGGGTATTCCTACGCCCTTTATAAGATATGCTAAACGAGAAACAATAGTAGTTGTTTTTCCACTACCTGCCCCTGCTAAAATTAAAACAGGACCCTCTGAATGTTTTACAGCTTTAATTTGAGTATCATTTAATTTATCAAATATTTTTTCCATTTATCACTAACTTTATGTATTTTTAATAAATATTATATCTAAAATTACTATAAATATTATAAGTCTATTGCATTAATTATAATTTTGAGTTATAATTTAGTTTATTATTTAAACTTATAGGAATTATTATGTTAAAAGATTTTGCAAAGCTACAAACATTTTTGATGGTTATCAAAGAAAAAAGTTTCTCTAAGGCGTCTGCAAAGCTAGGTATATCTCAACCAGCAGTTACTCAACAAATTAAATTTATAGAAGACTATCTTGACACAACTATTGTAGAGAGAAAAAAGAATGGGATTCTTCTTACAAAAGAGGGTGAAGATCTTTATAGAATTGCTACAAGACTTGAAAAAGCGATAGCAAGTGGTGAAAAAGAACTTTTAAAAATTATAAATAAAGATTTTACATTTGTTATGGGTTCATCGTATGCAATTGGTAATTATGTTCTTCCAAATTACTTAGGTGAAATTAAAAAAAGAATCAATAACAATGTTTATATGAATGTTGCTCTATCAAGTGAAATTATAGATCAACTAGAAGATAAAAAAATAGATGTTGCTCTTATAGAATCTCCTATTTTTAGAGATGGTATCATATATAGAGAATGGGTTTTAGATGAGTTAGTTGTATTTTCAAATCAACAGCTTAAAAAGCAACTTACTGCAGAAGATCTAATGGGATTTGACTGGATTTGTAGAGATGAACATTCTCATACTAGAAAACTAACAAGTGAAGTTTTTGAAGAGATGGGTGTTCAGTGTAATAATTTTAATGTTCTTGGTGTTATTGGAAGCCCAACAGCTATTAAAGAGTCTATTATACACGCTGATTCTAAAAGTAAAAGACCTGTTGTTTCAGTTATGAGTCGACATGTAATAAGTAGTGAATTAAAAAATGGAACTCTTTTTGAAGCACGACTTAAGAACTATAAAATTGAAAGAAACTTTTATATAGCTTATTTAAAAGAGAGAAAGCACGACGCTTTTGTTGATAATGTTATTAGTTATCTTCTCTCCTTTAATAAAATATAATTAAAATAGAATTTTACTCTATTTTAAAAACTTTGAATTCTCAGGATTTGATAAAAAAGAAGCCATAGAATTCTCTACTCCGTCTCCATCCATCTTTTGTGTTTCTTTTACTTGAGGGTCACTATTGTAACTTGCTAAATTTATAAGAACAGGTGTTTCATCTACAATAACTTGCATAATACTAAGAAGTGGCACACTAACAAATGAACCAAAGTTATCACCTCCAAAACCAGCTTCAAATATAAGAGTACTTTGTTCAATTCTAGCAGTATCAAAAGTATATCCTGCTAAAAAAAACAATGTCATAGGTCTAAATTCTGCACTAATTTCATCAGGTAGTATAGGTTCAAAAGACACTTCTTCTATCTTACATAAAATGCCAAAATTTTGCTCTTTATTAAAGAGATGAACTATCAATTCTTGTATATTTTTTTGCATTAATTTTGCAAAATCTACATCTTCTATTACATTATCTAGCAAAAAGACTCCTTGTTGTATGAAATTATATCAAAATTTCATACTGCTGAAGTACATCAAAGTCAATCATAGCATTCAGTAGTGCAACTTTAGAAAAACTTCGTATATCCTGTACTTTTATATTAGATTCTATTATTTTACCTTCATCTATTAGTCTGGCTCTTGTTGTACCTTTTAAAAGAGGTTTTTTTGGAGTAAACCACTCCCCATCTCTATAAAAAGCTACATTTGCAATACTTGTATCACATATAAGTAAATTTTTTATAATTAAAATATCATCACATTCTTCTCGTAATTTAAACAAAGCATTTATCTCATCTCTATTTTCAAGCTTTTGTGAATACTCTATATCATTATTAAAAACAAGTTTTAAAGAGTTCACTTCTCTTTTTTTATATTTATGATATGAAACATCCATAGTATCATCTGTATACACTAACCTACATCTATATATACCAAACTCTGGTGGATTTATATATTTACTTAGGTCATCTTTTTTTTCTATCCCCAAAGAATCTAAGACACCTTCATATCTTTTTTGATGATATTCTAGATTGTAAAGTTCTCCATCAATAGCTTTGATAGTCTCTAAATAACTATTCCTCTTCATCATCAAAAAGTTTTGTACTTAAATATCTCTCACCTGTATCACAAAGGATTGTCACTAACGTTTTACCTTTATACTCTGGACGTGAAGCTATTTGCATCGTTGCATGTACATTTGCACCAGAAGATATACCAACTAAAAAACCCTCTTTTTCAGCTAACATTCTTGCAGCCTTCATAGCATCTTCATTGCTAACTTTTATAATTTCACCATAAGCGGAAGTGTTTAAAATTTTTGGAACAAAACCAGCTCCAATTCCTTGAATAGCATGAGGTCCAGGTTTTTCACCAGATAAAACAGCAGAAGCTTCAGGCTCAACAGTAAACATTGGTATATCTTTACCCATCTCTTTAAAATGTTTTGAAACACCAGTTATTGTTCCACCTGTTCCAACAGCTGCTACAAAAACATCAATCTCCCCATCCGTATCTCTTAAAATCTCTTTTGCTGTTGTTAGTTCATGAATCTCCACATTTGCCATATTGTTAAACTGTTGTAAAAGTACAGAATTTGGTGTCTCTGCGTGTAGTTCATCAGCTTTTGAAATTGCACCACCCATACCTAGAGGAGTTGGGGTTAAAATAAGCTGAGCACCCAATGCTTTAAGCAAATTTCTTCTCTCTATACTCATAGACTCAGGCATTGTTAAAATTAATTTAATATTTTGTGCAGCACAATTTGCTGCTAATGCAATGCCTGTGTTACCACTAGTTGGTTCTATGATAACAGTATTTTCATTTATTTGACCAGCCTCTTGAGCTCGTCTAATCATACTAAAGCTTATTCTATCTTTTACAGAACTAGTAGGGTTCATAAACTCACATTTACCAATAATTGTGGTTCCTGTAAGCTCTGAAGGAGTGTTTAACCTTACTAAAGGTGTATTTCCAATAAGCTCTGTAATATTTTTTGCAATCTTCATAAATAATCCTTGGATATTATTATACCTTATAGGGATTTATTTTCAAATATTTTTATAAACTTTTATTATATTTAAAGATGTTGTAGTAATTATTGATTTGTTTCTCTCATCACTTTTTTTAGAAAAAAGTAAAATAAAAAATCGCACACAAGATTCATCGCTTTTTCCATACAAACTTCAAAATGGAAAAATAATAATGATTTAAAAAGTGAGGATTCATATACTACCCCAAGAAAATCAAACAACTTTTTGTAAAGTTTAATTCTCAAAAGAGTAAAATTAAACAATAAAAGTGAGGGTATAAATATGAGTAGGAAAATGGCTAAATTTTCAACACAGTTAAAA
>JAKISR010000014.1 GCA_021648465.1 Sulfurimonas sp. | reverse complement strand
GCTTCTATCTTAAATTCATCTGTATATCTTGGTGGCATTTTTAACCTTTAATTATTGATAACAATCTTCTTGTTATTTTATCTAATTAACTGATTAAATTTATGTCTCAATTATAGGGAACATTCCATTTGTCATTCCTACTTTCAATAATAATAGGTTTATTTTTATTAAATAACACCTCTCTGATATACTTACTTTTATCCATTTTTTCATCTATTTTATTTATATCATTTTGTAATATTTCCAGTTCAGAATCATCAAATCTAATAGTAATTTTATTCTTTCTATTCATATTAAAAACCTTATCTTTTACAGTATTGAAATTAAAAAATAAAAGAATTTGTAAAGAGCAAAAACCCTCAAAGAAGTATTTGCAATTCTATTCTTTTACCAGAGATTTTTAAGAGTTTACTCTTAAAGCACACATCAAAGATGGACTAAATAAATTAGCGCAGCGGTTTTATTTTGTCCGACTTTGGTTGTCGTGCCTGTTCCATCTAATAAAGTATAGAGGAATATTTGAGAGTTGTCAAGTGGCAACTATTGACTTTAGAACGATATTAACGGACAAAATACCCCCTGAGGGCGGTATAGTGAGAGTTTGACAAAGTTTATATATTTGAATTATCTTTGAAATATCTTTGAAAATTTTTGATATTCTAAGTTTAGATTTATTTTAAGAAGCTATACTTTTTATACGACAATTAGAAAGGCTTTGTATGGATTTAGTTACTAAACTAAAAACAAAAAAAGAAAATATGCTAGATATTTTAGGTAACTTAACGACTATGAAAAAAGTTAAATTATTTGAAGATGAAATATCAGAAATGACTAGTGATAATTTTTCACTACCTTTGCAAATTGAGATATTAAATAAAGTGCTAAATATTGAAATAAATTACAATACTTATTATAGTTATTTTAATAAAAATATTAAATCAAAAAAAGAAATTAATACAAAGCTTGACAAGACAAAAAGCTCATCAATTGAGCTTTTAAACGAGGCTAAAAACTTTGTAAAAAATGCTAATATACCAGAGATTGAGCGTAGCAAAATAACAAATGGTAAATCTCTGTTTAACTGGATTAATAAAAAAATAATAGAATTAACCAAAGCAAATCAAAAAATAGAGAAGCTCACTAAAAACAGATATAGAAAAGAAGACTAACGCACTTCGTTTGTTCCCACATTTTTTTACAAAAAAATCGTGGTTAAAAGTGAATTTTTAAGTGTTATTTCACATACAATTTTAAAGAATTTTCATCCGTTTCATGTTGCAAATAATCATCTCCAACATCTTCCAAAATTGTGTTGTAGCCATATTTATTAAGGTATGGTGTTTGCTCAATATATTTATCATAATCATAATTGTTTCTAAGAATTTCATCTGCAATAATATTGGTTTCATCACTTAAATCAAACAAGTTATCAAATGCTATTTCATCAACTTCATTTATCTGTTTAGTAGCCTTTAATTCATCAATATATGCTGATAAACGAAAAGGGCATTTGTACTTTGCTATCTCTTTATTGATTTCATTTGATGATGTGATAAAATAAACTCCAAAATCTTCAATCATTTGTGTTAGCTCACCATTTTTAGCACTTGCTATAATTATTTTAGTTATCATTTTATTTTCCTTTATTTAATTGCTTAAATTATTAATGAATTTCTTCATAAGTTTTTTTATATTTATCTTGTGGATTTGCTATCTCACAAGATAATAGTTGTTTAAACCATCTTTTTAATTTTATATCAAAATTAGTAAACTTAATTTTTATTACTGGATTTTTTAAATCTACCGATTCATTTCCAATATAAAAATATTGTTTGCCTTTTATTTTATCAATTGCTTGAGTAACTTCTCTTTTCTCATAATCATTGTTCATTAGTAAATAAGGCTCTTCATCATTTGAAAATTGTCTGAAAAAATGAGGTATATTACGACACATTACTTTTGTTTTTTCATTAATCTCATAATAATATGTTTTATCTTCGTTTCTTCTTTTTAATGCATTTTTTGCACATCTTTTTTTATTATCAATTTCTTCTTGGGTTGGTGTATAACCATCTTCATGCCGTTCAACCAACATACTACAGTTTTCAAGTCTTTTAGTAGTTCCAAATAATGAATTAGTTGCTATATTACCATTTATTTTATCATTTGTTTTTTGTTCTTTTTTTTCATTACAACCAATAAAAGTAAGTGAATAGATAAGTAATAAAGCTAATGTTAAAATTTTTGTTTTCATTTTAGATCCTTTTATAATGTAGTTATTAATCACTTGAAGTTTTAAGTGATTCTTCTTTGTTTCACTTGAAAAAATGGCTCTAAAATATCCACCTTCTCGAGTAATTCATTTAACTTAATATACTGTTTATTGCTTATATCTTTTTTGTTTCCTAATTTTTCCATTTTTCGGAAAATTGAATTATAATATTTTTCCAGTCGTTTTATATCATTTACTATATAATTCATCACATGCCTCCAGTATTATATTTACCACTTTTATTATCTATATTACTTCCTATAGAGCTTTGAACATCAACATTAGCATCTGATATACCAAGCATATCAAGTATCATGTTTGCACCATTAAGCACCATATAAAAGACTGTGAAGAAGCCAATTATCATAACGCCGATATGGATGAACTCTTGTGCTATCTTTAAAAATAATGTGTTCATTGGTTGTAAGCCACCTGCATCTTTTACAGCAAATATAGATTCAAAGTTCCAATCAACTAATATATGATTGAAGACATTAAAAAATTCATATACCCATATAGCCATAATTAATGATATTACAATCATTAAAGGCTTCAAGGCTAGTGATACTCCTATCTTCAAGAACTTCTTAATGATATCGCCTTGCTGTGATGCCATAGCGAACGCAATTAAAAAAGGTGATACTAAAAAGTAAAGCTCCATTGAAAAGAAGTAATAAGCTATAGCCATTACGCCTGCCATTATAATAGCAATCAATGGGAATATTACAATTAAGAATTTCATAATATAGATTGTTATTACTAAAGCCATAATTGGTACTGCTATTCCACCTACAACTTTACCAACTACTGAACCCAAGAATGGTATTTTTGAAGATACTGCTTCAATTAAACCACTTCCACCATTTGTAAACATATTATAGAGACTATCAGCACCTGGTAACATCATATATGCAACTCCACCCATAATCTCTGATATATATTTACCAGTTGCAGTTCCTAATCCACTATCTATATTATTGAGATTTTCACTATCTCTTTGAATTTGTTTTAATCTTTCACTATTGATATCATCTTTTATGGAAGTGTCAATAATCTGCAATTCACTTAGAGCAATGTTTAAGGATGGAATCATAGTGAATCCAATCCACCCCAACTCAGCAGAATTTCTATATTGAGTTTTTGTGAGAATTTCTACTTGCTTTAAAATATTTTCATCTTGATTTACTTTAGTGTATATCTCGATATCTCTCTGTAGCTCTTCTATTTTATTTTTATTAAAGAGATAATTTCTTTCAAAATTATAACAACCATTTGCAGAATAATGCGAGTGTTCCATACCCTCTTTAATAAAAGTGCCATGTGAATACCAGTTTACAAAATAATTATTAATTTTAACGCTCTCAATATGTGGAAATGTTGAATTATATGTTGTATAAATTCCAAGTTTAGCTTTTAATTTATCTGTATCAAATGTTTTATAGCAACTTGATAAAACTCCACCATTTCCAAGATAAATAACCTTTTGTTCTCCCTCTAATAAATCTTTTTCAATTTTAAGGTTTTTCAATATTTCATCACTTGCTATTCCAATATCTTGTGTCTTCCACTTCAAATATGCAGTAGTTCCACCTCTAGCGACTTCCGTTGCAAAATCAGCACCCTCATAAAAAATTGTTCTAAACCAGTTTTGAAAATTTGATTGTGAAATTTTAGTTTGTTCATCAAAATTTCTATTATCAATTTTTATAGTGGTGGTTGAAAAATAAAAAATAAATAAAGCTAATGCTGTAAAAAACAATCTCTCATACATATCGTCATGGTCTTGTATATCACTTGCATGTTTGGTAGCTTTTGCTTGAATCACAAACAAAGCTGTAAATGGTAAAATTGTAAATAATAAAAATGATTTAATTTTTAACATTGATTCATTATAATCACCCATAAAGTGCATAATAAATACTGTTATGCTTGATAGCATCTCATGTGCCTGTGAAACCAATCTTGTGTCTTCATCTTTTATTATTTCACTACCATCACCCTCTTCTATATCAACAAAAAAAGCTTTTATAGTATCAAAAAGACTATCTTTATGATAATTTGTCGAAGCGTTTGGAAACATAGTGTAGCCATCTTGGAGTACAACTCTATTTTTGTTGATAGATTCATTTATATTGATAATTTTATTATCTAAAGTTAACCCTGCTATCATATATTTAGAAGCATCTAAAAATTCTTTATCACCAGTATTTATATAGCTACCAAAATAAAAATCTTTAAGCTCTTTTATTTCTAAAAAATTTCTGTCAGCAGATTTCTCTTTGTTACTTTCATCTAATTTATTTTTGAATGTTTTTGCAATTTTAATATTTTTCTCAACACACATTTCATTTTTTTGAACTATCGTATCAAGAACTATATTACTATCAACTTCATACACATAACAATAAGTCAAACCATTATTAAAATCAATATTTCTAATTCTTGCTCTGTAACCATCTTTAACATCAGGACAAGTGCCATAAACACATTCTGTAATTTTTGGTTGAACAGCTTTAGTATAAATAAACTTACTTTCACTAACCTTTTCATCATTTGTTTTTGCAAAAATAGAGCTTGTTAGCAGAACTGTAATTAGTAAAATTTTAAACATCTTGTACCTCTTTGTCTATTCTTACAAAAAAGCCACCGATAGATAGCTCTTTTGAAGCGTTAAAGCCTGTATTAACCTTAAAAAAGCCACGCTCACCCCATAACCTAAGAATTGGTCGTTTCTTCTTTTTTGCCATTGTTACAGTCGCTTTACGCTCATAGTTTTGTAAGTGGTAATAACCTTTATATTTTTCTTGCATAAACTCTCTATAAAAAAAGAAAACAATCAGCACTTCAAGCATGTATAATATTATTTGCTCCATCTCGTATGCGTATCCAAAATAAAGAGATGCGTACATCACTAGAGTTAATCCAATTATCACTTTTTTCATTGTTTTCATAAAATTTACAAATATATATTGCATTATAAATGCCACTAAAGTACCAATTGCAAAAAGAGATAACTCCTCTAAATCATTTGGGATTTTTAAGCCAAGAAAAAATATTAATAAAAGTGGTAAATATTTGATTAAAAATATAAGTTTTGGACTAACCTCTTTTATATTTGTTTTTAGCCCATCTTCATTGGTGGCTATTTTTTTTTCAAAATCAAAATCTAAAGTAATTGGATTTGTGAACCATAGAATATATGGTAATTTGTTTAATTTACTTATGTATTTCATAATTTAAATAACTCTTTTTTTTCAACTCTAATCGCTGTTCCAACTTTTATAACTTTCAGGTCACCACTTGCAATTTTTTTCCGTAAAAAAGCCTCACTTATATTTAGAAATTTTTGAGCTTGCTTGACCGTCATTAAATTTTCATTTTCATTATTTTTTTGTTTTTCTAGTAAATTTAATATTTTGGTTTGCGTATTCATTAAATCTTCTAAAAAATTTTCATTTATTTTTACGAACATATCCATGGTTGTACCTCTTATTTTCGATTTATCAAATACTAGCCTATACAACTAATAGTTGTCAAATCCCTATTTTACGGGGTTTAAAGGATAATTTATTAAAAAAATTATTGAAATTTAATATTAAATGATGTCTTGTTTCAATAAAAAAATAATATAAAAATAAATTTCTAATTAGCATATTTGCTATAATAGTGTTACTTTTTGTGGCATTATATATTTAAAAGGATGAAAATATGGCTAAATATGAGTTAAATGGAATAGATAGTATTAATGAATTTGTAAAGAATCTTGATAAAGTATTTTTAAAAATTGAAGACAAAGAAAATTTATTTGCTCCAAAATTTATTAACTTTGAAAATATTTCTATTAAGGTTTGGAAAAAAAGATATGGAATAAATGCTGATTTTAGTCAAATAAAACATGAAGTAGTTGAAGTAGTAAAATACAATAAAACTATGTATAATTTAAAGATTATAAGATGCTATGAAACTGAAAAAATTCTAACTCCAAAAGAATAATATATCAAAAAAATTGAACACTTTTAAATACATAAATATAATACAATACCCTCACGCCCTCTCGGTTGTGCCCACATTTTCGCTTCGCTAGAAAATCGTGGCTAGAGTTGAAATGAATAACTATTTGTGAAGTTTATATGTTAAGTTATTAATAAAATCTTATTTTTTATCTGTTTATCAAAAAATAATCACTTAAATTAAATCACGGATAATCATTCGACTAGGAAATTTGAACAGAGGAGGGGCGTAAAAAACGATGTGGATAACATCGTATCTCACGGCATAAACAAACAGACTGAGGTTGCTTATCACGATAATTAGCTTCTAGCATAACTAATTATTATTATCTTGCTTTTGGAGTTGTACGGTCAAGGCTTCTCATCATATGAATTTTCACTTAGATGAATGATAATAAAGAGGGGTATAGAGCCTTAGTATGTACAACAACACCCCGTATTTTGGATAACTAGGGATTTTGTTCTACTTATGCAGGAAACAACATGTCCCCACATTACCGCTTTAGCTTTCGCCCGTGCCGACCCACCTCAGTAGAAACCATTTATTGTGCTTGTTCAGTTTTAAGTGGCTATCTAGTAATATTGACTAAAGCTAAAACTAGCAAAAAACTTACTTCTACATACGCTGGCTTAAACACATATCTTTTTTATATAAATTTGTATAAATAAACAATGATAAATAATATGAATGATTTTTAAATTAAGTATGGTATAATTGCAGATATCATACTTAATTGTATGTCTGTTCTATCAGTCAATCGTGGTCGCCAAACTTTGATAATGACTGATAGAATCTTTCATATTGATACTTCAAAAAACTACATTATCATTTAACATAATATTTTAAAGCCTTGATAGCTGTACAATCTATCTAGTTATTTATAAATTAATTGAGATTAGAAAATGGGTACAAGGCAATTTCCAATTTAAATTACTCAATGCAAAGAACGGGAGCTCTAAACACGAGAAGTAAACTTCTCAGAAACAGCTTGTACCCTGCATTCAGTAATTATAGAGGTATTGTACACCTAAAATTTCGCAGACACATTAAAAATAAAAAGATATTTTATATGGTACTGAATAGTATTGAGTAGTATTGTATGTTTGATTTTTACATATATGTAGTATTGAGTAGTATTCTTTGTTTTTTATCTTAAATCAACAAAGTAGTTTTAAAAATTTATTTAATTTTAATAATAGAAGTTTTTATTCTTAAACAGTACCCTAAACAGTACCCAATGATTTTAAAGTTGAAGATTTTTGACTTATAAAAAGTCTTTAAAAGTACCTAATATAGGCAATGGTGCGGATGAGAGGAGCTGATTTGGTGGGTTTTATCAACTTCCTTAAATAAGGGGTTTAATCCTTTTAAATCCCTATATTTAGGTATAAAACAAACTCTTTTTAAAGAAATGTATTATATACTTTTACAATGTTTTACAAACCCAAGTTAGAAATAGGTTAGAAAAAAAGGTGTATAAATGGCTCTCAAACAAACGAAAATCAAACAAATTAGAAAAAGTAAAAGAACAATCCATAAAGAAGATTTAGCAAAGGAATTAAAAGTTTCTGTTGCTGTCCTTAATGAATACATATTAGGGGATAAGGATATGCCAACCAATTTGAATATTATACCTGATAAAAAAGGTATGGTTATTGTTGAAACGGAAGAAATATATGAAGTTCCAAAATATGAGGGTGTCTTTTACAATGAGCTAAAAGGTGGAAAAGATAGAACTTTTTATATTGTTTATAGAGATATAAAAACAAATAAAAAAATAGATTTAAAAATCGGTAGAGAGAGCCAAGGATATACAGAGTTAAAGTGTTGGAACGAAAGAAACAAACTACTTGACGAGTTAAGAACTGGGAAATCTCAAACAAGAGTAATGAACAAACGAGTTTTCGCTAAAATCACTACTCTTGATAAAGTTGCAGAAAAATATCATAAAGATAGAGCTTTATATCTAACTAAATCAAATTTACAAAAATCACAATCTTTATATGATAGAAGAGTAAAGCCATACATTGGGGATAAAGATATTTCTACAATTACAGATAGTGATATAAAGGATATTATGCACTCTGTAAAAGATGAACTTACAAACAGAAGTATCAATATCATAGTAGAAAAAATATCTACTATTTTTAATTTTGCTATAAAAGAAAAATTATTTGTTGGAACTAACCCCGTAAAATCAATTGACAAACTATCAGCAAATAATGAAAGAATAAGATATTTGAGTAAAGAAGAGATATCAACACTATTAAAATCAATAGAAGAGAATGAAATATTATATATTTTTACATATTTAGCTCTGACAACTGGGGGAAGATTAACGGCATTATGCAGGTTAAAAGTTCAAGATATAGATTTTTCACACAATATAATCAATATTTCTGATGATAAAAGTGAAGAATATTATCAAGCTTTTTTAGCAAAAGACGAGAAATTTATTTTAAGATTAAAAGGACATATAAAAAATATGTCTCCAATTGATTTAGTATTGGGTGAAAAAACAATAATTGGGCACAAACGATATATTCAACGAGAATTATCAAAAATATTTACTAAACTATTTAATAAAAAGTTAATTGATAAAGAAAAAGATAATGATAAAAATTATAATGCAGAATTACGAAGAAATAAAGTTGTTATTCATACCCTCCGTCATACTTTTGCTTCTCAACTTGCTATATCAGGGACACCGATATATACTATTCAAAAACTTATGAACCATTCTGATATTAAAATGACTGAAAGATATGCTAAATTGAGTAAGGATAGTGGAAGAGATTTTGTTGATGGGATAATTTAATGATAACAAAGTAGGGAAAGAGAGGTATCTTTGATACCTTTACTCTTACACCACTTTATAGTTGTTTATTAGTTGTAAATATTCTTCTTGACTTATAATAGGTGTATTCTTATACTTTTTAACAGTATTTGCAGAATGTTCTTTAAAATCTCTTGTATTTTTTGAAATAAATGTATCTTCATACTTTACGATTTTTAATTTAATATCAAAACCATAATCTTTACTGTCAAAAGGGGGATTACCTAAAACAATATTCATTTCAATACCTTGGAACGGTTGAGAGTGTAAAGAATTTCCAACTACAATAGCAGTATTATCAATGTTTATTAAACTAAATATTGATTGTGTAAATACTGCAAACCTTTCAAATAAATCAATTCCATAAATATTGATTGTTTTATTTGGATATTTATTTTTTAGTTCTATAAATTTTGGATAGAATAATCTTCCTACACCACAAGCACCGTCAAAAATATTGATTTCTTTCATATTGTCAAAGTTCATATCACTTATAAGTGAAGATGCACCATTTGCAACATTCATAGGTGTGAAAAAATCATTTAATTTTTTATCGGTAGAATTTAACAATTCATACAATTCCATTAAAGATGGAATATTTACTTCAATATGGTTAAATTGAAGAAGAATTTTAATCATTCCTTGCGGATTATTTTTAAATTCCTCTCTAATAGTTTGCAATCCTAACTTATCCCAATTTTCTTTAACCCTATTGTAGAAATTTTCACTTTGATTTTCATATTCCATAAGTCTATAATCCACTAAATCTACAACTGGCTGAAAACTATCTGCATTATCATATTCACATTTTGTAGTTTGTTTAGGGATAGATAAATATTGGTATATATCTGATTGATTTATACCTTGTGATAACAACATACCTTTATACTCTAATAAGATAAGATATCCTATAAATACAAAAGAAGTTTTATCTTTTGTGATTGACTCTGATTTGATTGTATCTACTAATTTTTTCATATTTTGTTCCATTTTATATTTCCTTTTATAATTATTTAAAATTTTATTTATCATAAAATCAACTCCGATAGCTAACTAAATTTCCTCCTTTTATTAAGACATTCTATAAGTATCCAATACTGGATACTTAATAAAAAGTCTTGTTGATTAAGCTACTTTGATTGTATTTGATAGGTAATCAACAACATTAACCACAGGGAATAGCACCTTTGAATTTTTACTTGTTCCCATTTTTAGATATTCAGGGATGCCTTCTCCTCTAACAATATAATTATTGATTGAAGAAACAGAAACTTTTAGAACTTCGGCAAGTTCTTTTTTTGTAAGGTTGAAACCATATTTATTAGATAAATCTTCATAAATTATCTTTGAGAAATGATTATTTTTTATCATATTTTTTATCCTTTTAGATTGTCTTGCTGAAAGTATGTCAGTTTGAATTTACCTACTTCAAAGTATGTCAGCAGTGGTTTTGTTGAAAATAATATTTTTATTTTTTAGGTGTTTATGGTTTAATTTAATAATTAGATTTGATAAGATGGAAGTGAATACCCTATTAAAAGGATATTAACTAACCATTTTTTGAGGTTGGTATGTAGTATCATTTATTGATATAGTAGAGAAATTTTCTATTTTTGAATGATAGATAACTTCGGTGCAACTCTCATATTTACCGTCATGAGCTTTTGCATTTTTCTTGAATTTTGTGTATTCGATACATTCCATATGATCTTGTGTCATAAGTTCTGTAAGTTTGTAGTTTTTATAGTTGTGATATAAAAACTGTCCTTGAAGTTTTATAGTTTTATCAATACATAGTTTGTGTGGAAACTTAAAATTACCGTAAGTAGTTCTTGTGCTTTCTAACTTGTGTGAATTTTCTTTAAGGTATTGAGGGTCAAGTAAAAATAGTGTAGTAAAACTGTCATACTTCTCTATTACTACCTCAAAACTCTCGTTCTCAATGGTAATATCACATTTATCCATTAAGTGTCCAAAATACTCAACTTTGGCACTTATACTACGGATAGATTTATCCATATCTAATGGAAATGATATTTTAGTTTCATTATTTACCCATTCTATATTGCCACCGAAACCCTTTGCAGAAGTGAATAAAAATAAGGCACTTGTTCTTACTCCCCATTTTCTTTGACTTTCAAGTGTATTAAGTTCCTTTAATTTTAATTTATTAAATTTACGGTATTTATCACGATTAGTTGAGTTTTTAGTATCTTCAACTTGTTCAATTTCAATAAGTTTAATCTCTTTAATTAAAGATTCTCTGTTGTCTTTAATATCCACAAACAAATGATAAGGCGTTTTTTCATAAGCACTAAAAATAACTGGGATATTTTTCCCTTCAATTTTAGGTAGTATATTCATATATTCAGAAGCAGTGCCAATAAAAGGTATAACGACTTTTTCAACAATATTCATATTGATATGCTCATTGATAGTTTTGTCAATGACTTTTTTTAATTCATTCTTATTCCCAGCAAGTGAAAATAGAACATGAGAAGATACTTGTTTATAATCTTTTACAAGTTTATTGGCAAAATCAATAACTTCTTCTTCTGTTAAAAAACCCCTCTTAATTTCTGTATAAATAATAGGTGTAAAATCATTAGAGTTTTGAACTCTTGTAATAATTGTTTGACAAACCATTTTAATATTTTTATCACTAAGATTTAGTAGAATATTCTTAAAAAATTTCACTATGTAAGCTCGTTTTTTGAAAATATTTAATGAAGATTTATTTTCAACAACTTTTTCAATAGTCTCCCCATTTTTTAATTTATTAAAATAATGAACTACTGTATCTATATTATGAGATAATCTATCTTTATCTTTTAAAACTTGATTAAGTGCATCTGTAAATGATTTTCTTGCAGTAGAATTTTTTGGAATGTCTATATATTGAATTTCTCCAACTATATTCTTTAATAATTTATAATCATTATTTAATATATTATTTACATTTAAAATAATATTTATTTTATCAAGAGTTTTTTTTACAAATGGAGAGATTTTTGTAAGTAAATTATAATCCTTTTTTAAGTCAATTTGTTTCTCTTTCTTTTGAAGATTAAGCCCCATAGTGTGTAATGGTTTAGTTAGAGTAGTGGTGAGTGTTTTAGATACATCATATATATAATATGGTTGTAATTTTGGCATATTGAAAAATAATACTTGTGTATTGAATTTTACATCTTCGAAAGTGTCTAATGGAAGTGTCATAATGCTTGTGATTTTGAATTTTCCATCTGAAATGTATTTTAATCGCTTTGAATGCATTGAGTTGTTATTTAAAAAATTATCCCCAGTAATCATAACAACTGGAATTTCTTCCCCAAATCTATCAAACATTTCTTTAAGAAATAGATGTGGATATAGTAAGTTATCCCCTCTTCCATTTCCATTAAAAGGAGGGTTCATTACAATTAAATCTGGCTTCACATTCTCAGGGATATTTGATTGCTTAATATCTTGATTAAAAAATAAATGACAATGTTCTTCTCCTTTTTTGTCTATATCTGCCCCAATTACTTTATACTCATTTTCAAAAAAGAATTTAGTCATTCCTCCGTTTTCACCGATACACGGGTCGAAAATAGTTTTAAAGTTGTAAGTGTTGTTGATAATATTAAATATCGTTTTACTTAATCTTTCTGGTGTAAATACTGTTGAGTTTTTATTCTCTTTATTCATTTTATTTAAGTTAGCCATTGGTAAATTCCTTTGAGTTGTGTAGAGTGTTTTTAAAAGAAAATATGATTTCTAAGCCTCGTGTTTTTTTTTACAAACACAAGTTTGTCGGATATTATTTACCTACTTCAAAGTATGCAATATGGGATACATAACAATTTATAACATTCTATTTTTTGAGTTTTTTTGAATAAATTTAATATTTATGATTAAAAGATATAATGGCTTTATGATTTTAGTAATGAATAAAAAAAATGGTGTTGGTTGCACCTCATTAACATATAACCTTGGTAGATTATTTGAGTTGCCTATCTATGTAAAAGCAGATAGTTTTATGATTAGTGATGATTATAAGGAATTGTTTCCTACTGTAAGCAAAATTACACCGTCTAAAAAAAGTGGAATATTTGACATTGGTTCTGATTATAAAAAAGCTTATGTAAAAAAACTTATTATTGATTATGCAAAAGTTATAGTAATACCAATGGAACTTGGATATGAAAGTCTCATTGGAACTATTGAAACAATTAAACATATTAGAGCAATAGATGAAGCTCGCCCAAATCCAAATGGTTTTAACCTTCAAACTCCAATAGTTTTAGTGTTAAATAAACTTGATAAACAAGATAGTGATAAGGATTTTCGACATAAAGAAGCATTACTATTAAAGCTTGAAGAGGCTGGTTTTAATTACAATGGAGTGCGAATTGTAATGACATATTTAAGACATTCATATGGTGTCTTTGCCGATATAGAAAACGGACAATATTTTTTAGATAAATTTTTAAAAGAAACAATGGTAGAAGATAAAGAAATTAACCATAAAAATATAGATAATTTTGAATATAAAAAATTTCTGCATTTTGTGTTTAGAAGCTTGTCAAAAACTGATTATGAAAATGATGATATTTATATTCAAGATAAAGACATGGTTGAATTTAGGAATAAATTTAAAGCAAGATACGGTTCGAAAATGGACGGAATTATAGATATTGAGATAGAGAGTGCAATACAATGGAAAGGTATATCCTCATTGTGTAAGAAAATGATACATAAAACTAATGTATATCAAGAAGATAAACTAATCAAGGATTTAGCTTTTATTTCCCATACAATTTATGAATATATTATTGAAAGAGATGAAGAAAATAGAATTACAAGTGATATCAATTTTATGTATGATTATAGATAATATTTCTCTTCGCTCTTAAAGGAGTTTTCAAAGAGTTCCCTCTTGACAAGTAGCACACCCCATCAGGGGGTATGCTATCTTGATAGGGAACGAAGAAGTAGTGTAGTTTGTGTCGATTAAAAGAAAGTGATTTTAGCATGTCATAATTTTTCAAAAAGGAAAATTATGAGAAGAAATCCCAAGAACTTTTATACCCAGTTTTTATCAATGAAATCTATTAAAGATTTGATAAAAATTACTGACTATATTACAGATAGACACGACACACATCTCAATCACAATAGCGATAATCACAAGACGATAGTTTTTGATAATCAGCTTGAGATTGATAGAAAATTAAAAAATATTATCAATATTGCTAATTTTCATACTACACGAATAAAGCTAAACCGAAAAGGTGGCAAACCAAGTTCCCCTGCTACTTCAATAATGATTTCATTACCGCAAAGTATATTAGATCAAAAAATATCTCTTGAAGATATTACAAAACTGCATAATATTATGATTAAAGATACAGTATCTAAACTTAATGAAATTTATAAACTCAACTTCACTAAAAATGAAGAAGCTAAATTTATAAAAGATTATGTTGTAAGCTCCATTCACTATAAAGATAACAATCCCCATATCAATATTATTCTTCCATCTATTGTTAAAACTTTTACAACAATTAAAAAAGAAGATAATAAAAAATATAGAACCGTGGATAAAATATTAAAGCTTCGATTAGGACTGCGAAAGTTCTCATTCCATACAAAACTACTCGTTGAACAAAATATGCTTAAAATGGGCTATTCTTTAAGTGACTATGTCATAAAAAAGGTTCGTGAAAATAAAAAACTTAATCCTATGGCTTCTATGAAGCAAGATATCAAGCAAGAACGACAAAAACAAGAAGAAATCAGCAACCAACTCCAAGAACAAAATAATCAGCTACTTTTAGAAGTGCAACAACTACAAGAACTATTTCAAGATATGGAATTTCTAAAAGATACTTCACAAAAGTTGGAAAAACGGATAAATGTATATCTTAATCGGATGCAGACAGCAATTGAAGAACAGGATATTATTAAGTTCAAAAAGAATGAAGAACTCGTTAATAAATCTTATAATAAATTAAGTGAGTTAGTAAGCGAAGAAAATAGAAATAAGTTATCTAAATTTGAAGCATTAAAAAAATCTATTCAAGATAAAAAGGATAAGTTCAAAACGACTTCCTATCCAACTCCAGCACTATCAAAATAAGGAAAAATTAGTATGGAATACACTACTACAAAAGAGTATAAAAACAAGGTAAAATCTATCAAGACAAAAATTGATAAATTTAAAGATAAAGTTGCTAAAACCCAAGAGTTTATTAGTAATCATAAAAAAATGAGTGAGGATGAAGTAGAGCTTGTTAAATTGAGTTTTGAGACACTTATTTCAATCATTGATAAAAAGAATGAGGAGTTGTAAATGTTTATGCTTTTGTTTATGTTTAAGGATTTAATAGACGATTTTTTTGAGATACTGAATGATATATTGTCATTAAATGCACCAAAACCTCAAAATTCAATGAAGCTTCCAAAACTACTAGGAAGATAGCCACAAAATATACAAACGAACCGATAGGACAGATGAAAATCTTCAATATTGGTTCTCTGATAAAACTCGGCTTAGAGTTTTTTATTCTTTCAAAAGATAATCAAGATATACATCCCCAAAAATCTAAATAAAATATGAAGATAATTAGTATCAAATAGTTTAGAAATTTTTATACTTTGTATATAGTTATAAAGGTTAGTAGATTACCATCCCCTATAAAGTCCTATATAACGATATTTATAAGAGGTGTATAGCCATGTAATATATAAGTTATGCCAAGTTTTATACATCTGTTGCCACAAATTATACATTCTGTTTTTAGAGTGATTTTATGTAAAATAATAAATTCTTTTCTCAAAAACAAACTTTTATTTTCCTTTTTTTTGAGAAAGCTATATTATTGTGTATCAAAAAAAGGAAAGGAAAAAATGGATAATTTTTTTACAAGTAAAGAAGAAAGTGATAGATATCTTGAAGAAGCAGAGAAGATGGATAGTTATTTTACAAGAAAAGAAAAATGGAGATTACACCAAGAATATAGCACGGCAAGTAGGTTAAGACATTTACTGTTAAATATGTATAATAGTAATACATTCAAGGAAGTTGATATCGCTGGTTTAATGTTTAATTCTGATGATATACATAAGAAATTATTTTATAAAATATTAAATATGGACATAAAATATATAAATTGGCATATGAATAATGAGTTTAAAAATCTGATTATGGTTTCAAAACGAATTTTAGATAGAAGAAATGAAAATAAATAATATTTTAAAAATTTCTTCTGTATCAAAGCATCATGATTTAGTGCAAATTTATACACCAGATTTAGGATTGAATGATTATAAAATATTAAATTTTTTAATCTTTTGTATTAGAGAGAAAAAAGTAAAAAATAATATACTCTTGACAACACATCAAGATATAAATAAGTTTTTAGGTTTTACAATCAACCATAAACAACTGAAACATAATTTTATTAAGATTATGGGTATAGTGGCTGAACTTGCTATTGTCAATAAAAAAGAACCAAATTATACATTGGAACATCTTGTAAAAGGTTTTAGTAGGTATAAAGGAGAGGTGAAAGTAATTTTATCAAGTGATTTTTTATCTCTTGTTTTAGATAACAAAGATAGCTTTTGCCGTTTGAATTTTGCACTTATAAATAGTTTTAAATCTAAATATAGCATACGGCTGTATGAGAATATAATGAGGTATATGACACGAAATAATGAGTTTATACATTTACCTAAAATGGAATTAAATATCTTTAAAAAAATGATGGGAATTGAAGCTAATCAATACAAGAGAATAACCCACATACAAGGGAGTGTTATAGATATAGCAGTAAATGAAATAAATGCTAAAACAGAGATAAAAATATCATATGAACTTTTTAAGAATGGCAATACCTATACAGATATTTTATTTCATTCAAAATTTAAAAATAAATCTTCAAATATTGTAGAAATGGCATTTTTTTCTTCAAATGAAAATCTTCTTAATTTTATAGATATTTTTCTACCAAAATATGCTGATAAAAAAGTCGTTGGTTTTATAGATAATAAATCGGTGTATTTTCAAAAAATAAATAAAATAGGTGGTAAAAAATTGACTATAAATGATAAGATTGGCGAAACAACTTTGGATATGCATACCTCTATGGAAATTTTAACCAACTGCTATAATAATCGAAAAACTTTTGATTGGTTTGATAGTGATAAATATAGCTTATTTTGTTCTAAAATGAAAGAAAAAAAATATAGTCAAAAATTCAGTTAGTGAAGATTAAAATTTAAAACCTTCACTCTGAAAAGTTGGCTGTGGATAATTCTGAATTTTACAAAATTTATAGCCATCTTTGCGATAATACCCCGTTAATTTTTTCTTCACGATTTTAGCAACACTACAATTCTCAAAACTCCCAGTAATAGCCCATAAATCATAGTGTTTCTTATCTTTGATTTTATAGTTATTTTTATAGATTTTAGTTTGATATATTTTTAATTTACCGTTGATAATTTCATAGTTATAAATTGAACCAGTTGTTTTATTCTTAACGAAACCATGCTTATTAAATATTAAAATATATGATTGCCCTCTTGTTGTTGAGAATTCTTTTCCGAAGCTTGTAAAACCCTGCATTTTCTTACTTGATACTTCCCACACCCCCAAGATATTATTTTTAGAGAATGGTTGTGCTTGCAATAGGGTTGTAAATGATAGTATTAGCGATAATATAATTGTCTTCATATTTTGTATTCCTTTTTAAAATATTTGTTAAATATAGGGTATTTTACCCTATATACTCATAGATATCATTCTCTACTTTAAAATGACTTCCCTCTATCTCCATATCACGAGCGATTGCTTCATAGTCAATATTATTACTTATGATTGTTGGTATATCATCAAGGTTATAACATTCTTGAATAAAATCTTCTGCTATATCTTCCATTGTGCTATCTTCATAAATTCTCACACTATCTTCATAACTCTCTATCGCTTCAAAAATATCTTTCACAAAATTATTTTCAAGTAAAAACTTAATAGATTTTACACCATCTTCATCTATGTTTTCCATAGCTTCTGCAATGTGGTTATACTTGTTAATTGGCGAATATTCCTCTATACTCATATACTCGCATTCAAAATCACTAATTATGTATTCTTCGTGATGATGTGAGTGATTACAAGCTCTTCTACCATCGTTAAGTATGTCCTCTACACATTCAGCTAATAAATTTCTGTCCATCGGCAACTCTATCCATCTGCCTATAACACCTACATTTTGATTATAACTTTCTAAATCAGTAATATATACTCTCATCTCTTTTTCCTTTAATTTCAAATATTTTTTTGAAGATTTTGAGGGGTGTTTTTTCTTCTTAACTTTTTAATTTTAAGAATAAAATCAATCTCTTAATCTGTCAAATATTTCTTCGTTAGTTCATCGGGTTTGTAGGGATTTATATAGAAGATTTTGTCTTATATCAACCTCTAAATATGCAATATTTAATGTTAATATCAGACAATAATATTCTAAAATTAAATTACGAAAACTTGAACTAATGATTGATATTTGAGAGATTATTGATTGGTTGATTTTCTGTTGTAAAACAAAAATTATAAAGTTTAAGAAGTGTTTTTTAGTGGAAGTGATTATAAATCACATCCTTTTTGGCTCTTGCTCTGCATACTCTCAATAGTAATGTAATCAAACCTCATAATGAGGTTTATTTTAAGGAATAAGTCCAAGATTTTAGCTATTTAAACATTTCTTGAATGCGACTAAACTTATGATGAAATTGCATCTGTCCTTGATGCCATTGAAGAAAACCAAACGGTAATTGAATAGTAGTTCCTCCACCAACTTTTCCAGGAATAATGTATTTTTTCGCATTAACTTGTGATAAACTTGATAATTCATTTATAGAGAATAACAAATCCATTGAATCTTCGCCAAGTAAATTTTTATACCAAATATATTCTGCCCAATCATCTTTATTTTCTGCTAAACCCATTGAAAAACAATACATAGCAATCTTATTTGCATTATCAATTAACCATTGTAATAAACTTTCCGCATAATTTTCATTATATATAAGAAGTGTTTTCCAAACTAATCTATTTTTTCTAATTTCATATTTTCTAATCTTATCATCATAAATTTTAATTTCAGACAATATGGATGCAATATCTTTACCTTCCCCAAAAAATAAATATAGAGCTTCTTTAACATTGTCTGGAATTGTTTCAGCAAAATGTTTTTCGTATCCGTTAATAAATCTACTTGTTCTTATTAAATAGACTTGTCCCCCTTGGCTCTTTTTAATTGATATTTTTGAAAGTGATTTATCATCCCATTTTATTATAAGGTCAGTTTTTGATTTAGTTGAATTTCCAAGAACAGATTTAACAGAAGCTTCACATAACCCACCAACATCAGCAATTCCTGTTAATGATGAATTACCTAGTCTTTTTCCAAGATTAAACAATTCATTTTTATCAGAATTAAGTTTATTTTTTATTAAATCTTCATTGCTATGACCACTTATTTTTGCGTGTTTCCATCCCTCAGCTCTATCTCTTGACATTGTTTTCTCCATTTTTTTGTTAAATAATGCTAATATTAACTATGGATAGCTAAATAGATGCTTTATTTGATAAATTGTTAAGTTTATATTTATCGTATTGATGGCTTAATTACATCTACAATAAGGAAAAAAATGAATAAAAAAATAAATATAATTGACTTATTCGCTGGTGCAGGTGGATTGAGTTATGGTTTTTACAAAAATAAAAATTTTAATATTGTTTGTGCAAATGAAATAGAAAAAGATATGTGCATGACATATACAAAAAACCACCCAGATATTCCAATGTATAATATAGATATAAAAGATTTTAATCCAAATACCGTTTTAAATGAATTACTTAAAAAAAATGAAACTGTTGATTTAATAATAGGAGGACCACCTTGTCAAGCTTATTCAACTGTTGGAAAAAGAATACTTGATGATCCAAGAGGAAAATTATTTCAAGAATATTATCGTATTGTAAAATCAGTAATGCCAAAAATGTTTGTTTTTGAGAATGTAAAAGGCTTATTATCTATGGATAAAGGTAATTTAATCAAGCTAATTATTTCTCTATTTGAAGAACTTGGGTATAAGGTTAAATTTAAAGTTTTAAACTCACTAGACTATGGTGTTCCACAAAGTAGAGAAAGAGTTATATTAGTAGGAAATAGATTGAAAAGTGAATATTACTTCCCTGAGCCAACCCATTCTAATAATCAAGAAGATAATTTAAGACAGCACTTAACACTCTCTGATGCTATATCTGATTTACCAAAATTAGGGAATGCTCAAACTTCTACAAAATATTCATCTGAACCGCATAATGAATATCAACAAAAATTAAGAATTGAAAGTGATACTCTCACGGAGCATACATCTCCCAAAAATAATGATAATTTAATAGCGCTAATGAAAGCACTTCCAGATGGGGGGACACCATTAGATGTATCCGAACATTTAAGACCTAAATCAGGTTTTAAAAATACTTATTGTAGATTATGGTGGGATAAACCAGCAACGACAATAACAAGAAATTTTAGCACACCTTCATCTTCAAGGTGTATTCATCCAATTGACCCAAGACCTTTAACTGCAAGGGAAGCTGCAAGACTACAATCTTTTCCTGACAATTATATATTTGTTGGTTCAAAAACTTCAAAAAATCTACAAATTGGAAATGCTGTTCCAGTTATATTATCAGAATTTCTTGCAACATCAATACTAAAAGTATTTAATTCAGAAAAATAAATACTCAAATTTTATGCTAATATATTGTTATATATAAATAATAATATATTAGGAGCGAGAATGAGTAATATTTATAATTCATTAAGTCATCTCTACAATCGTCCATTATCTGAAATGGCAAAAGAGTTAGGATATTCAGAAAGCAATATCTATATACTTCAAAATAACTTTGTTAAATTACAAAAAGAGTATGCTAATGTATGGAAAGCTTTAATAAGTTGTAAGCACAATAAAGACAAAAGAACTTACGAAGAGTATGCACAAGATTTGGTATCATCTTGGCTTTACGAAGATACATTATTATATTATTTAAAAAAATTCAACTTTAATATTAGACTAAACGGTAGTGATAAAAATAGAGAAATTTTAAATAATAGTAAAGTTTTAACTGATACAGATTATATAATAAGTAAAATAATATTGAAAGGAATATAGAACTAATCAATTCTTATACTCCATATTGGGGAAATACAAAAAAAATTGATTTAAGAGATAACAAGTTCAAAAAAATGGAGAATAATAATGTTATTCTTCTTTGTATTGACATATATAACAAAACATTTTATATTTTAGATTTTAAATTTGAAACTATCAATGCAACATATATTAACCAACATAGACCGTATGGCAATAAGCCTGCGTATCAAATTGATATATCAAGAATGAATTCTTATGAATTTTCTATAAAGAATGTAGCTCAATCATTATTAAATATTTTAGAAAGATAAAATATAAATTTTTAATTTGCAAAGTTTTACAATTCAAGGTTAGAAATAGGTTAGAAAAATAATTTTAAAGTTTTCTTAAAGTCTTTAAAAGTTCGTTGTTTAAGTGGTTTTGAGAGATTTAATTATTTGATGGTGCGGATGAGAGGACTTGAACCTCCACGCCTTGCGGCACCAGATCCTAAGTCTGGCGTGTATACCAATTTCACCACATCCGCATGTGAATAAGAGCAGAATTATAGTTTAAAACTCTTTATCTCACTTGAATAACTCTGAATTTTTAATTTCTTGCTTATCAAAGCAAAGCTTTAGTGCCACAGTGGCTAGCGTAACAAAACAGACTTGTTCGTTTTGTGTTCAAATAAATGGTACGCCCTACACGATTCGAACGTGTGACCGATGCCTTAGAAGGGCATTGCTCTATCCAGCTGAGCTAAGAGCGCATAAATAAATGTTATGGTGCGCCCGATAGGGTTCGAACCTATAACCGTCGGTGCCGAAAACCGATACTCTATCCAGTTGAGCCACGGGCGCACAAAATAGTTTATTGTTTAATTTATTAGTTTTTTTTTATATTTTATTTTAATGGGGTGAGATACGGGATTCGAACCCGCGACCCCCGGCACCACAAACCAGTGCTCTAACCAACTGAGCTAATCTCACCATACGAATATAAAATATAAAAAGATGGTCGGGGTGAAAGGACTCGAACCTTCGGCCCCCTGGTCCCAAACCAGGTACTCTAACCATACTGAGCTACACCCCGACCTATTACAAAAACCAAGACAACACCTGATTAATGAGGCGAAATTATAGTCAATAACTTATAAAAAGTCAATAGCTTTTTATCATATTTTTAAACTTTATAGATATTGATAATAAATGAGATTAAGATTAGTTTGTTACAATTCTTAAATTATGTTTTTAAGGGTTCAATTTGAGTGAAATTTTTACTAGTATAAACTCCTTTTTAGAAACTGTTTTATTCTTTGATATACTTTTTGGAACTCTGAATGGTGTGAGCCTTCCATTTTTAGTTGTTTGGTTAATTGCAGGTGGTGTTTATCTGACGTTTGTAACTAAATTTATCAATATTAGAGTAATGAGACACTCTTTTAATATCATAAGAGGTAGATACAAAACTATTGATGATGTTGGATTGATATCTTCATTTGGTGCTCTTACAACTGCTCTTAGTGCTACTGTTGGTCTTGGTAATATTGCAGGTGTTGCTTTAGCAGTTGCTATTGGTGGACCAGGAGCAACATTTTGGATGATTGTGGCTGGTTTTTTAGGCATGAGTCTAAAATTTACAGAAGTAACACTCTCGCTTCAGTATAGAGAATTTTTAAAAGATGGCACTGTGATGGGTGGTGCGATGGAATATCTATCAAAAGGTTTAGCTAAAAAAGGTTATGTCTCTTTTGGTAAAATTTTAGCAGTCATATTTGCTATATTGATGATTGGTGGTGCTATTGGAGGGGGAAATACTTTTCAAGTTTCTCAAGCTCTAGGTGCTATATCTCAAGAAATTCCATATTTCCAAGATAATCCAATAATTTTTGGAATTATAATGGCAACATTAGTTGGTTTTGTAATTATTGGTGGTGTTAAAAGAATTGCACATATAACAGAGAGTCTTGTGCCTATTATGGCTCTCATATACATCTCTGCTTCTTTATGGATTTTAGGTGTAAACTTTGATAAAATTGATGATGCTTTTAGTCTTATTTTTCAAGAAGCTTTTGCAACAAGTGCTATTTATGGTGGTATGCTAGGAGCTATTGTTCAAGGTTTTCAAAGAGCAGTTTTCTCAAGTGAAGCGGGAATTGGTTCCTCTCCAGTTGCTCATGCACCAGCAAAAACAAAATATGCTGTAAGACAAGGTCTTGTTGCACTTTATGAGCCATTTATAGATACTGTTGTTATTTGTACTTTAACAGCTCTTGTAATTATTATTACTGGAGTATATACACATGATGGCGCTTACTCTGCTCTTATTGAAGCCAAGCAAGGAGCTGCATTAACAAGTGCTGCTTATGGAACTGTTATTAGTTGGTTCCCAATTATTTTATCTATTAGTATCGCTCTTTTTGCTTTTTCAACTATGATTTCTTGGTCATATTATGGAGAGCGTGCTTGGGTTTATCTTTTTGGTTCAAAATTCTCTATAATTTATAAAATTATATTTTTATCTTTAATCATTATAGGAACTATCGTTACTACTGATATACTAGTTGATTTTAGTTTTATGCTTTTACTTGCAATGGCAGTGCCAAATATTTTAGGACTTTTTATACTTAGTGGAGAAGTTAAAAAATTACTTGAAGATTATATGAAAAAACTAAAAAGTGGAGAACTTGATGAAGAAGCTTTAAGATGAATAAAATAGAAAAAAAGTGTAAAGAACTTCTAAAAAAACAAGGTATAAGTATTTCATCAGAAATAAATTTTGATGTAAATGGTAAAATTCACACTTTGTCATTTGAGTATATTGTAGATACATTTATGATAGCTTCGGATGAGTCAAAAATGATATTTTTAACTGCTTTAAAAAAAGCTGTATTGGCGCAAGACATAGGTGTTAATGAGTTTTTTGAAAGCATGGGAAAACTTTTATTAATGGCTCACCTTTCAAATAAAATAGAAATTTAAGAAAGTTATCTTGGATAATATCTATAAAAACATAACCCTTTATTTTATTATTATACTTATTGCTATTGGTTTTTATTATTCTGTTGACTCATACAGTAAAAAAAGCATAAAACTTCAAAAAAACTTACTCATAACACAAGCACAAACTCACTTTAATTCTCAAATAAATATACGACGAT
This sequence comes from Sulfurimonas sp., assembly GCA_021648465.1. Taxonomy (GTDB): domain Bacteria; phylum Campylobacterota; class Campylobacteria; order Campylobacterales; family Sulfurimonadaceae; genus Sulfurimonas. Next base: position 20,760 of record JAKISR010000014.1, on the reverse strand, counting down.
GGAATGCAGAATACGGTGGTGTTTATGTGGCGCCAAAAGAAGGTCAAAAACCAAATATGTATCTAAATAATAATACTCTAAAAGCGGATAACAATTTAACACTTTTCAAAATAAATCCTGCATTAATGACAAGAGAACTCTCAGAATTATCCGAAAAAGCAAATATAAAAAATTTTCATTTTAAAATAACAAGCTTAGCTCCTTTAAACCCTGAAAACAAGGCAACACCTTTTGAGCAAAAAGCACTAGAATATTTTAAAAGTAGTAATGAAAAAGAGTATTATGAACTTTCTGATAATAATAAATTTAAATATATGGGTGCACTATTAACAACTAAGTCTTGTTTACAATGTCATCAAGAAAAGAGCTATATAGTAGGTGGTATTATTGGGGGAATTAGTATAAGCTTAGATAGTAGTAATTATCAAATGATTAAAAATTCTATCGAAGAAAAAACTTTATTAATAAAAATACTAATAACTATATTTTTAATGTTTACTACTTTCTTAATTCATAGACTACTAAAACATACACAAAACCTTGAAGTGGTAGTTCAAAAAAGAACTAAAGAGTTACTTTCAACTAAAATACTTTTACAAAAAATATTAGATAATGATAAAAAAATTTTACTTGTTTCTGATGGAGTAAGTGTTATTTTTGCAAATAAAACTGTTCTTGATTTAGTTAACTGCCGAACATTTAAAGAGTTTAAAGATAAGAGTAAACATATATCCAATATATTTGAAAAAACAAATAATCCTGATTTTTTACAAACTTACAACAAAGGTCTTCATTGGATACCCTATTTACAAAAAGAGCAATATCATAAAGATTTAAAAGTTCTAATTATAAAAAATAATAATAAAATATTTTTTAAGCCTCAACTTAAAGATATGCGTATAGATAATAAGCTACTTTACCTAATTGTTTTCACTGATATTACAGAAAATTATTTAAAAAGAAAAGACTTAAACATAGAAGCTTCAAAAGATCCTTTAACTGGTTTTTTTAGCAGAAAAAAACTAAACTTTATTTTATCTAAAGAGATGGAGTTATCTGCTGAAACATTCTCAAAATTATCTATTATATTTTTAGATATTGATCACTTTAAAATAATAAATGATACTTTTGGACACACTGCAAGAGATGATATACTTATTGAGTTATCAGAAATAATTACTAAAATAATAAGAAAAAGTGATTTTATTTCAAGATGGGGCGGTGAAAAGTTTATGATAACACTTCAAGCAACAAATTTAAATCAAGCAATAGATTTAGCTCAAAAATTAAGAGTAGCAGTTGAAAAATTTATTTTTAAAGATGTTAAAAAAATGACTATTTCGCTTGGTGTTATAGAATTTAATTTTATAGAAGATCAATCTACTCTAATAAAAAGAGTTGATGAAGCATTATATGAAGCTAAAGAAAGTGGTAGAAATATTGTTGTTGCAAAATAAAGAGGTTTAATCCCTCTTTGTTTAAAACTGAATCATTCCATTTATTGGAGATGATGCTGTTGCGTAAGGTCTCTTAGGAATTCTTCCTGAAAGATAACTCATACGACCAGATACTACAGCATATTTCATAGCTTCGGCCATTAACATAGGATTTTGTGCCTGAGCTATTGCTGTATTTGTAAGAACTCCATCAGCTCCAAGCTCCATTGCATATGCAGTATCACTTGCACACCCTATTCCAGCATCTACAATTACAGGAACACTAACAGCTTCTCTTATAAAAACAATATTGTAAGGATTTTGAATACCAAGACCACTTCCAATAGGAGCAGCAAGAGGCATTATTGCATGAGAACCAGCATCTTCTAATCGTTTTGCCATAATTGGATCATCGGAGGTATATGACATAATCGTAAATCCATCTTTTGCTAAAACTTCACAAGCTTTTATGGTTTCTAATACATCAGGATAGAGAGTTTTTTGAGTATCGCCTATCACCTCTAGTTTAATTAAATCAATACCTGTAGCTTCACGAGTAAGTCTAAAAGTTGTGATTGCTTCTTCAGCTGTCACACATCCCGCAGAGTTTGGTAAAAACTTTACATTAGTTCCAGCAAATGTATCACGAAGATTCTCTTTATCTGGGTCTGTTATATTTAAACGACGAACTGCAACAGTAATAAGCTCACTTCCACTTGCTAAAGTTGCCTCTTTAGTTGTTTGAAAATCTTTATATTTTCCGCTTCCTACTATTAGGCGAGAGCCTAATTCATACTTTCCAATTTTTAAAATATTATCCATTATTGTTTTCCATATTGTATTTTGTGGTAAATTTATAGCATAAGAAATCTTATAATTTACCAATCTCATCAATCAAATCATCAGGAGTAAGTGAAAAATCAGCTCCTTTATAGTTTAAAGCCAGCTTTACATGTACTAAAGAAGCATTAATAGCTGAATTTAAAGGCTCGTAACCTTGAGCTAAAAGTGCTCCAACTAAACCACTTAAAACATCACCACTTCCAGCTTTTGCTAACATTGATGTACCGTGAGGATTAATAAAAAATTCATCCCCTTTAGCAATTATAACATTTGCCCCTTTTAAGATAATTGTTACATCAGGAAATTTTTTACAAAATATTTCAATATATTTAAATCTATTTTCTTGTAACTCTTTTATATCTATTTTTGCTATTTTAGTTATCTTTAAAAGTGAGATAAACTCTTTTGGATGAGGTGTAATAACTATATTATTTCTTTTTAAAATTTTTAAAATAATTGGCATATAAAATATATCTGCATCTGCGATAATAGGAAACTCATTCTTTAAAAAATTATCTAATTCTATATTTTTAAATCTATTTCCAAGTCCCATTCCTAAAGCTAAAGTTGTTGCAGTTTTTGGAACTATATCTGAATACATTATAATATGTGGAATTTGTATATTTTTACAGTTAACAAGTGAGACTAAGCCTGTACCAAATTTTAAAGCACTTAAAGCACTAATAATACTCGCCCCACTTTTATCTCCTGATGCTATTGCTAAATGTCCATAATTCCCTTTATGAGAATTTTTTTTATTTCTTATAGGCAAATTTAAATCATCTATATCAAGAAGCTTCCAGTTACTTTTTACTTCATAAATATCTCTTGAAACTCCCAAGTCTAAAACTATTATCTCTCCAACATACTCTTTAGAACTATCTAAAAACATTGCTTTTTTTAAAGCACCCATAGTTAGAGTTACATCTGCTTTAAACTTATATCCTGATGGTACATCACAAGCAATTTTATAAGCATCAGTACTATTCATTTTATCTATAATATTTTTTATTTTATTATTAAATTTACCACTAAAGCCTGTTCCAACAATAGCATCAACTAAAACATCACACTTATAGAGTTTTTTACTCTCTTTAACACCGATATTTTTTGCTCTCTTTTCTTGAAGAAGTGCCATTTTTGATTTTGGTTTTTTCGCATAAAATATACTTACATCATAATCAAGATGTAAAAGTCTTGCAAGTGCAATACCATCAGCACCATTATTCCCACTACCACAAACAATTAATATCTTCGAATGTTTAAAAACTTTTACTCGAATATGATTGGCCAGACCATTTGCAGCATGTTCCATCAAAATATCTTCACTTAAAGCAAATTTCTCATAACATCTAGTATCTAGAGTTGATACTTCATCAAATAAATTTTGCATATCTATCCCTTTAACTAATAATATCTACATTGAGCTTCAATAAATTATAATTTTCTTAAATATAAAAAATAATATTTATCCTTTAATAATACTTAGTGTATAATATCATTATGATTAATTATACAAATATTTTAAGAGAACACAATTTAAAAGCTACACCTCAAAGATTAGCTATCGCAGATGAACTTTACAAAAAAGGACATATTAGCATAGAATCACTATATGAGTTGATGGTAAATAAATTTAGTTCTATTTCATTGGCAACCATATATAAAAATATAAACTTAATGTTGGAAAACTCTTTTATACAAGAGATAAAAATTCCCTACTCAAAATCTGTTTATGAACTTACACAAGCACCACATTCACATTTAGCATGTGAAAAGTGTTTTGCTGTTGAAGATATAACGATAGATTTAAACTCTATTATAGATATTATTACTAAAGAAAGTAGTTTTAAAATAACTTCTACAAATTTAGTTTTATCAGGTATTTGTGAAAATTGTCAGCTTGGTTAACAATTATTAAAAGATAATAATTTTCCTTTAAGAGTATTTATAATATAATTCCACTATCATAAATACAAAAGGATGAAAATGAAACTTATAGCAATTACAATCGTAGCATTACTGACATCATCGTTAGTGGCATCATCATTAATGACTGATGCTACAAAAGCTGGATTAAAACCCATTCCAAGCTCAACAACTGAGCTTTTAAAACTGATAGATAATCCAAAAAATCCTATCACTCCTAAAAAAACTGAGCTTGGTAAAAAATTATTTTTTGATCCAAGATTATCAAAAAGTGGTTTTATCAGCTGTAATAGCTGTCACAATTTAGCAGAGGGTGGAGACGATGGACTTAGTGCAGCAATTGGTCACAAATGGACAGTTAATCCTCATCACTTAAGCTCTCCAACTGTTTTAAATTCTGTATTTTTTGACTCTCAATTTTGGGATGGTCGTGATCCAGATTTAGAAAAACAAGCTCAAGGTCCTATCCTAGCTGGTCCTGAAATGGCTGCTACAAAAGAGCATGTTGTAAAAACTGTTACCTCTATTCCTGCTTATGTTGCTGAATTCAAAGCTGCTTATGGTGATAATGTAAAAATAGACTTTGAAAAAGTGACAGATACTATTGCTTCTTTTGAAAGAACTCTTGTAACTCCTTCCCCTTTTGATGATTACTTAAATGGTAATGAAAAGGCAATAACAACTGCACAAAAAAAGGGTCTTAAAACATTTATAGATATTGGCTGCGCAACTTGTCATACAGGCATCGCAATAGGTGGTTCAATGAATGCATTTAATATAACTGCAACATATAAATATCAAAATGTTGGTGATTTTAAAGGTGATAAAAATGGTATGGTAAAAGTACCAACTCTACGAAATATTACTCAAACTGCACCATATTTTCATAATGGTCAAATCTGGAGCTTAAAAGATGCTATCAAAGAGATGGGTCGTGTGCAATTAGGTAAAAAAATAACAAGCAAAGAAGCATCATCTATTGAAGACTTTTTAATATCACTAGATGGAAGAAAAACAAATATATCTATTCCTAATCTTCCAGCTTCTACATCAAAAACACCTAAACCAGATATAAACTAAAAAAATATACCCTCCTTAGGGTATATCATTAAGAGCTTTTACAATAGCTTTTGGCATTATTTCAAACTCTATCTTTTTAATTTTTTTACCAAAACTATCAAAAGTATCATCTTTACTACGAATAAACTCTTGTTGTAGTATTATGTTTCCACTATCAAGCTCACTATTTACCCAATGAACACTGACTCCACATCTATTACTCTCTCCTGCAAAACTTCTCTCTATTGCTTTTGCACCTTTAAATTTTGGAAGAAGTGAGGGATGGAGATTTATGGATTTAATATTTAAAGTGAAAACTTCACTTAATATTCTCATAAATCCACTTAGCACAACTAGATCAGGCGTGTAATTATTTATTAGTTGTACCAATTCTGTATCAAAGCTCTCTCTATTGCTAAAATGTAGATGATTTAAAATCTCTGTTTTTATACCAAGTAAATTTAGTTTTTCTATGCCTTTAGCATTAGGATTATTTGTTATACCACAAACAACAATACACTTTTTTTTATGTAACAAATTAACAATATTCTTGGCATTAAAGCCATCCCCACTAAATAATATAATGATTTTTTTCATACGCGGATTATATCTTATGAAGCTAAAAACGCTATAATAATGGCATGAATTACAAACAAATAGCACAAGAAACTTTAAATATTGAAGCTCAAACTCTTTTAAATTCTGCAAAAAATATTGATGATACCTTTAATAAAGCAGTTGATATAATACTCGCTTGTAAAGGTAAACTCATCATTACTGGTGTTGGTAAATCAGGTCTAATTGGTGCAAAAATGGCAGCTACTTTTGCATCTACTGGAACTCCTAGTTTTTTCTTGCATCCTACTGAAGCACTTCATGGTGATTTAGGAATGATTGATAAAAATGATGTAGTTATTGCTATTAGTTACAGTGGTGAAAGTGAAGAATTAAGTTCAATTCTTCCACATGTAAAAAGATTTAACATACCACTTATTGGTATGACAAAAAGTAAAAACTCAACACTTGGAAGGTATAGTGATTTAGTTATAGATGTTATAGTTGAAAAAGAGGCCTGTCCACTAAATATAGCACCTACTAGCTCAACAACCTTAACTCTTGCTCTTGGTGATGCTTTAGCAATTTGTCTTATGAAAGCACGAAATTTTAAAAAGAATGATTTTGCAGTATTTCATCCTGGTGGAGCTTTAGGAAAACAACTTTTTGTAAAAGTTAGTGATTTAATGCGTAGTAAAAATCTTCCTATAATTTCAGAAGAATCAACTGTAAAAGAAGCTATTTTAAAAATTAGTGAGGGTAGACTTGGAACAGTTCTAATAACTAATAACACTAACATGCTCTTAGCACTTGTTAGTGATGGTGATATCCGTAGGGCATTACTTAGTGATAATTTTTCACTTGAAGATGAAGTTTTAAAATATGCAACTAAAAATCCAAAAACTTTAGATAATGAAGATATACTTGCAAGCGATGCGCTTATCATGATAGAAGAGATGAAAATACAACTTTTAGTTGTAACAGATAAAGATAAAAACATAAAGGGTGTACTTCATATTCACACTCTAATAGAAAAAGGGATTTCATAAAAAAATGAGATTAAATAAATATATTGCTCACCATTCAAGTTACTCAAGAAGAGAAGCTGATAAAGCTATTCAAGATGGCTATGTTAGAGTAGATGGAGAGATACAAGATAACCCAGCTACGCAAGTTGAAGAGAAAGATGTTGATGTTTATGTAAGTGGGAAACGAATCGCACCAAGAGATAAATACACTGTGATTGTTTATAATAAACCAAAAGGTGAACTTGTAACAAAAAATGATCCTAAAGGGAGAAGAACTATCTATGATGGCCTAAATAATAAATATAAGCATTTTATCCCTATTGGAAGATTAGATTATGCGACTGAGGGTGTTTTACTCCTTACAGATACATCTAAAGTTGCAGCCTCACTTATGAACTCAAACCTAGAGAGAATCTATAAAGTGAAAATAAAAGGTGAAGTAACATCAGAGATGGAAGCTGCAATGCTTAATGGGATGACTCTTGATGATGCAACAGCTGGTGGACACTCTCATTCAAAAGTAACTAGTATGACTTTTGCACCTTTTATAGGTTATAAAATTCAAAAAAATGAGCATAACTACTCTATTTTAAAAATAGCAATATCTGAAGGTCAAAACCGTGAAATAAGACGATTTTTTGCACATTTTGGAACTGATGTAGCTGATTTGAAAAGAATCAGTTTTGCAGAAGTTGAGTTAAATAATCTTCCAACTGGAAAAACAAGATTTCTGACGAGAAGTGAGTACTCAGCATTGTTTACATTTTTAAAAGCAGAAGATAAACTAAAGAGAGAACGAGGTGATAAATAAAGTAGAGAATTTTGATGATTTACTTGGTCAAGAGCATCTAACATCTCCAAGCTCTCCACTTAGAATATTATGCGAGAAGAAGGCTTTGGGACATAGTTTTTTATTTGGTCCAACTGGATGTGGGAAAACTTCACTTGCTAGAATTATTGCCAAAAAGATGGAGCTACCATTTTATGAATTTAATGCAACTTCACTCAAAGTAGAACAACTACGAAAAATATTTGATCAATATAAAAACACCTTAGAAAAACCTCTAATATTTATAGATGAAGTTCATCGTTTAGCTAAAAATCAACAAGAAGTTCTACTTCCTGTAATGGAAAACAACTCTGTTTTAATTGTTGGTGCTTCCACAGAAAATCCTTTCTTTTCACTCACCTCTGCTATCCGTTCTCGTTCAATACTTTTTGAACTATACTATGTCTCAAACGAAGCATTAACAATACTTTTAGATAAAACGCTTATACAAACTAAACTTACATGCAATAATGATGCTAAAGAGTATTTGGTGTCAAGTAGTGGTGGTGATGCAAGAGCTATGCTTACTCTTTTAGAATTTTCTTCTCATTTAGGTTTAAATATAACTTTGCAAAACATAAAGTCTCTTCGACCCAATGCACTTAGTGCTGGATGTAGCGAAGCTGGTGTTCATTATAATCTAATAAGTTCTCTAATCAAATCTATGAGAGCTTCTAATATGAACAAAAGCATATACTATCTTGCTCGTTTAATTGATGGAGGAGAAAGTGCTGATTTTATAGCAAGGCGACTTGTAATTTTTGCTAGTGAAGATGTGGGAAATGCAAACCCTCAAGCTCTAACTTTAAGTACATCTACAATGACAAGTGTTAGTAAAATTGGCTATCCAGAAGCTAGGATTCTTTTAGCACAAGCTGTTATATATTTATCTGCTTCACCAAAGTCAAACTCATCATACTTAGCAATAAATAAAGCTTTAGACTCTTTAGAAAATCAAAAAATTTTAAATTTTGTAGAATTAAAAGAGATTGGATATGAATATAAGATGAAAAACTGGATTGAACATAACCAGTATAGCTAGTTTTAGTATATCTTAAGATTTATGATTATACACTAACAAGAACATATTTTAATAAAAAGGTTGTATCATGGAGATATTGATAAGTTCAAATATTGTTACTATAAAAGGTAATATGAAAAGTATTAGTGATTTTCAAGTAATCAAACAAAATATAGATGATGTCATTGTAAATAATAAAAGTTTAATTATAAATATTGTAGATTCTTTGTCTATTACATCTTCAATTATTGGTTACTTAAATAAACTTGTTTTAAAGGACAGCATAGATATTCATATGAGTATTGGAGATGAGCAACTTTTACATCTTTTAGATGATTTAAATCTAGTTTCAACTTTCAAAGCTAAGAAAGCTTAATTATGAGTATTAAAAATAAATTAAATTTCATCACTTTTATAATTATTTCTTTTACTTTAGTTATTATTGGTTTAACCCTCAAAGAAACATTAGCAACAAAATCAACCATTTCTAATGCTAAAGAGCTAAATATTATTTCACAAAAACTTAGCGCTTTAATCCATGAAACACAAAAAGAGCGTGGAGCAAGTGCTGGTTTTCTTGGATCAAAAGGTGCAAAATTTGGAGATATCTTACCAGGACAAAGAAGCACAACTGATAGTAAGTATAGAGAGCTAGAAAATTACCTCTCTTCAGTTGACTTAAACTATTACCCTAAAGAGCTTCAAAGTAATATATCATCACTTAAAACAGATATGAGTAAAGTTGAAAATATACGTTCCAAAGTTGACTCATTCAATATTAGTGTGAAAGATGAAGTTGCATTCTATACTAAAATAAATACAGAAATACTAAATATAGTATCTATAACTGCAAAAATAGCAGATACTCCTGAACTTGTAAAATCTCTTACCTCTTATACAAACTTTTTAAAATCTAAAGAAAGAGCTGGGCTAGAAAGGGCTGTTTTAAGTGGTGTTTTCCAAGCTGATAAATTTAAAAATGGAGTATTCGCTAAATGGGTTAAACTTACTGCAGAACAAGATTCATATCTTGAAGCATTTAAAGCAATAGCTAGTAATGAAGCGAAAACTCTTTTTCAAAATAAAATGAATTCTCCTACTATATCTCAAGTAAATCAAATGAGAGCTATAGCACAAGAAAGAGCTTTTACTGGTGGATTTGGTATCGATAGTGTTATGTGGTTTAAAACAATTTCTCAAAAAATAAATCTACTCAAACAGGTTGATGATGAACTTGCAAAACAAAACAATATTTTACTAGAGCAAATAGAATCAGATAATGATACTAGTGCTATGATTACACTTATTATCTATAGTACATTTGCTATTGCTATATTTATAATTATTCTTACAATTAACAAAGGCATAAATGCAAGTGTTCGTAATAGCCTTGAAAAAATAGGATATGTATCTAGTAACTTAGATTTAACATCTGATGTCATTGTCAAAGGAAAAGATGAAATATCACAAATTTCTAAAGCTATAAATGTTATGATTCAAGCATTTAAAGAGAGTGTTTTTCAAGCAAAAGATGTATCTAACTCAACATCACAAGAGAGTAAAAAACTAACAGTTATTGTTAAAGATCTTACTAAAAATGCTGATGATTCAGATAAAAAGATAAAAATTATAAATACTTTAGTAACTGAGGTTGGAACAAAACTTGATACTGTGGAGGAAGCTTCTATCACTGTAGCAGAAGATTTAGGTAAAACATTTGATGTTTTAGATGATTTTATTACTAAACTTAATGCTGTTATTGCATCTATTGAAGAGGGAAGCGAGCATCAACAAGATTTGGTTGGTAAAGTTTCATCTTTAACTGAACAAGCAAAAAATATTAAAGATGTACTAGAAATTATCTCAGATATCGCAGATCAAACTAATTTACTTGCACTAAATGCTGCAATTGAAGCGGCAAGGGCTGGTGAACACGGTCGTGGATTTGCTGTTGTTGCTGATGAAGTAAGAAAACTAGCAGAGCGTACGCAAAAAAGTCTTAGTGAAATTAGTGCAAATGTTAATCTTATAACACAAAATGTTGTTGAGATATCAGAAGAAACAAATAAAACATCTGACAATATGGATGTTATTGCAAAATCTGCTCAAGGATTAATAGCCTCATCAAAAAATACAAAAGAAAACCTATCTATTACAATGAAGAAATCTAAAGATGTTATGCATCAAAGTACTTACATTGCAACAAAAACAAAAGAGTTGATTTTTACTATAGATAAAGTAGTTACAATTTCTAATGAAAATACTAAACATAGAGATAATGTAGAAGCTGCAGCAAAAAGATTGTCTAATGATTCAAGTAAGCTACAAAAAGAACTTGATAAATTTATAATTTGATGCAAACCAATATGGACACCTCTGTACTAAATCATTTAAAATCTTTAACACTTTTATGTGTTGAAGACAATAAAACTACACAGCTTATCTATAATTCAATTTTTGAAAATTTAGTAAAAAAGATTTTTTTTGCTTATGATGGGCAAGAGGGGTATAAATATTTTATTGAAAACAACATAGACATAATCGTTTGTGATTATGATATGCCAGTGTTAAATGGCTTAGATATGATAGATAAAATTAGAAAAATCAATAAAGAGATGCCTATAATCTTAGTTTCTGCTATAGAAGACATAGATGTTATAGTTAAAGCTTTACAATTAAATGTCAATAATTTTCTAAAAAAACCAATTGAAACTCAAGATGTAATTCAAGCTATTAATAGTGTTACTAAACTTCTAATAGCTGATTTATATTTAAGAGAGAAAAGAGAAAAAAAGATAAAAGATCTTCAAGATAAAGATGATTATAACTCTTATCAAGAAGATTTAGCATTTTCTAAAGAATTAAATATATTAAGAAATGATTTTTATTATCAAATGATTAATAATCCTTACGATGCAATAATTGACTTTTTCTATAAACCACTTGATATTCTTAGTGGTGATTCTTATAGTGTTAGAAGAATTAATGATTATGAAGCTTTTTACCTCATTGTAGATGGAATGGGTAAAGGTTTATCAGCATCTTTAACATCCATGCTTATAACATCATTCATAAATCATACTATAGATATTATGGGTAAAAAAGATAGTTTTGATTTCTATAAAATTATCGATTTATCATTAGAGTATATAAAACCTATACTTCTTAGTGAAGAAGCCCTTGCTATTGATTATATTAATATAGATTACAATAAATCAAAAATGCAATATGCTAAATTTGCTATGCCAGCAACGCTAATGCAAACTTCAAATAATAAAATAATAAAATTAAAATCTAATAACCCTCCAATTAGTAAATATATGAAAACCTTTAGAATTTCAACATACAATATTTCAGATATTATAAAATTTCTTATATACAGTGATGGAATTGTAGAAAATTCGACAACCTTAAAAAACAAACCTTATCTTAATTTTATTCAAAAAGATTTTCTAAACTCATTTTCAAGAGAAGATATGGTTAATAAGTTTTTAGAAAAAATAGATGTTCAAGAAGATGATATAACTTTTATATTTATAAACTTACTTCACATTCATAACAATATAGTAGAGAAAAAAACTTTTAAAACTTCTTTATATGATGTTAATGAAGCAAGTGAGTGGTATGCGAAAATTTGGGACACTCTAACAGATAATTCAAAATTAAGCTATAGTGCAGTTCTTGTTTTTTCAGAGATGTTTATGAATGCTTTTGAGCATGGAAATCTTCAAATAAATGCATCAACTAAACATATATTGATAAATGAAAACACCTACTTAAGCACATTAGAAACTAAACAACTTGATTGTGATAAAAATATATACGTTACTATTAATAAAATAGAATATCGCTCTGAAGTTTATATAATAACAAAAATTCTAGATGAAGGTAATGGTTTTGATACAAAAATATTAGAAAAAATATTTCAAAAAACAAATAACTTTAATGGCAGAGGTGTTTATATTTCTAAAGAATTATCAGTTGGAATATATTATAACAAAATTGGGAATAGTGTACTATTTTTACATAAATTATAAACTAAGCTCTCACTCTCGTAAGTTGAGAAAGAGAGTAATAATTTTTTACTACTTAGCTAATGCCGCTTTTGACGCTGTTACAACTGCAGAAAATGCTGTTGCATCATTCATCGCCATATCAGCAAGAATTTTACGATCTAGCTCTATGCCAGCCTTTTTAACACCATTCATAAAAGTTGAATAATTCATACCGCTTAGTCTTGCTGCAGCATTAATACGAATAATCCATAGTTTACGGAAGTCGCGTTTTTTCTGTTTTCTATCACGATGTGCATATACTAATGAACGTTCAATTTGCTCTTTAGCTTTACGAAAGTGTTTACGGCGTCCGCTATAAAAACCCTTTGCTAATTTTAAAATCTTTTTATGTCTTCTTCTACGAACGACACCTGTTTTTACTCTTGGCATTTCTTTCCTTTTTCTTTACCCAATCACTTATGCAATAAGGTGCCACTCAGATGGTGGTCTTGCCCAGCCATTTTAATAATTATTTTGCTGGAGATTTATAACTAACTAACCTTAGTTAATCATAGCCTTTACATTTTTCTCATCAGCTTTTGAAACAACTTTTGGGCTGTTTTGTTTTCTACGAGTATCTGAATCCTGTTTAGTTAAAATATGACTTCTATATGCAGTGCCTCGTTTAATAGAACCATTTTTTTTAACCTTAAAACGCTTAACAGCGCCTTTAACCGATTTCATCTTTGGCATCGATAACTCCTTTTGTAAAATTCACACCTCGACTTACGAGGTAAAATAGATATATTAGTTCTATTTTGGAAAAAGAATTATATCTAAATATTCTGAAATTTAGTTACAATTGCACTATGAATTCAATTAAAAATATACAAAATGCTATAAAAGACTTAGATAAAGAGGTTGAAGCTGTACTTACAGATATGGCTTTACCTTTAAATGAAAAAGACAACCTTATGCTACCTATACTGCAACAAAAAAGAGTTTTAACACAAACATTAGAAGATTTAATTTATCTGAAAAATAATCCACCAAAACCAAACCAAGCTTGTGGTATATCTAAATATAGAGATGATAATTAATTGTTTAAGTAGTTTTTGAAGTACTTCCCTCCAGATACCTGCGGCACATAGCAAATTAAGATGTGCTGCTGTATTCCTACCCTGACACATTATCTCAAAATACTATTGCACAGGTCTAAAGAGAAGCGCTGGAATTATAGCTAAAAAATATTTAATAGCAAAGAATTAATTTGAAATTGTTGAAATTATTTTTTTAATAGCTTTAAGATATCCGTTATAATCAAAGTTTTCACTCTTTAGAGAAGCTGATTTTTCTACTTCTTTTGCCATGTCATATATTTTATTAAATTTTAAATTACCAGCACTTCCTTTAATGGAATGTGCATTTGTTTTTATTTTTTCATAATTTTTACTATCAATAGCTTCTTTAATATTATTCATAATAGAATCAGATTCATTTAAAAAACTCGTTATTAAAATAGGAATATGTTTAGATTTCAATCCTATAGATTCAGCCATCTCTTCATAATTAATATTTGAATAGTCCTCATTTACAATAGGCATTTTACTCTCCATTTTTATTTACTAATTATTAATATTATCATAAAAATAACATTTTTGCTACAATATTGAATGTTGTATATTATAGTTGCCTTAAAATCAGAAGCTCAAGCATTTGTTGAGAAATATAAGCTTACTAAATCTAAGTATGCCAATTTTACCATATTTTTTAATAAAAATATAAAAATTATTATCTCAGGAATTGGTATACAAAATGCAAAACTTACAACTTTATTTATTATAAGAAAATTTAATCCCAACAAAGATGATATTTTTTTAAATATTGGTATCTGTGGAGCAAGTAAAAAATATAAAATTGGTGATTGTATAGAGATTAGCTCTATTTTATATAATGAAGAAATATTTACTTTAAATACAAATACAAATAATACTATTGTATGCAGTAATAATGAAGTATCAGATAATAACTATAGTATAGTTGATATGGAATCTTTTGGTTTTTATCAAGCCTGTAAAAATACAAAAAACTGCTATATGTATAAAATAGTCAGTGATCATTTTGAACCAGATAGTATTACAAAAGAAAGTACTAAAAAATTGATATTTAATGCTATTGATAAAATAATAAAAAGAGTAAAAATATGAAAAAAGTTGTAATAACGGGTGCAAGTAGTGGAATTGGAAAAGAGATAACTAACAGGCTTTTAAGCTTAGGTTATACAGTTATAGGTATTAGCAGAACCATAACTAAAAAAAATTTTAATAATGAAAATTTTATTCCTCTTCAAGCAGATTTATCAAATGAATTATCAACACTTAATTTATGCAAAAACTTAACAAAGGATGATATTTATATTTTAATAAATGTAGCTGGTTTTGGTAAATTTGAACCGCATGAAGAACTAAATAACAAAACTATTACTAATATGGTGTCTCTAAACTTAACGGCCCCTATGCTACTTACAAATGCTCTACTTAGAAGTTTAAAAAAGAATAATGGTTATCTAATGAATATTAATAGTATTGAGGCTCTAAGAGCTAGTAAGTTTGCAGGAGTATACAGTGCAACCAAAACTGGTCTAAAAGCATTTGGAGATTCTTTATTCCAAGAGTGTAGAAAAAGTGGACTTAGCATAACAAACATAAATCCAGATATGACACAAAGTAATTTCTATAATCAATTAAAATTTAATGTAAGTACTAAAGATGATGAAAAATTATTTTGTAGTGATATAGCAGATGCTATTGAACATATATTAAGCATGAGAAAAGGTGCTGTTGTAAGTGAATATACTATACGAAGTCTAAAATTTGGAATCTCTAAAAAATCATAATTTGATATCGAGCTTACTTGAAGTTGGAATATCTGTAGAGCGTAAAAATTGTAAGTTTTTTTTGATTTGATTCTTTGTAGCAGATGTGTTATCTTGCAAGGAGTGAACTAACTCACTGGCCTCTCTTAGAAGATATATAGCCTCTTGAATCTCTTTTTCATTATCTAATTTAGGAAGATTATCTAAAAGATTATCTAAAGAGTTTGTATCTTTCTCAATAATAGCTATCTTTAGACTAGTTAACCACATTTGTTGTTTCTCTCCATGCTTCTAAAAGAGCTTTAAAAACATTACTTACTTCATCTAATTTTATAATACAATTTTCATTATTTGCATCAGTTAGTAGTTGAATTTCATAATTATATAAACCTTCTAAATATTCTGAAATATCACCTGATTGACTATGATCTAAAATAGAAATCAATTCTGTAATTATTGCTGTAGAGCGATTTATCCAGTAAACTCTTTTTTCAATATCTATATCTTTAATAGATTTTTTAGCTTGTGCATTAAAACGAAGTACCCCTTCGTAAAGCATCTCTATAAGTTTTGCTGGAGACTCAATTCCTACATTATTTTGAGCATAAATATTATGAGCAGTATTATCATGCATATTAAATCCTTTTTGAGTATTTTTATTAGTTTCTTTCATCTTAAATATATCGACAAGCTAGAGACTAAATTTAGCTTTAATTAGTTGTTTGAGCATTAGCTAACTGAACAAACATTGATGAAGCAGAATTGAGTTTATTTATTATAATATCATATGCAATAAACTGTTTTGTAAGTATCTCATACCTTGAATCAAGTCTCTTAGTCGCTGAAGCTTTTCTATCTTCAAGTGAGCTTATACTATCTGAGAGGTTATCTTTTAGAGAGTCCAGTGTTGCATTAAATTTTGTATACCCTTCAATAATTACTGACATATCTGCAAAAGCTCCAGTTAGTGGTACAACACTTAAATCAGTTTTTGTAAAATCTCCGCCAGAAAAAAATGCTTGTGTGTTTACAGAATTATCATCCATAGCTGTTTCTAAAACTGTCTTATCTAATGTCATTTTACCATCTTTATCAATATCAAAACCATAATCGATCATGCTTCCGACACCACCACCAGCACTCTCAATCATATTTTCAATTGCTCTTTTCATACCTTTAATAGTGCTGTCTGTTGAAAATATTCCTCTTTCTTCTGACTCCGTACTAGGATTAGTCATTTTATCAAGCTCTGTAATTGCTGCATTATACTTCCCGACAAAACTATCAAATTTTTCTAAAATACTTGTTCTATCTTGAGCAATACTTACATTAGAAGAGCCTGTTTCTTTAAGAGTAAGTGTAAGCCCTGTGATTAGGTCTGTGATTTTATTGCTTGTTCTTGTAATTGCTTGTCCATTAAATGTAAAAGCTGAATCAATACCTGTTTGAATATCAGTCATTCCTGTGCTAAGCCTAGCATCAACAGTCCCACTTATATCTGTAACTGTAATATCTTGTGTTGTACCAGTATCCACTGAACTCATAAAAAGTCTAAAATCACCTGCACTAACTTGAACGACAGTAGCATCTACTTTTGCTCCAGCCGCTGTATTTATTAAATCTTTTAACTCTTTTAATGTAGTTGTTGCTGTATAATCAACTGTAAAATCTTGCCCATTTATATTAATATTTATCTGACCTGCTCCACCTGAAATTAAATCATCCTCTGTTGCAAAAGATCCTGATTGTTCTATCTGTTTTGTAGCTAATGTTGTTACATTTATTGTAAAATCTTGTACATCTGTTTTTGAACTAGCAGATACCTCAACGGATGTACCAGAACTTACAGTTGCTGCTCTATCGTCCCAAAGGGTAGCAGTTTTAATAGCATTAATGCTATCAATAAAGTTTGTCATAGTTGCATCTATAGTTTTTAAAGCCTTTTGCTTATCTTCTTCATTTGCTATTTCTAAGGTTATTGGAGTTATTCTAGCAGCTTCATCAGCAGCCCTTAATTGATCTAAAACGTCTTGTGTGAGGATACCTGATCCTGCACCAACTGAACTAACTGAACTAACTGAATCAATAGCCATAATAAATCCTTTTTACAAGCCACTTATTTTAGTGGTCTTCACATAAAAATAATATCGGTAATTTTCTATTTTTTTTTAATCAATTTATAAAATTCTATATTTGATTTAGCATAACTCTCTACACTACCTATATCTCTATGATAGATATTATTTAAGTAAGTATTGATATTTCCTATATATTTTGGTAAAACATCATTACTAAAATCAATCTCTACTTTTTCTAAAGATTTTAAAAAATTAAATATAGTACTGGAGCAAATATATACAGCCCCATTTGCTAAATTCGAGGGTGGATTTTTTACTTTTTCATAAAATTCTTCAACTATACCATTATCATCAAGCTTAACAATACCACAACTACTTGGGTTATCACTTTTAAATAACATCATTGTTATATCTTTAGAAGCTCTTTCATGAGACTTTATAAACTCATTAAAGTCACATATACAGATATTATCAGCATGAACCAACATAAATGGCTCTTTATCAAAAAAATTTCTATTTGCTAAAAGTGTGCCACCAGTATTTAAAAGTTTCTTTTCATGAACCAAAGTAACAACATCTCTATATTTAGAATTTTGTATAAACTCTTCAATTTGCTCACTTAGATATGAAATATTTATTAAAAACTCATTTACTCCCACTTCACTTAGATTCTCTAACCAGTACTCAAGTAAAGGTTTACCATGTATTGGGACTAAGCATTTTGGAATAGTGTCTGTAATTGGTTTTAATCTTGTTCCCAAACCTGCTGCAAGAAGTAATGCTTTCATCTACTCTAATTCTTTGATGATTTCTTCTTTTTTAATTGGTATATTCCCAACACGACTCACTTGTATAGCAGCTACAAGTGAGCCAAGATAAGCACTTTGCCAAATAGTTGCACCAACACTTAAAGCCATCGCGCTACAGGCAAGAAGAGAATCCCCTGCACCACTTACATCTTTAACAATATTTCCAAGAGCTTTTATATTATCTGTCAAAAGTTTATCTTTAGGATTATTATAAATCATTATTCCCTCAGCTCCCAAGGTTGTAAAGATATACTTAGCCTTTGATTTTTTTGCTAATTTTTCTGATAAAACAACTAAACCAGATTCAAAATCATTTAAAGAGAGTCTTATTTCTCTCTCAGTTGGAGTAACTAATGTCATATTTTTAAATTTTGAAATATCCCCAACTTGAGAAGAACTTTGTGAATCTGCTACCATGAAAATATTTTTCTCTCCACCAAGCTTAGAGATACTTTTAATAATTTTATTTGTAAGTAGTCCATAAGAAAAATCAGAAAACAAAATCAAATCAATCTTATCAATAGACTCTTTTACATTTTTTAATATTTCATTTTCAATATCTTTATTTATACTATGTTGCTTTAAATGATTTACTCTTAAAAGTGTTTTACCATTTGCACGAAATCTCTGTTTTAGAGTTGTTGGTCTTGTACAATCACAAAAAAGAGCTGTTTTTATACCTAAATTTTCTAAACCTTGTTGAACATAATTTTTATTTTCATCATCACCAACAACTGAAATAAATTCTACATTAGCTCCCATAGTTCTTGCATGTGATGCAACTATTGCCCCACCTCCAATAAATTTATTAGTAGCTAGTGGAGAGACAACTATAGTTGGATCTTCTTGGCTCATACCAAGTGGCTCACATGTTATATACTCATCAACAATAGTGTCACCAATAACAAGTATATTAAGGTTTGAGAATTTATTTATAATCTCTTTTAAATTTTGAAATTCTAACTTATGTCTTGAGATATATTCATAACCATGTTGAAGTTTATTATTAAAAGAAAAAAACTCTCTTTCTAAAAGATCCATTGAAGAAAAAGCAATCTCTCCTGAACTAAAAAGAAGTTTTCCACTGTAACTACTAATAATTTCTAATTCTGGATTTTCTTGACTTTCATGCTCTTTACCTTTTACAACTATATCAGGCTTATTTATTTTTATATACTCTAATGGCGTACTTTCTAGGATGAAGGCTTCATCTACATAACTTGTTGCTTTTATAGACTCCAAACGAATATCTTGATGTATCCCTTTAGAGTTTATATCATCACTATTTAAACCAACTACTAGATAATCTCCACTCTCTTTAGCAAATTTCAGAAGTCGTAAATGCCCTGGGTGCAGTATGTTGAAATCGCCACTTACAAATATTGTTTTTTTAATTTTCATAAATTATCTTTTTTTAAAAACTGTAAAAAGTTCATTAGTAGGTATTTCTATAATTTCAGGCAACTTATTAATACTATCTTTAATTACCACTGCATGCTCCTTGGGTGTTCGACTTAATAATCTATCCAAATAGATATGACTAAATTGTTTCATATTATATTGTGATATCTCTAAAATATCACACTCTATATATTCTGCCAACAGGTGTAAACTTTTTTTTGTCCAGTATGTTAAATGCTCTGGTGGTTTATAATAATATGGGATTTTACCCTCTGCATCTACTGTCGTTATAATAATATAACCATCTTTTTTTAAAATATTTGATAATTTTTTCATTATCTGTTTTATATCATTAAGATACTCTAGTGCACCCCAAAGTGTAATATATTCAAACTCTTTAATTTCTAAATTATCTAAATTATTAAAAATTCTATCTCCTACAGAATTTGAGTGTTCTACTCCATAACAATTTTTTCCAGCTATATCAACAAACTCACCTTTTCCACAGCCAAAATCAAATATTAAAGAGTTTTTATTTAATCCATATTTTAATAATTTTTCTAAATTATTTTGGACATTTAATTTTACAATTGCAGAGTCTGCTCTTATATCTTCATATCTTGAATAAAAATCTATTAGCTCTTTATCCGTAGGTATTGGATAAGTATGCTCAAGCCCACAATTGATACATTTATATATAGAAAATTCATCAATATTTATATTATATTCACCTGCATCACAATAACAAACTGGACAAGCTATTTTCATCTACCAACCTAAATAAAATTCAGATGTTGTGGAATATCTCCACTTGGAGCTTTTAAATGATGCAAACCTTGTTTGTAAGCATCTAAAACTTCATTTGTTTTATCTTGTAAACATAATGTTTCGCACATACTGCA
>JAKISR010000072.1 GCA_021648465.1 Sulfurimonas sp. | reverse complement strand
TCATTTACTTCCTTATCTTTGGTCGGATTTTAAAGTAAAGATTTTAACATCTAACTACTTCAAATCTAAATCTACAACTTTCATTTTTCATTTTTTTAAAAGTTGCACTTCAGATTTAAATTTTGGGTAAGAGGGTATAATAGGTTTGCTCTAATTATAAACTAACCTTACTTATTGTAAAATACCTAAATTTATTTTAATAATAGGGTTTCCACATATGAAAATATCACTAAAAACAATACCTCATATATCTAATAAAATTGCAATTGATTTAAATAAAAGTGGTGTTGTTACAATGACTAAAGGACTTGAGCCAATCGCCCAAGAAGCCCAAAAAATACTAATTCAAAATGTACATCAAGAGATGGCACTAGAAGAAAAAGTTGACGAAATTTGTGAAGAAAATGAAGAAGAAATAGAGTTTAACCTTGTAGACGAAAGACAGCTTTTCTTTATGATTAAGAAAAAACTTGCTCCTGAATTTGGTGTAATTTTAAATTATGAAGAGCGTTATTCAGATATTTCACATAAAATTTTAGATGAACTTTATGAAGAAGATTTAATTCACTTTGATGTTACAGAAAATCGCATCAAAAATATCATCTATAATGCAATTACATCTTTTATAGCAGAAGCATCTGAACTAGATGATGCAATAATGGATAAAATCAAAACATATAAAAAGAGATATATTCCAGGAACTGATGAGTTTGATATTTTATATGAAAAACTTTATGGAGAAGAGTTAATAAAAAGAGGTATTAAGTAGATGAATATGAAAAAAGTTTTTATATATCTTGAAAATGGAACTTTTTTAGAAGCTAATAGCTTTGGAGCTAACGATACATTGGTAGGCGAAATAGTTTTTAATACATCACTTAGTGGATATCAAGAGATTATGTCAGACCCTTCATATGCTGGTCAATTTGTTACATTTACAATGCCAGAGATTGGAAATGTTGGTGTTAATTCTCAAGATATGGAAAGTAAAAATGCTCATGCTAAAGGCATGATAGTTAGAAAATATCAAGATAGATATTCTAATTTTAGAGCAGAGAACTCATTAGCAGAGTTTTTAAAAGAGCATAATGTTATGGGAATTTGTGATATTGATACAAGATACTTGACTAAGATGCTAAGAAGTGAAGGTGCTATGATGATGGTAGCTTCTACAGAGATTAGTGATAAAGATGAACTTAAAAAAATTCTAGAGAGTTCACAAAGAATTCAAGATATTAATTATATTGAGCAAGTTAGTACAAAAACTTCTTATAAGCATACTCAATCAACATATGCTCAAGTAGATTTTAAATTTGATGAAGCTCCAATCTATCAAGCAAGTATTGTTGTTGTAGATTTTGGCGTAAAAACAAATATTTTAAATGAAATTGTAAGTGCTGGTATCTGTGTAGAAGTTATTCCAAATGATTTCTCTGCTGAGACTCTTATAAATAGATATAATTCAAAAGATATTGATGGTGTATTTTTATCAAATGGTCCTGGTGATCCTCTTGTTCTTAAACGTGAGCAAGAGCAAATAAAAAAACTAATAGCTGCTAAAGTTCCAATGTTTGGAATTTGTTTAGGTCATCAACTTTTATCAATCTCTCATGGTTATGACACTTTTAAATTAAAATTTGGTCATCATGGTGGAAATCATCCTGTAAAAAATGAAAAAACAGGATTAGTGGAAATTACAGCACAAAATCACAACTATAATGTTCCTGATAATATTATAGAAATTGCAAAAGTTACACATACTAATTTATTTGATGATACTATTGAGGGCATAAAGTATAATGATTCCCCGATATTTTCTGTTCAACACCATCCAGAATCTTCTCCCGGTCCAAAAGAAAGCAGATATATTTTTAATGAGTTTTTATCTTTAATTAAGAGATAAAAACTCTTTTCTTATTTGTATATCTATTTTTTGTTACAAAAGTGTTAATAACTGTATAAAATTTAAAAATTTGTCATAATATAGTCATAATTAAGATTTGTTGAATATGTTTATTGTTAATATATCAATGCTATTAGTCTGATAAATTTATTTAAATTTAAAAAGACTTAATTGTTTTAAATCTTTAAGGAGTCTATACATGGAGAATCATCCATTAGAATACGACTATACAGTTGCAAAAATGTTCATGCTAACAACAATTATTTTAGGAATTGTTGGTATGCTCATCGGTGTAATTTTAGCATTTCAACTTGCTTATCCAGGGTTAAACTTGATGTTAGGTGAGGGATTAGCTGAATATACAAACTTTAGTCGTCTTCGTCCGTTGCATACAGATGCAGTAGTTTTTGGTTTTACATTAAGTGGTATTTTTGCTACTTGGTATTATATTGGTCAGCGTGTACTTAAGGTATCGATGGCAGAATCAAAGTTATTAATGTTTTTAGGTAAATTACATTTTTGGTTATACCTAGTTGTAATTGTTGCAGCTGTTGTTTCACTATTTATGGGTATTACTAGTTCAAAAGAATATGCTGAATTTGAATGGCCTATTGATATTTTAGTTGTTGTGGTATGGGTAATATTTGGTGCAGGAATGTTTGGTTTAATCGGTATTCGCCGTGAAAAATCACTATATATTTCTGTTTGGTATTATATTGCTACTTTCTTAGGTATAGCTATGCTTTACTTATTTAATAATATGGCAATTCCAACAATGTTTGGTGTTAGTGATATTGGTGAGTCTGGTGTAGGTGTTTGGTATCACTCTGTCTCTATGTATGCTGGAACCAATGATGCTCTTGTTCAATGGTGGTATGGTCACAATGCAGTTGCCTTTGGTTTTACTGTTCCTATTGTTGCAATGATTTATTACTTTTTACCAAAAGAATCTGGTCAAGCGATTTATTCATATAAACTTTCTTTATTGTCTTTTTGGGCTTTAATGTTCCTTTATTTATGGGCCGGCGGTCACCACCTTTTATATTCAACTGTTCCAGATTGGTTACAAACAATGGGTTCAATCTTCTCAGTAATTTTGATTCTTCCATCTTGGGGTTCAGCGATTAATATGCTTCTTACAATGAAGGGTGAGTGGCAACAAGTCGCAGCCTCTCCATTAATTAAGTTTATGGTTCTTAGTTCAACATTCTATATGTTTTCAACTTTAGAAGGTCCTATTCAAGCAATTAAATCAGTTAATGCAATTGCTCACTTTACTGACTGGATTGTTGGTCATGTTCATGATGGAACTCTTGGTTGGGTTGGATTTATGATTATGGCAGCTCTTTATCATATGGCTCCTCGTTTATTTAAAAGAGAGATTTATTCAAAAAGCTTAATGACTGCACAGTTTTGGATTCAAACTGTAGGTGTTGTTTTATATTTCACTTCTATGTGGATTGCTGGTATTACTCAAGGTATGATGTGGCGTGCTCACGATGAATTTGGTAACTTGGCTTACTCTTTCATTGATACAGTGACAGTTCTTCATCCTTATTATGTTATTCGTAGTGTTGGTGGTTTATTATACCTAATTGGTTTCTTTATGTTTGCATATAACATTTACAAAACCATGTCTGCTCGTAAAGTTGAAGAATCAGAGCTACAAAATGCTACGCCTATGGGCGCATAAAGAAAAGGATTATAATATGTTTCATTGGTTAGAAAAACATCCGTTCTTTTTTTCGGTAGCAGTGTTTTTAGTAATTTCATTTGCAGGTTTAGTTGAAATTCTTCCAAACTTTGCTCAACAGTCTCGACCTACAATTGGTACAGCGCCTTACTCTACCTTGGAGTTAGCTGGGCGTCATGTATATATTAAAAATAGCTGTAATGCTTGTCATTCTCAACTAGTTCGTCCATTTAAATCAGAAACTGATCGCTATGGTCACTATTCTTTAAGTGGTGAGTATGCTTATGATCGTCCTTTTCTTTGGGGTTCAAAAAGAACAGGTCCAGATTTAATGCGTGTTGGTAATTATAGAACTACTGACTGGCATGAAAATCATATGAAAGATCCAGCTTCTGTTGTTCCAGGTTCAATTATGCCTGCATATCGCTGGATGTATATAAATAATACTGATATAAACACTGCTTTTGCAGAACAATTAACTATAGCACAATTCTTTTCAGTCCCTTATAACAAGCCAGTTCCTATGAAAGATGGATCTAGCATAATTGTTAAAATGGGTGGAAGTGTTGCAGAAGCAAATGCATTAGCTTTAGAAGAAGCAAAAGTGATAGTAGCAGATATGAAAGATCAAGATGTTAAAGATGCAGTAGCTCGTGGAGAAATTCCTGAAATAGTAGCTATTATTGCATATATGAATAGTCTTAAGTAAGGATAAGTAATGGATATTGCACAACTTCAAGCTTATGGGTACTTTACGTTAACAATAGGTCTCGTATTGATATTATATGGGTATATCTATCATCTTTATAGTAAAAAGAAAGATGTTGATGGAGTTGACTATGAAAGTTATAGCAATATGGCACTTAAAGATGATATAGATGATACTCCAGTAGCATCTATGTCAGAGGACAAGGCACCTAAGAGTGCGAAGAAATAGGAGAAAGATACATGAATAAGATTTATCTTTGGGGAATTATCGTTACCGTTTTAATGCTAGTGTTCACATATATACCTTTAGCTATCTCTGAGGGTGGTTTAAATGATGACATAGTTAATATAATTACAATAGCAGGTGCGGTTGCACTTATATTAATTACAGTTCTTGTTGTAATTAAATATGTTCGTCAAATGCAAGTTGACACTGCAACGGGTGAATTAGCAGATGAGAATTGGGATGGAATCGGTAAGTATAAAAACTCTATACCGACAGGTTGGGCAGTTGCATTTTTGCTTACTATGGTTTGGGGTACATGGTACATGACAATTGGGTACCCAGTAAATTCATATTCACAAATTGGTGAATATAATGAAGATACAGAAGTTCATAATGCTAAATATCAAGCAAAATATGGTGATTTTACTGGCGATAAGTTAGTTGAGATGGGTGAGTCTATATTTTTAGCTGAATGTAAAGTTTGTCATGGTATAAATGCTGATGGTATTGATGGCAAAGCAGCAGATTTAAATAGTAGAATTTCTGCTCAAACAGTGAAATATGTAATTGAAAAAGGTTCGGATTATCAACTAATTGGCTCTGCTATGCCAATGTCAGATCGTAATGGTTTGTTCAATGTTAATACCGGAGCCTTAATAACAGATGCTGAAATTGATATTGTTTCTACTTTTGTAGCTAATGGTATGAGTGGAGAAGGTGCTGAGGTTTATGCTGGTGCATGTGCGGCCTGTCATGGGGCAGATGGCAAAGGTATGGATTATGTAGCTCCTAATATAGCTACTTATACACCTGCTCTAGTTGTTAATATTCTTAATTTTGGTAAAAAAGGCCATATGGGTGTTATGCCTAAGTTTGATAGACTTAATGACAAACAAAAAGAAGCTGTTGGTGCATATATCACTAGCATAAGCAAATAAGGAGTCAAGAATGAATGAAAATAGAGGTTTATTTGCTCTTGATGGTATAACAGGAATGTTAATAGCAACTGTTCTACTGTTAATTATTTTAGTTGGTTTAACAATTTGGAGTCTTGGTGTTCAAAATGCTAATGCTGTAAATTATTATGATATTAAAAATGAGCAATCAATTAAGATGTTTGGTTCAAAAGTTGAAGATCATGTTGTAACTGTAGGGAGTGAATAATGGGAAAAATTATTGCATGGGGTCTAGTGTTAATGGCCGCATATACAGTTTACGCGGTTTTAACACCAAACCATCTTTATATAGGCTAAGGAAATTTTATTGAAATTTTCAAAAGGGCTTAGGGCTCTTATTTTAATACTATTACTTAATACGGTACTTAATGCACAATATTTATATAAAGACGAAGTTATTTTCAATCCTGCATTCAAAGTGGAAATTGAAAAACTTGGTTCTGAACTATATCAAAAAACAGGTATATCGTTAAGACTTATGATGCTTAAAGAGTTACCAGATGGAATGAATATTGTTGAATATGAAAAAGAGGTTATGAAAGATTTCTCTGAGCCTACAATTTTACTTACATTTTCTGAGATGAATAATAAAGTAGATATTTTAGCTAGTGAGCCATCTTTATATAAATATTTTAATAAAAAACAGATACTAAGCCCTATATCATCACCTGTACAAGCTTTTATAATCGCATTGTTAAGTTTAGATTTTAGTGATATGACAAGTGGAGGAACTATATTACCTCTTCTTGCTCAAAAAGCTAAAAAAGGTGAAGTTTTAGGAAAATATTCAGGTTCTATGTTTAATGGATATGCTGATATAGCAGAACAAATAGCAGATAATAAAAATATAATACTTGAAAATGCAATTGGTAATGCCAATAAAACGAGTATTATGATTGTGAAAGTGATATTTTATGGTCTTATACTTTATGGTATAGTCCTTTATATCAAAAGAAAATTATATATAAGGAAACAAAAATTTGAATCTAATTAAAAGTGGAAAAATATGGCCTTATGCAATTGGTATATCAATTATATTTATTTTTAGTGCTTGTGTAGCAACAATTATAATTTCAACAAAATTACCAGTTGAAAAAAGTGATAATTATATGATGGGCTATCATGAAGTAGATGCAAAAGTTAATGATATAATTGAAGCAAGAATTTCATTTAATAAAAAATATAAGATCGAATATATTGCTGACTTATTTTCTCAAGAAAACAGTACTGTAAAGTATAAAATTATAGATACTAATGGAAATGTGGTTAATAATGCTAATATAAAGATTATAATAACTAGACCAAATAATCATAAATATAATCAAGAATTTATTAATCCAATAGTTGATAGTGGAATTTATTCATTTAAAAATATAATACTTCCAAAAGAGGGAAGATGGAATATTATGGCAAAAATAAATATTGAAAAAGAGCAAAATTTTTTGAATGTTAAAGTTGATACAAGAAATAAAGAGGTGTATGAGTATTAGGCTATAATAAGCCTTATGAATGAAAGCACTACAGTTTTACCATCCTCTCGAGCCATAAGACATGAACAGCTTTCTATAGACAGCCAAACACTTTTTTTACCAAACTACATAACAATGGGCGAGTTTATTTCAAAGTTGTGTGTAGTTAAAGATTTTAAACCCATTGATGATGATACACGCATATTACTTCTTTTAAAAGCATCAGAGTTTAAATCATTTGAGAGCTTACAGATTCAGAGAAACTTTTTTACATTTACAAAAAACAGTTCATATATTTTTAAATTTTTTGAAGAGTTAGCCAATGAAAAATATGAGATAGACAACTTAGCATCTAACGATATTTATGCGGAGTTTGAGGAGCATATAGAGATACTTCAAGAGTTGTATAAAAGGTATGAAAAACTATGTTTAAAGCAAAAAATACTAGATAAAATATTTTTACCTAAGTTGTACGAGTTTAATTTATTTTATGCAAAAGAACATAAGAGTATAGAGATATATGTAGATGGTCATCTAACAAACTTTGAGTTTGAACTTTTAATGAAGTGTAGAGAGTATTGCGAAATAAACATTGTATTTAAAACCAGCAGATTTAACATTAAGATGCAAAGCAAATTTTTGGATTTAGGGATTGAGCTAGAACAAGATTACAAATATCTAATATCATTAAATAAAAATGAGATAATAAAAAAAGAAAAAATTATACAAAATTCAAATATATCATGTTTTTCTTTTAGTGAACAACTGCTTCAAGTTGCTTTTGTAAAACAAAAAGTATATGAATATATAAAAAAAGGCTACGAGGCTCAAAATATTGCAGTTATATTGCCAGATGAAAAATTTGCAATAATATTAAGAGCTTTTGATGATAAATCAAACTTTAACTTTGCGATGGGTGAACCATTTAATCAAACAAAGTTGTATGAAAAACTAAATGCTACATCTAAGGAGATAGAACAAGACTCAAAAGAAAACAAGGCGCGACTTGATAGAGTGGGAGATGAGTTTTATAAATCATTAATTGAAATATATTATAAAAATGTAAGTGAAGTTAATCTTTTAGAATTTTTGAGCA
>JAKISR010000013.1 GCA_021648465.1 Sulfurimonas sp. | reverse complement strand
TATTATGATAGTTTAAAAATTAATGATGAGGATTACACTAATTCTAGTGAAAATGTAGCATAGGGTAACAGGTGTTTAGGGAATTAGATTTTTGAAAAAGTTGTCTTGACAAGTTGGGGTAGTATACCTTTTACATTTTTGAGTTCTTTATTGGGGATAGATGGGGAAAAGTTAAAGCATGTAGAGTTTGAAGCTGGTGAATTTAAAGTTTTACCACCACAAAAAGAAAAACTTGACAATATTATAAAAATACTTACAAAAAGATCAAAACTCTCACTTGGAATCACTGGTAGTTATAATACTCAAAAAGATACAGAAGCAATTCAATCAAATAAACTAAGAAATCTTATACTACAAAAAAGTGCTAACAAGGGCGTGGTAATTGCTAATGTACTTGAAGATATATATACTGCACATGTGGGTAAAGATGTTGTAAAAACTCTTAAAACAAAAATACGAAAAAAATATAAAGAAGATGAAATATTTAATATAAAATATCAAAAAGAATTAATGAAAATATGTAAAGATATTCAAGAAGTTACATCTAAAGAACTTGTTGATTTAGCAGATAAAAGAGCATATATGATTCAAGAATATCTTATTTTAACAAAAACTATAGATATTACAAGAACTATACTACATAAAGTTCAAGAAGTAGATAGTGAAAAATTTATAGAAACAGAGTTAGAAATAGAAGTTAAATAATACTTTATAGTTTTATTTAAAAAATCCGATATTATGACTATATAATATTCTACATTAAATTAATAAAACTATATAATAAAAAACTATATAATAGAGCTATAAATCATTTAAAGGAGTTAGGAGAATGTCTTACTTACCAAATACTCTTAACTCTTTTTGGCTTTGGAGAGAGGTCTCTTTAAAGCTAGGTGTTTCAAATCCAGCTTATAAATATTGGAAAAACACTCCAACACTAAAACTAAATAACAAATATGTTTTTGTACAAAAAAATACTCTTCCTCAGAAACATGAACATATTGAAGAAACACTCACTGATCTTTCAGGGTATTTACCAATAAGATTTGCTTCAGACCAACTACATATAAGTGAGCATATATTTTCTTATGAAAAAATGAGGCTATATAAAGAGTTTGAATATAAGTTTGTTCAAGATGTAAAATTTGTGAATATAAAAAAATTTTTTACAGAGTTTGGGATTCGAGTAAACAAAAACTCTATTGTTCAGCTAGGTAAAATCAAAGACTTAGAGATTACAGTAGACTCAACATTTTATAATTTAAAAAATGATTATGGGATAGTGGTTTACGAATAATGAATACATTTTTCATAGAGTTTCGTGATCCACTTTTTGGGATAATTATATTTTTTGTTCTTATTTTTATCATTACATTTTTTTCATATTGGTTAAGTAAATTTAAAAAAAGAGAAGACTATAGACATTTAGACAGATTTTTAAAACAATTTAACTCTCCGCCATCACAAAATGAATTAAAAGTACTTATTACAAAAGGTGAACTTTCAGAAAAATCATGGCTTTTACTAGCATACTCATATACTAAAAATGGTGACTTTGAAAAAAGTATAGAGATATATAATGAACTTTTAAAAGTTGGTAATAAAGCCAACTATAGAGATACACTTTTTTTACTTGGAAAAACATATTTTAAAGCTGGTTTTCTAGAACGCTCTAAACAAATATTTTTAGAAATTCTAAAGAGCAATCCAAGAACCCCACAAGCACTAAATTATTTACTTTTAGTGTATGAAAAAATGAAAGACTATGATTCTGCTTTAGAAGTTTTAGAACCTTTAGATGAATTAAAAAAAGATATAAGAACTGATAGTGTTTATTTAAACTCTATGCTACTCTTAAATGATACAAACTTATCATCAGAGATTAAAGTAAATGAGTTACTAAAGATATATAAAACATCAAATCAGTTGGCATATCTTATTTTTGAATATGTATTTCGTATAAACCCAAAATTAGCTTGGAAAAATTTTGATGTTTCAAAAGCTGAACTTTTAGTTGATATACTATGGCATATTGATAAAAAAGATTTGGATTTTGATATAATTATGCAAAATAGTTACCTAAAGGAACTCTATAGTGCCAAAGGGTATATTGACGAAACTCAAAAAAGCTCTGTATTTGAATTTGATGTTCTTATAGGTCTTAATGATAGCGTAAACGCCACACTTAGTTTTGAATATATTTGTGATAATTGTAAACAAATTTCTCCATTTGCATTTAGTCGTTGTAGTATCTGTCACTCTATAGATACATCAAGAGTTGAACTTAACTTAGTAAAAAATTATCATAAGGATTTTAGTGAAGAAAATAACTCTTTTCAGTGATGGCAGTGCTTTAGGAAATCCTGGTCCTGGTGGTTATGGGGTTGTACTAAGATTTGGAGATAAAGAAAAAGAGCTGTCAGGAAGCGAAGCACATACAACCAATAATAGAATGGAACTTCTTGGAGCTATTGAGGGTTTAAGGGCCCTTAAAGAGCCTTGTGAAGTTGAAATTATTTCTGACTCATCTTATGTTGTAAAAGGTATAAATGAATGGTTGACAGGTTGGATAAAAAAAGACTTTAAAAAAATAAAAAATCCTGACTTATGGGTAGAGTATATAAAAGTTTCAAAAAATCATAAGGTTAACGCTATATGGGTAAAAGGTCATGATGGTCATGAAGAGAATGAGCGTTGTGATAAGCTAGCACGTGGAGCCGCAGAAAAAATGAAAGAGTCATTAAAATGAACCAAAAAATTCAAGAACTTGAAAATATTTTAAACTATAATTTTAAAAATAAAAAACTTGTTATCGAAGCACTAACACATAAGAGTCATAAACAATCTTATGATAATGAACGGCTCGAATTTTTAGGTGATGCAGTTCTAGACCTTATTGTTGGAGAGTACTTATTTAAAAAATTTCCTAAGTCTGATGAAGGAAAATTATCAAAAATAAGAGCATCTTTAGTCAATGAAGAAGGCTTTGATAAACTAGCTAGATCTATTAATTTGGGTAAATATATTTTACTATCAAACGCTGAAGAAAATAATGGTGGAAGAGAAAAAGCATCTTTATTATCAAATGCGTTTGAAGCAATTATTGGTGCAATATATATAGAATCTGGGTTAAAAGAAGCAGAAAAAATTGCTGTATCTTTAATTGAAAAAAATCATGAAGATATCTCACTTGATTCACTATTTAAAGATTTTAAAACCTCTCTTCAAGAATTAACACAAGCTAGATTTGGTCAAATTCCTGAATATAAAGTGATTGCAAGTCGTGGACCTGATCATCAAAAAGAGTTTGAAGTAGCTGTAATAATTGAAGAAAAAGAGTATGCAAGAGCATTAGGTAAAAGTAAAAAAATCGCTCAACAAGAAGCCGCAAAACTTGCAATTATGTTATTAAAGGAAAAATGGTGAATAGTTTTGGGCAAAAGCTAAGATTTAGCACTTTTGGAGAATCGCATGGAACGGCCATAGGATGCATACTTGATGGTATTCCAGCAGGATTAAATATTGATGAAGAGTTTATTCAAAAAGAGTTAGACAGAAGAAAACCTGGAAAAAGTGAGTTTGAAACTGCTAGAAAAGAGGACGATAAAGTAGAAATATTAAGTGGTATTTTTGAAGGTAAAAGTACAGGTACTCCAATCGCTATGATTATTTACAATACAAATCAAAAATCACGTGATTACTCAAATATAAAAGATGTTTTTCGCCCAGGTCATGCTGATTTTACTTACTTTCATAAATATGGCATAAGAGACTATCGTGGTGGTGGAAGAAGCTCTGCAAGAGAAACTGCTGCTAGAGTAGCAGCTGGTGCGATTGCTAAGCTTATGTTAAATGAATTAAATATTGAAGTACTAAGTGGTATTTGTGAAATAGATGGTATAAAATCTGAAGTTTTTAATTACGAAGATGCTAAAAAAAGTGTTATTTATGCTCTTGATTCAAATATAGAACAAGCTCAAAAAGATGCTATTTTAAATGCTAAAAATGAACATGATTCAGTTGGTGGAGTCTCAAGAGTTCTTATTAAAGGTTCGCCTAAAGGTTTAGGTCAACCACTTTATTATAAATTAGATGCTGTTTTAGCAGATGCAATGATGGGAATTAACGCTGTTAAGGCTGTTGAAATTGGAGATGGGATTTTGAGTGCTCGCTCACTTGGTTCACAAAACAATGATGAAATAAGAGCAAATGGGTTTTGTTCAAATCATTCTGGTGGAATTTTAGGTGGTGTTAGTAATAGTGATGATATAATTATAAATGTTTATTTTAAACCAACACCATCTATCTTTAAAGAGCAACAAACAGTTACAACTAAAAATAAGGAAGTTAGCTTCTCTTTAAAAGGTAGACATGATCCATGTGTAGCGATTAGAGGAACTGTCGTATGCGAAGCAATGGCAGCTTTAGTTATATGTGATATGCTCCTTTTAAATATGGGATCAAATATGAATGGTGTTACAAAATACTATAAATAAAAGGGTATTTTATGGCTGTTATTAAAAGTGAAAACTCTCAAGAATGGTACTTCTCTTCAGATCAATATATTTTAAGTGAAACAGACGATAAAGGTTTCATTATTTATGCAAATGATATTTTTTGTGAGATAGCTGGTTATAAGATTGAAAAATTACTTGGTCAACCCCATAATATAATAAGACATCCAGATATGCCTCGCATCGCTTTTAAAGGTCTTTGGGATGATATTCAAAGTAAAGGCTTTTGGTCAGGTATAGTAAAAAATCTTAGAAAAGATGGTGGATTCTATTGGGTTTATGCAACAGTACTTAGAAAAGTACATGATGATGGGTCTGTTACTTATTTATCCGTTAGAAGAGTGCCAGACAAGACAGCTGTTACAGCCTGCATCCCTCTGTATGCTGAACTTAAATCTCAAGAGTAAATAAAAATAGAGCCACTGCAGATTACCAAAAACAACTCACAATTTAAGCTAAATTAAATTTTAAAAAAGTTGAAATCTAATTTCAGATAAGTTATACCCCCAAGGGGCACCTCATAATTTTTTACGATAAAAATTTAACAGAAAAGAGATTTAATTTATGTTTAAAATTATATCAACACTATCAAAAATTATAATACCCCAAGAAATTCAAACAACTTTTTGTAAAGTATAATTTCGGCTCAATTCAATACACATTCTGGATTAGCTCAGCGGTAGAGTAGGTGACTGTTAATCACTTGATTATTGGTTCGAATCCAGTATCCGGAGCCACACAGTACAGAGACTTATAGCTCCTTTTAAAAATCAAATCAAATTAAACACTTTTAAAATAAAATTCTTCATCTATAGAAAATTTATCTATCCTTTACAAATCTCTTGTAAAGCATAGGTAACAACAACAGTGTAAGTGCCGTTGATGAAACAAGCCCAAAAATAACAACTATTGCTAATGGTTTTTGTATTTCAGAACCTGGTCCTGTTGCAAAAAGCATAGGAACTAAAGCTAAAGAAGCGATAGCAGCTGTCATTAAAACAGGGCGAAGTCTTCTTTTTGCTCCCTCTATAACTACCTCTTTTATACTTAGTGTTTGTGCAAGTTCATTAAAGTAACTAATCATAACGACACCGTTAAGCACCGCGATACCAAGCAAGGCAATAAACCCAACTGATGCAGGAACAGATAGATAATTTTCGGTTATGTAGAGTCCAAAAATACCACCCATCATAGCAAGTGGGATAGTTGTAAAGATTATGACACTTTGTATAACTGATTTAAATGTCATATACAAAATCATAAAAATTAAAACTAGTGCTATAGGTACAACTACAGATAACCTAGCCATAGTTGCTTGTTGATTTTTAAACTCCCCTCCATATGTCACAGAGTATCCAGCAGGAAGTTTTATATCTTGTAATATATTTGCTTTTAAATTATCCACAAATGTCACAAGGTCAATACCCCTAACATTTGTCTGTATAGATACAAATCGTTGTGCTTTTTCATGTTTTATCTCAACTGGTCCGCTACTTCTTACAATCTCTACAACCTCTGAGAGTGCTACAGCTTCTCCTGTTGCGCTTACAAGATATATCTCATCAAGGTTCTTTTTGAGATAATCACCTTTTACGACAATAGGAAACTGCTTCATTCCCTGATATATGGTGCCAATCTCAACTCCGCTTACAGAAGATTTCAAAAGATTTCCTACATCACTCTTATCAAGTCCATAGTTCCCAAGTTTTTCATCATTAAATCTAAGCTCTTGATATGCAGCACCCTCATTTTGCCTCATATATACATCTTGAGAACCTTGAGTTTTCTCTGTAATCTCTTTGATTTTTATACCAAGGGCATTGAGTTTTTCAATCTCTTCACCAAAAAGTTTAATTACCACATCTCCTCTTGAGCCTGTTAACATCTCAGATGTTCTCATCTCAATAGGTTGCGTAAAACCATACTCAATACCCTGAATCTTATCAAGAGACTCTCTCATCTTATCTTTTAGCCACTCTGTATCTTGAACTCTCCACTCCTCTTTTGGCTTAAAAACTAAAAAAACATCTGAATCATTAAGTCCCATAGGGTCAAGTCCAATCTCATCAGAACCAGTTCTAGCTATGATTGATTTTATCTCAGGAACATCGCTCATAAGTTTTTTTTGTATCTCATTATTTAAAGCGATACCAGCTGGAATGTTGATAGATGGCGGTGCTTCAATACCAATCACTATATTTCCCTCATCCATCGTTGGCATAAATGTTTTACCAATGTTACCAAAGGCATAAAATGTACCACCCAAAAGAATAATCAGAAGTGCGTAGATACCAAACTCAACTTTAAACGCTTTTTTAAGTAATGGCTCATACCCTTTAAGTAACCACTTCATTAAGAATGTATCTTCGTGGCTAGGTTTTCTAATAAGAAACGATGCTATAGTAGGGATAACAAAAAGTGCTAAAAGTATAGATGCAGCAAGTGTAAAAACTATGCTTAGTGCTACAGGTGCAAAAAGTTTTCCGCCTAGTCCATCAAGCATAAGAAGAGGAGTGAAAACAATTATGATTATTAAGATTCCTGATATTACAGGTGTACTTACCTCTTTAGCTGCACTATATATAATTTGTACTCTTGTCATGTTTTTAGAGGTTGGATGTGCAAGTCTGGCTATGATATTTTCAACCATAACAACACCCGAATCTATTATCATACCGATAGCTATAACTATACCACCAAGACTCATAAGGTTTAAACTTAGTCCAAAGTAGTCCATAAGTATAAACGCGCTAGATATTGCTAGTGGCAGAATCATCGCAACAGTAATAGCAGAAGCTACACTTCCTAAAAAGACTAAAAGGATGATAAGAACTAGAACTATCGCTTCGCCTAAGGCAGCTTGAACCATATTTACCGCTTTTGTTACTAAATCTTTTCTATCGTAAAAGATGTTTATCTTTACATCATTACCTAAGCTCTCATCTAGTTTTTGTAGTTTTTCTCTTACCTTAGTGGTTACCTTTGAAGCATCTGCTCCTTTAAGGCTCAAAACTAAACCTTGAACAGCCTCACCCTCTCCATCTTTTGTAACATATCCGTATCTAGTTAATGCATCAATAGATACCGATGCTAAATCTCTAAGACGGATAATAGCACCATTTTTTTCAACCTTGATTACAAGGTTAGATATATCAGATACATTTTTCATTCGCCCTGGAAGACGAACTAGAAGGGCTTCATCTCCTCTCTCTATTCTACCTGCCCCAAAATTCGCATTGTTTTTAGAGATTTTTGCTTGAAGATCATCGAGTGTGATACCAAGTGAAGCCATTCGAGCAAAATCTGGCTTTATTCTATAAGTACGCACCTCTCCACCAAGAGCATTTACATCAGCAACACCCTCAACACTTCTAAGTGATGGACGGATAACCCAATCCAGTAGTGTTCTTTTCTCAACAAGAGTCATACTGTCTGAATCGATTGTAAACATAAGAACTTCACCTAGAGGTGTAGTAACTGGTGCAATACCTCCTGTCATAGAAGAGGGTAAGTCATCTTTAATATTGTTAAATCGTTGATATACTCTATCTCTTGCCCAGTAGAGATCTGTCCCCTCTTTAAAGTCTATGGTTATATCTGCTAGAGCATACTTTGAGATAGAGCGAACTATATCTTGATTAGGGATACCTTGCATCTCAAGCTCTATTGGGATGGTGATTTGTTGTTCCACCTCTTTTGGTGTCATACCAGGAGCTTTGATGATTATCTTTACCTGTGTAGTTGAAACATCAGGAAAGGCATCTATAGTTAGGTTTGTGTAAGAGATAGCCCCTCCAATTCCCAAAGCAATAGATATAATTATGGCGAAAATTCTTTGCGAAATTGCAAAGCCTATGAGTTTATTAATCATTATCTTGCCCCTCTAGAGCTCCTTTTAATGAAATTACTCCACTAACTGCAACTTCATCTGTAGAGCTTAATCCATCTGCAACAATATAAACATGATCCTTATGCATTCCGAGTACATTTACATTAAGTAATTTATACCCATCTTTTAGTTTTATAAAAATTGATTCTTTATCATGATAATCAATTACTGAAGATGATGGTAGTTTAAAAGCATTTTTAGGCAAATAAAGCTGAATGTTTTTCTTCTCATTAAGCATTATATCCATACCTTTTTGCGGTTTTAAATGCACTGCTACTGTTTGAGTTCTAGCATCTATCTCTGCTGCGATTGATTTTACAATAACCTCTTTATCATCAATGAAGAGTTTTTGATTTAGCTTTATTTTTTTTGTTATGTTTAGGGGAAGAGAAACTACTAAATGTGTATTTTTGTCATCTATTATAGTCATCATATGTTCCCCTCTTTGTAGATACATCTTAGGAAAAATATTCATGTCGTTAATTATACCATCCATAGGAGCATAAACCTTAATTTCGGGTATAGGTTTTTTATTCTCTTTGATGCTGTCAACTTGTCCTTTACTTAGTCCCCATTGCTGGAGTAAATGATAATAAAACTTAGTTTGTGTTTGAAATTTTTGCAATGTATTTAAGGTTTTTAAATATTGCCTTTTTGCAACAACTTTAGCCTCATAAAGTGGCTTAAGCCTTGCTACCTCATTTGAGTAGTACTCTTGCTCAATCAAAAAATTTATATATGTTGCTTCAAGCTCTAGCATTTTAGGACTTTTAATCACAGCTAAAAGCTTTCCTTTTTTTATTGGTTCGTATATACTCACATTTAATCTCTCAACTACTCCCTCCACCGAGGCATCTATTCTAAAAATATCTTTAGATTCTATATACCCTTTAGCTAAATAACTTCCTAAATAAATGCTTTTTGTCTCTCGTGGATTATCCGTTTTAACCATACTGTTTTGACCAGATACTATTAATTCTTTTGCTAAAAGCGGTGAAAAAATTAGCATTGATGCTACTATTATTTTTTTAATCATTTCGATACCCCTTTTGGATCTATTGCATAGTTGTACATATATTGTGCAACCGCATTATGTCTGTCTATTTTTAATTCTAATATAGCCTCTATCATCTGCACTTTTGTTTCTGTCGCTTTTAGCATCGAAATCAAGCTCTCTTCACCAGCGCGAAATCTCATATTACTATGTTGTATTAGTTTATCTGATGATTCTCTGATAAGTTTATCGCTTGCTTTTAAATACTTCTTATAAATATTTAATTGCCTCTCCATTACATTACTTTCATGAATATAATTATTTCTAAATGTTTCAAGCTCATAGTTTGAAGCATTTAAAGCGCTCATTGCTGACGCTCTTTGTGCTTGATTTTTTTCACCAAATGCAAGTGGAACAGATATGTTTATCATATACTTATCTGTATCTATCTCATTAGAATATGATGCATCTATATTTACTTTTGGAATTTTTGTACTTACTATTGAAAGTTTATCTTTATTTATCTCAACTTGTCTTTCTAGCATTGGGCGAAGTGCTGAATACTCTGGCTTAAAAAGATTTTCTATATTTGGTCGTAATCTTTTACAAATAAATTGCCCATTAAAAGGGACTATTTTTTTTATCTCAAGCTCATAACCTTGCGTAATGTTTTCAAGCTTTGAAATTTGTAAATTCATGTTTTGTAAAGCTAAATTTGCCATTATTGACTTACTTATATCAAACTCTCCATACTCTACACCTTTATCTATATGTTTGCTAATTGTGTCGTACACAGATGCCAGCTCGCCTCTTGCTTGTAGAGCTTCTTCAGTTATACAGTAGTTTCCATAAAGCCGCCATAATTTTGTTTTTAATCTATTTTCTTCTATTTTTTTACTATTATCTATATATAATTGTGTTGTCTTTATTAAAGCATCAACACTTGAACCATTTAGTTTAAAATCTTTATTTAAAGAGATTCCATATTCTAAGCCAGATTCTGCTCCGTTACGCCCTTGTGATTGTCCTAAATTAGCACCAACACTCCACCCATCGCTATAAAGTGATGATTTTGTTGCTTGAAGATTTGAGTTTAAAGCTTCACTTTTACTTTTATAAAGATTACTTTTTAGCACTCGTTCATACAATGTATCTATATTTTCTGCCATTAACAAAAATGGTATCAATATAAGAAATATATACCTCATATTCTTGTCCTTTGTATTAAAATATTTTTAGTTTTATTTTTATTTTGATTGTTATTTAAGATGTTGTAGGGGGGCGTTCTAAAACGGAATTAATGTAAAAAGTAAGACTTGCTAGAGTGTTAAAAATTCTTTCGCTATTGTATTTTGTTTGTAAAATACTCACCTCTGCTCGTGGTATATCCATAGTTGAATGAATCTGTGTATGGATTATAGAAGTACTTTCAGCTGTGGTTTCTTTAATAATTTCAAAAGATGCTTTATAATTAGTATTTGCATCAACTATCAGAGAATCGTGTACTACTAAGATTGAAAAAGCGAACAGTAAAATCGATAAGATTTTGTTTTTAAATTTTTTCATGTATCTACATTGTACAAATAAAAAGACAACCTTAAAATAAATGTATAAATAATCTCTTAACATTTTAGGGGTAACATATAAGAAAAAATTATACATCTATTTTTTAGTTAGTTTTAATTTCCTGTGTAATTAGCCCCTGTTACTTTACCGTACTCATCTACAAATATATAAAGTGTTTGTTTGTTTTTATCTTTAATTTGATTATTATTAAAACTTACAATCCACTCATCTTTAGAGTTAAATTTCTTTTTTTCCATATTAGAAATAGAAACATTTAACCAATTTTTTTTAATTTTTTTGTTTTTTACTAGCTCTGCTAGTTTTTGATTTGCAGTTTTTTCAATAACAGACTTACTTACCTCTTTTTGCGCTTTAGTATGCCCATGATCATGTCCGTCGTCATGAGAATGACCGCTACCCGCGTATAGTGTAGTTAAGCTTAGTGCTAATGTTACAACTGTTGTTTTAATTAATTTTTTCATTATTTTCCTCTATAAATTACCATGTAGTCGCATCAATAATAACACAAAAAACATAACAATCAAATCAAAAATTTGTCCAACTTCTACTCCTAGATTTAATGATATTATCTTTAATAGCATATCCATATTTTGCTCACCAAGTGCTAATTGTTATAATCTTGTATATCACATCAACTCCATTGGGACACCAAGCCGATTTTTATTCGGACAATTTAAATAAATTATCGGCTGAAAATAATAGGTAGAAAATTCTCTAAAATTTAACTGTCAAGAATTGCTATAGTTAATGTTACATCATTAAAGTATTTCTTAAATCAACTTCTCAAACACTCTAATCTTA
This sequence comes from Sulfurimonas sp., assembly GCA_021648465.1. Lineage (GTDB taxonomy): Bacteria > Campylobacterota > Campylobacteria > Campylobacterales > Sulfurimonadaceae > Sulfurimonas. The sequence goes on along the minus strand of JAKISR010000013.1, from coordinate 33,693 downwards.
TCTTCTTTGATTTTGTAATCTGGCAAGTTATTATGAACCAATTTCCAAAAGTCCTTAGAGTGATTTTCAAAAGTTATATGAGCTAATTCGTGTATAACAACATACTCAATCAGTGAAGAAGATAGTTTTACTAAATGATAGTTAAATGAAATTCTATTAGTGGAGCTACAACTTCCCCATCTATTTTTTGAGTATCTGAAACTTATATGTTCAGGAGCAACACCCATTGTCTTAGCCCATTTTTTAGTGAGTGGTATTATCTTCTCTATTGCTTTTTGCTTGTAAAAGGTTTCAATACTGTTATGAAGCTCAATATCACTATATTTTAATGGTGTTGTTATATGAAACTTTGAGTGAGTAAAGTTTATAGTTACTTCTGTAGCAGTTTCATCTTCAATCATATTAACATAGTAACTCTTACCCATATAGTAAAGTCTTGAACCCGTTGCTATATCTTTATTGACTGCTATTGATTTGAATATATCAAGCTTTTTACTTATCCAAGCTGATTTATTCTCAACCATCTTGTTTATATCTTCTATAGTGGTGGTGTCATTTGTTTTTACAAGCACCCCATCAGTATCAACATTAATATATGTATTTTTTAGTTTAGGTTTTCGCTCTACCTCAAATACAATATTTTTAGTGCCATATTCTACACTATACAAATGTTTCTACCAACTTAGCCACTATATCCTTTGAGAGTTTTCTATCAACATTATACTTAGCAAGTATTGGCTTAATAGAGTTTCTCATATCTTTTTGAGCATCACTTTGAACAAGTATTGCTTTTTTACTTAACCATTTATCAAGAATATCAAATATTTCAAGTGTTAGCTCAGTTGCTTCTTCTGTTTGTTTTTTGATTAAGTCATAAACCACAAGGTGCTTTTCATCACTTAACCCAGCATTACTATATCTATTTTTATGGCGACTAATTATCTCTTCCATATCACTAAACAGATCTATAACAGCCTGTTTTCGCTCACACTTAGCATCAATTAACTTTCTTTCCAATAGCTCAGATAGTTCAAGTGCTAACTCTGGATTTTCTTCTTCATTTGCTTTTATGATTGCTTTTGCTTTATCAAGTGGGTTGTGTTTCCCTTTTTTTGTAAGTTCCTCAGTAAATTTTTTATAATCGGTAATATCAATAGGTGCTTCAAGTAGATACTCTATACCATTAGCTCTAAGGTGTTCATCTAAAATCATTTGAAGCTTCTTAGAATCTTCACGAGTAATCTTCTCTTTAGTATCTCTAACCATCATTTTTAGTTCATTAAACAGCTTGAAATTATAATCATATTTAGAAGCAAAAGGGTCTGGAAGAACTATGTTCATTGATTTATTGAAATCAGCTACAAGCTCTTTAAATTTATCTTTTATATCTTTTGGCTTTAAATAGTTTATAGCTTGAAGTATAAAATCACCTCTTTCATTTTCTCTGTTTTTATTGATACTTTTGAAGTGATTTATCATCTTTGTATGTCTATTTTCAAGAGTAGTTTTTTCACTCTCTATGTCTACCATTACATCACTTACTCTCAAATCTCCACTAAATATTTTAAGGGCATCAACAAGGTGTTTAGTTATTCCTGCGAAATCTACAACATACCCAGCATTTTTACCTTTACGAGTTCTATTAACACGAGCTATTGCTTGAAGTAGATTATGCTCTTTGAGTATCTTATCTACATAAAGAGTTTGAAGTATTGGAGCATCATATCCCGTTAAAAGCATATCACTTACAATCAAAAACGCAGTGTTATCAAATTGTCTTTTACCACCACGGCTTTTATCATTTTCATTACCAAATGGCAGTTTGAAATCTTCTATCGCTTTTTTTGTATCTTCTTGTGGTGTTGCTAAATCATAAAACTCTTGTGGGTCTTTTTTTGTATCAAAACTCATAATTACTTTTGATTGGAAGTTGTTTTGCCCTTGTTGGGCCAACTTGTTAAATGCTTTTTTATAGGCTATTGCTTGGTATCTATTATGACAAACTACCATAGCCTTAAAACCGTCCAAATAGCTCTTATTCTTATAGTGTTCTACAATGCTTTTAGCTATCTCTTCAACTCTCCTTGTAGCATTTTTATCAAGTTGTGTAGCTTTAGTTTTTAGAATAGAGAGTTTCTTAGCACTTTCATTTGAAAACATTTTATTAAACTCAGCATCAAGCAACTCTTTTTCTATGAAGAACTTACTTAGCCCTGTCTCATAAAGTATTGGTAGTGTATTACCATCTGCTACTGATTGTTTGATAGTGTATTTGTCTATGTAATCGCCACCGTAAAACTCGTGAAGTGTTGATTTGTTTTCTTTATCAATTGGTGTCCCCGTAAAGGCTATAAACTTAGCATTTGGCAGTGATTGTCTCATATATGAAGCCGTTAGTCCGTATTGGCTTCTATGTGCTTCATCTATTAAAACAAAAATATTTTCTTTGGTGCTTAAAACTTCAACCTCTCTCTTTTCTTCGGCTCTCTCTTGAAACTTTTGAATAGTAGAAGTTAATGTTTTACCGTAGCTATCTTTTAGCAGTATCCTTAAGTGTGCTATTGAGTTTGCTTGAATAACATTTGAAAAACCAACTCTGTTAAAAGTGCTTCTGATTTGATTGTCCAAATCTGTTCTATCGGTTAAAATCAAAATAGTAGGATTATCAAACCCACTTGTGGCAGCTCTTAACTTAGTAGCAAGATAAATCATCGTAATTGATTTACCACTTCCTTGTGTATGCCATACAACACCACCACGGTTTTCATTTTTAAGTCTATTTACTATTTTATTTACAGCTCTTAGTTGTTGGTATCTTGGTAGTTTCTTGATAGTTCTACCCTCAGATACTTCAAATATCACAAAATATTTTATGATGTCAAGAAATCGTCTCTTCTCAAATAGGTTGTAGATTAAAATATCTTGTGGTGTTGGTTCATTTTCACATAACTCTATAAGCTCTGTGGTGGCCTTTTCATTGTATTTTGAGTAGAACTTCATTGATGCTTCTATTGTTCCATATAAGCCACTTATACGATTAATAGCACCTATTATTTGATTGTAATGAAATAGTTTTGGCGAATTGGTTTGATAATACTCTAAATCAGCAATATCGCTTATATCTATTGTTTGATTTTTAGCTTCTATAACAGCTAATGGTAGCCCATTTACAAACACAACTAAATCAGGAATAGAGTTAGCCCTTTGCCCCTTGAACTTCATCTGACTGACTACAAGAAACTCATTGTTTTCAATAGTGTCATAATCTATAAACTTTACAGCCTTTGGGTGTTCTTCTGGCGTAGGTTTGAGAGATAAAGCATCAGCACGAGTAATGAGCTTGTGTATCTCAGAGTTTATCTCCATTAACGAGCTACCTACACTACTTGTAGCTAATACTTTACGGACTACTTTTTGAAGATTATTAACACTCAGCCAAGGGTTTATTTTTTTAAGTGCCGTTGTGAGTCTATCTTCAAGAACAACTTCATACATCTCACTTTTGGCATCAAAGTAGTCATATTTTAGTTTTTGAAAAAGCTCTATTGCCGGTAGTTCTGATTGTAGGTATTCGCTCATTTATCTAAACCATTATTCTTTAGAAGTTCTAAGAGTTCATTGTCAGATATATTTTCTTTTTGGGTTTTAGAGTAAATATTCATAAGATAAAGGTCATTTTTTTCATCTATAAAATAGTATATAAGTCTGAAACCTCCACTCTTTCCTCTTGATGTAGAAGAATTTGCCATTCTGATTTTATAACAATTATGCTGTAAAGCAGTACCAGCCTTTGGGTTCTCTTTTAACTCTAATATAGTTTTTCTGACATCATTATCTAGTTTTTTATGTTTTTTTGCTAATTTTTTAAAGTCTCTTTTAAAGCCATCAACTGGCTTTATTTTAAAGCTCATCAAGAAATTCTTCTATGGTTTGTAACTCTTTGGCTTTTTTAGGGTCATCTAAAACTTCTCTGAGTTCCTTACAAGATGCATCAAAATTTCTATAAAGTTCCTGTGCTTCTTGCTCTGCCATATACGATTTTATAGACTCTATGATAATATCTGTTCTATTTAAGTTGTATTCTTTGGTAAACTCATCTATCTGTTCTACCAAATAAACAGGAAGCCTAAGCCCTACTTGTTGTTTTTGAAGTTGTGCTAGTGAGTGCATTTAAAATCCTTTAATTAAAATATATCTTTAATTATATACTATTTATATACATAAGTCAAACTGTGGTAGTTGTTTCCATTTTGGAAATAACTGAATTGCTATATAATTAAACCCTAATCTCTCCACTCAAAAGCTTTTGTAATAAACCTTTTTTAAGTGTTTCAAACTTATCTTTTTTAGCTCTAAGCACTTCTAACTTTTCATCAGCAGTTGATAATATGTCGGCTATTTGTTTTTGTTCTTTGAGTGGTGGGAATGGAATAAGCAAAGTTTTAATGATTGATTGACTAATATTTGGCTGTCCAGCCCCTCTTCCTTGACTAATCAAATCATCTTTAATAAAGTGAAAATATTTCCAATAAAAATAGGGGTCGGCTATACTTTTATTAAATATGATAGCACAACAGGCTTGATTTGTTGAACACTCTGTTTTTAAGTAAGCTGTTCGTCCAATTGTTGCCCCATACATCGCAATCAGTAAAGTGTCAATTGGAAATACTTTTGCTGATGAGTTAGCAACAGCATCTTCTGTGATTTTTTCTTTTGAATTATAAATGTAGCAATCTCTTAATTCTCCAGTCTTAATCCAATTAACCGTTCCATTTTCAAAATATTCTACTTTTTTTCTTGATGGTGTTCCACCACTTGTTATTTTATCAGTTATATGAGGTAGTTCAACAACCTCCCAACTCTCAGGTATCTTCCCAAGCTCACTATCCTTAAACTCACAATGATTTATACCCTCACTTAGTAGCTTTTGTAGTAGCCCTTTTTTAAGTGTTTGAGCCTTTTCAATTTGTGAAGCAATAGCATCTATCTTTTCATCAGCAGTTGAGAGAATATCAGCTATTTTTTCTTGTTCTTTTAGTGGTGGGAGTGGGATTTTAAGAGCTTCAATAATTGGCTTTCTAAGTGATTGAACAGTAGAACCAACAGAGGTAGCAATTAATTTATTTACTTTTGGTTGAATAGCATTTAATAGAAACTTCATATTATTATCATTTATTGAAGTTAGCATATAAGTTCGTTGGTGACAGTTAAACTTACCATTATAATATTTAACTTTGAAATTTCCCTCACCAGCTATGAATAAAGCTTCTGTATCATAAGCATAAGTATCAATAGTTTGAACATCAATAGAACGAGTAAAAAAAGGATATTCTCCCTCATTAACTTGGTCTTGGGCATTCATTTTTCCAGTTTGAACATTTAGTATATTGCCAACTTTCACAACTTCCCACTCAATAGGAATAACCCCAATCTCAGTATCTTTATAACCATCAGCTACCACCTTAGAAACCCAAGCTTTTCAAATAGTCATTTAGCTTAATATCTATCTCTTGCTCTTTTACTTCTAAATCACTAATATCTTCCATAGTAGCTTTAATGTCAATAATAACTTCATCTTCACTTGTATCAATGTATCGTGAAATATTTAAGTTGTAATCATTCTCTTTTATCTCACTTATAGCAACAACTCTCATAAACTTGTCTATATCTTCAAGTCCATCATAGCTATCTACAATTTTACTTATGTTCTCAGTTGTCAGAGTGTTTTGGTTTTTGCCATCTTTGTATTCATTTGAAGCATCTATAAACACAACTCTGTTTTTAAGGTTTTCGGCTTTACTCTTGTTTATAATTATGATTGAAGCAGGTATGCCCGTGTTATAAAACAGCTTCTCAGGAAGTCCAACTATCGCTTCTACTATGTCATTGTTTAGTAATCCCTCTCGTATCTTACCTTCTGTCCCACCACGAAACAGTATCCCGTGAGGAAGAACAACACCCATACGACCATCATTTTTAAGAACACTTATCATATGTTGAACAAATGCTAAATCTCCATAACCTCTGGGGGGAATACCAAACTTAAATCTACCATACTCATCAGATACAACACTATTATATTTTGGTGCTATCTCTTTACCGTTCTCATCACTCTTAACATCTATCTCAGCAGGGGCCCACCACTTCTTTAAGCTAAATGGTGGATTAGCAATTACACGGTCATAAGTCATAAGCTCACTATGTTCTAAATGTTTTGGAGAAGAGAGAGTATCTCCTTTTCGTATGTCACTATCTTTGAAGTTATGAACAATCATATTAATCTTACAAATAGCCCAAGTTCCAAGGTTTTTCTCTTGACCGGAAAGTTTAGCATCTACAAACTTCCCAATAGTTCCACCATTAGCTTTGATGTAGTTAGCACTCTGTATGAGCATACCACCACTTCCGCAAGTAGGGTCATAAACACTATTTCCTGCTTGGGGCTTTATAAGGCTTACAACAAGTTTCACTACCTCTTTTGGTGTATAGAACTCTCCACCTTTTTTACCACCATCATCAGCAAATTCACGGATTAAATACTCATAAGCCGAGCCTAAAATATCTGGATTGTCTAAGTGTTCATTAGCAAGAGAGTATTTGTTAAAGTGTTGTAGTAGTCTTGATAGTAAGCTATCAGGAAGTTTCTCAGTATCGCCAAAATGAACAGCAGTCATAACACCTTCAAGTTGTGGGTTATGTTCTTCTATAAGTGAAAAAGCACGATCGAGTGCTTGACCAATGTTCTCAGTCTTTTTAGTTAGCTCAGTCCAATAGGCATCAGTAGGAATAAAAAATTGGTGGCAGTCTTCATCTTCAAGGGCTTCTTCTAAACTTACACCATCTTCACTAACAGCGATATTTGCTTCTTCAAGAAATTGGTCATTTACTCTCTTTAAGAACATTAAGCCAAAGATATAGTTCTTGAAGTCTGAACTATCTATGTGTCCTCTAAGTAAATCGGCACTATCCCATAACCATCTCTCAAGTGTTTCAAGTGTGAGTTTGTTCATATTTATAAATCCTATAAAATTGTAAAAAGAGATAACTTATTGTATTAAAATGGTAATTTGCCCATAATTATATCATGGTTATTGACATATTGCTCACAATTTACTCCACCTAAATTTATACAGGTTTGTTGCCATAGTGGAGAGTGATCATCGTTCCCAGTTTGAAAGTAACCTTGTTGAAACATAAGTGCATGAGCATATTCATGAGCTAACACACTATCAAGTATATACTCCTTACTCTCTTTCATAACTTTTTTGTTTAGATAAATGGTAATTTCCGACTTAATTAAAAAATTGAGGGTAAAAATATGATTAGTTTACATCGTGGATTGAGTAAAAGTTTGAAGTTAAATTTAGTAGATTATTATTTAGTGAGCTTTTAAACCCCCGTTTTAAAAATTAAGTCTGAAATTAAGATAAAATACAAGAATTATTACCTCATAGAGATTTTTTAATCTTGAAAATGACTATGAGGAAAAATTAGCTGTTTGTGATGTTTGAATTTGCAAGTGGCTCTATAAAGATTTATTTTTTAGTGTCCATCACATCTTTTGCCGATTTTAAAGCATGTCCAAGTGCAGATTTTGCAACACCTAAAGCTTGAATTCCCATTCTTTTAGCTTCTTTTGCAGCTTCGGAATGAAGTGCTGTATCAGCTGTTTTAACTGCTGTTTTTGCAAATGATGAAAATCTATCTTTCATAACTTGAGCTGTTTCTTTGGAGATATGCATTAGCTCTTCTAAATCATGGTGCATCTTTTTATTAAGGTCTATTAAAGTTTTTTTAATATCTTTACTACTCTCGTTTGCTTGAGTTTGAACAACCTGTAAAAATAAGGTATCTGCTTGATTTAAATCTTCCATAATAGTGTCATAATCTTCTATTAATATATGTTTTGCCTCTAATGGCATATAGGCCAACCTTCTTTTAAATCTATCTATAGCGTGAAGCAAACCTGTTCTCATCCCTCTTAGAGTTGCTTCTAAAATATCTTTAGATTTATTTGATGTTGCTTCTGCTATCTCTATAGATGATTGCAGTATTGTTGATAATATTTTTCTCACTCTAATAGTATTTAGAGTACCCTCTTTTATGGTTTGATATGTTAATTCTTTTATAACTTCTTGTATTGTCTCATTAGCTTCATTATCTTTTGATTTTTCTAATACCGTAATAATTGCAGACTCAACAGTTTCTCCAAGTAGTTCATAAAGATCTACAGTTTGAAGTTTTGATTGGTGAAGCTTAGCTAAAGTTAGAGTGTCATTGTTATCAACCAAAGACTCAATAACATTAAAAATACTATACTTTGTCTCTTGAAGTTCAATTGATTTTTTCTCTAAATTTCGCTCCAATTTCTCTTTTTTAGATATTAGATCTTCAACTTCATTATGAAGCTTTTTGGTTTCTATCTCTATAATTGTTGTTGTAATAATATTTAGCTCATCTAAGGAAAGTTTATTTATATATATATTTTGTTTATCTTTAGCAACTTCTATTGCTGAAGTAACTCTTTTTTCTAAATTTTTATATCTATTATTATATGAGTTTTTAAAGCTTTCTTGTAATATTTTTAAATCCATTATTAATCCTTTTATTAAAGCACCATTTTTATGTCTTGATGTTTTTTAAGTTCTTCATAAATAAAATTTCTATCATCCTCATTATGAACAAGTAGTTCAAGATTCATGCTTACGTATTTTCCACCTTTAGAATTATGTGAATGAGTGAGTGAGCGTTCTCTACTATCAATAACATCATTAATAGCTACTTCTATAGCTTCTTCCTCGCACCCTATTATTTTATAAGACCAAGAGCATGGATAAATAAGTTCTATTTTTTTATCACTATCGTTGATAATTTCCATTTTTACCCCCTGATTTAGTTTCTAACTGTACATTTCTTATAATCATGCCCTTGTCTATCGCTTTTACCATATCATAAATAGTTAAAAGCCCAATACTTGTTCCAGTAAGGGCTTCCATCTCGACACCTGTTTGACCTGTAAGTTTTGCTGTTACTGTGAGTTTAAATCCTGGAAGTTCATTTAACTCTTTAATATTACAGTTGATTCCACTAAGATTTAGTGGATGACACATAGGGATTAAGTCACTTGTTTTTTTAACTCCCATAATAGCTGCAATTACAGCAGTTTGAAGTACTGGACCTTTTTTTGTTTTCTCACTTACAATAGCATCATAAGCATCTTGACTCATCTCTATAATTCCACTTGCTATTGCTATTCTAGTTGTTTGATTTTTATCTGATACATCAACCATTTTTGGTCTTTGGTTTTCATCTAAATGAGTTAAGTTCATTATTGTAATTCTTTCTAATTTTACTTCATTATTATTATAGCAGAAGAATTATGTAAGATGTTTATAAAAGTTTTAAAGCCTCTTGATATTCATGAGGATGATTAAGATTTAAAAATTGTTTTTCATCTTTAAACTCTACAAAGTTTGTATTTGATAATTTTAATAAAAGCCCTAATTTATGTCTATTTTCTTTTAACATTTTAATAAATTTATGTTTCAACGAACGGTGATATATCCCACACATCGGTTGGATACCAGATATTGTTTTAGCGATTGTAGCGTCCACATCAAAAGTATCATTTTTGATAATTTGATTTATTTCATTTTCACTTATAAATGGAGAATCTACGCTAAGTGCAAAAAAACTATCTTGTGGTAGCTTTTCATATACTGCTACAAAACCAACAGTTGGAGCAAATACAGAATCAGTTTCTATATCTTCTATAAAACTTGCTTTAAAATCAAACTTACTTTTATCTTTACATGAAATATGTACGGTTTTGAATATTTTACTTAAACGAGAAAGTTGAAACTCTGCTAGAGTGTCAAAGCCTCCAAAAGAGAGAAGAGACTTGTCTTCTCCCATTCTGGAACTTCTGCCACCTGCGAAGATGACACAAGAAATATCAAGCATATTAGTTTTTATTTAATGTTGCTTCGATTCTTCTGTTTTGTGCAAGACCTTCAGCTGTGTTGTTTGAAGCTGTAGGATTATTTTCACCTTTACCTGAAGCACTAATTCTATGTTGTTCTACACCATATTCAATTATAAGATCTTTTACTGCATTAGCTCTATTTTCAGACAAAATTTGGTTATCTGATTCACGACCTATATTGTTTGTATGACCAATGATTTGTGCGGTGAAGTTTGAACGAACCTTTAAAAAGTCTGCAAATTTCTTTACTTTTTGTTTGGATATTTCATCAACAATATATGAATTGTTTTCAAAATTAACATTTAGGTTTACTATTTTTGTACAACCATCATTGTTTACTACATTGCCTGCTGGTGTATTTGGACATTGATCAACAGAGTTTAAAACACCATCTTTATCATCATCACCATCAATAAAACAACCTTGATAATTTACCTTTTTGCCTGCTGGTGTATTTGGACATTGATCAACAGAGTTTAAAACACCATCTTTATCATCATCACCATCAACTGGTATAGGTGTTGGCTCAGGTTCAGGTTCTGCTTGTATTTGTGCTTTTGGACCAAATGCAAAGTTAATACCAGCTAAAAGAGCTAAATTATTATCCCATCTATTATCATTATTTTTTAACATATATACAGCTTCTAACTTTAAAGCGATATTATCTGTAAATGCAATTTTTACTCCAGCACCTGCATTAAAAAATATACTATCTTTGTTTTCTGCTAAGTGTCTATCTATTGTTTCATAACCAACACCTATTTTTGTTAAAGGAGTTAAGCTTCCTATTGAATCATATTCATGAACGCCACTAACAGCTATGCGTAGTATATCCGTGCTAATATTAAAGTTTTCATAATCGGCATCTGTATATAAAATGCTAAGTTCTGGTTTTAAAAGTGTATCAAAATCATTGTATTGAAACGCAGCTCCTATAAGAAACTGGTTATCTAAATCTAAGTTACCTTCTACTATGTTATATCCAACAATAGGAGTAATCTCATATTTGTAATCTTGTGCTATTGCCATACTTCCTAAGAGAGCTGATATAAGTAGTAGTTTTTTCATTTGTTATATTTCCTTAGATTTCGTTTTTTGTAATTGTAACATAAATATATATTTATTATCTTGGATCTGATATATAGCCGGTAATAGCAGAGATAGCTGCAACAGCAGAGTTTGCTAGATAAACCTCAGATGTACGAGAACCCATACGACCAACAAAATTTCTATTTGTTGTAGAGACTGCCACTTCACCATCACCTAAAATACCCATATAACCACCAAGACATGCGCCACAAGTTGGGTTTGAGACAACTCCACCTGCATCTATAATAATATCCATATAGCCAAGTTTGTATGCTTCTTTTAAAATTCTTTGTGTTGCAGGAGTTACTATTAGACGAACATCTTCATGTACTCTTTTTCCTTTTAAAATTTCAGCAGCAATTTTTAAATCACCTAAGCGACCATTTGTACAGCTTCCAATAAAGGCTTGGTCGATTTTAATTTTATCATTAACAGCTTTAGTTATAGAGTGACCATTTGATGGTAAAAATGGGTAAGCGATAACTGGTTCAAGTTTTGCAACATTAATTTCTAAAGTTTTCACATAAGATGCATCCGCGTCAGAGTAGTGAATGCGAGGTTGTCTTGCTAAATCTTTATCAGCTAAAAATTCTTTTGTTATATCATCATAAGCAATAATTCCACTTTTTGCACCAGCTTCAATAGCCATGTTGCACATAGAAAATCTGTCATCCATGTTTAAATACTCTATTGTGTTACCTGTAAATTCAAGTGTTTGGTACAATGCACCATCAACACCAATCATACGGATAATTTCTAAAATAATATCTTTACCTGTTGTATGAAGCTTAGGTTTTCCACTAAGTACTACTTTTATAGATTGGGGGACTTTAAACCAATTTCCACCGCTAATCATGGCAAATGCTAAGTCAGTAGAGCCCATACCAGTTGAAAATGCCCCTAATGCACCATGTGTACAGGTATGAGAATCTGCTCCAATTATAACATCACCTGGAACCACAAGACCTTTTTCTGGTAAGAGAGCATGCTCAATACCCATATCTTTTTCATCAAAAAAGTTTTTAAGTTTATGTTTTTTTGCAAAATCACGGCTGATTCTAGCCTGATTTGCAGATGCAATATCTTTTGCAGGTATGAAGTGATCAAGTACGATAGAAAAACCATCAGGATTTGCTAATTTATCAGCTCCACTATCTTCAAATGCTTTGATTGAAATAGGAGTAGTTATGTCATTTCCAATAACCATATCGATGTTTGAGCGGATAATTTCATCAGCAAAAACCTCTTTGCCAACATGCTCTGAGAATATTTTTTCTGTTATAGTTTGTCCCATTATGAACCTTTATCGTATGTTTTAATAACGCGATTATACCATTTAAGATTTAAAGTTGAAACTTTTTAAATTATATTTTATATTTTAAAGCTTTTTTCATATACTCTGTTGAGCAAAAAAACATTGCTACAAATAAAGGGTTTATTTTTACAATATCATTCTCTATGGATTCAAAAACTTTAAAGTTAAATCCAGCTCCATTTTCAGAATCAACTGGCAAAATAACAAATTCTATTGGTGCTAAAGTTTTTACCATATTTAAAATCTTTTTTTTCTTTTTTTGATTATCACTCTCTAGTATATTAAAATCTTGTTCTTCTGAATTTTTATGAGAACGAACAACCTCCTCTAAAATATCTAGTTTATCTTTAAAAATTATTTTGTTCCATTTTATACTAGCTTCATCTGAATGAACTTGACACCCTTTTAACATAAGTGCATTTGGTTTTTTATCTTTCATAGCCTCTAAAAGAGCAAGTAAAAAATTTGCACCTCCGATTGAATCTGCACTCTTTTTCATTAAAAGATGAAATAATACTTTTGTATCATCGTTAAGTTTATTGAAATTACACATATTAATTCCTATTTTTTGTATTAATTATTTATATAAACATAATTATAGCTTAAAAATAGTATAATCACGGCTTCATTTAAGCTTATCATAATAACAAACTTATTATTATGTCAAAAATGCAAAAGAAGACAAAAAATATCTTAATTAAAAGATAACTCAAAAATGAGGAAAAATATGCAAGTTTATTTAGATAATAATGCTACAACAATGGTTGACCCATTAGTTGTAAAAACCATGACTCCATTCTTTAGTGAAATATATGGTAATCCTAACTCACTTCATAAATTTGGAACAGCTGCTCATCCAGCAATAAGTAAGGCTATAGACCAAGTATATACTGCTCTAAATGCGGCGGATGCAGATGATATAGTATTTACCTCTTGTGCAACAGAGTCAAACAATTGGGTTTTACAATCAATTTATACTGACTATATTGTAAATGGTGATAAAAATCACATCGTAACTACGGAAGTTGAACATCCATCAATTCTAGCTACTTGTAAATTTTTAGAAGATCAAGGTGTAAAAGTTACATATCTTCCAGTTAATGAACAAGGTATAGTTGAGTCTCATACTGTTGCTAGTTTTATCACTGATAAAACAGCTCTAGTTTCTATTATGTGGGCATCTAATGAAACAGGAATGATTTTTCCTATTTCTGAAATTGGTGAAATTTGTAAAACTAAAGGTGTGCTTTTTCACTCAGATGCTGTTCAAGCTATTGGTAAAATTCCAGTAGATTTACAAAATATTCATATTGATTTTGTTTCAATGTCAGCTCATAAATTTCATGGACCAAAAGGTATTGGTGCTTTATATATTAAAAATTCTCAAGCTTTAACTCCACTTTTGCATGGTGGTGAGCATATGGGTGGTCGTCGCTCAGGTACTCTAAATGTTCCACTTATAGTTGGAATGGGTAAAGCTATAGAACTTGCTACAGCAAATATAGAAGAAACTTCAGCAAAAATAAGAGCTAAAAGGGATAAACTTGAAGATGCTATTTTAGAACTAAGTGAGACTTTTGTAGTTGGTGACAGAGATAACCGTACACCAAATACTATCCTTATCTCTATTAGAGGTGTTGAAGGTGAAGGTATGCTTTGGGACTTAAACAACGGTCAAATTGGTGCTTCAACTGGTTCTGCTTGTGCTAGCGAAGAACTAGAAGCAAATACTGTAATGTTAGCAATTGGTGCTGATAATGAGTTAGCTCATACAGGTATTCGTTTAAGTCTTTCTCGTTTTACAACAGATGAAGAGATTGACTACACAATTAATCACTTTAAAGATGCTGTTTTTCGTTTAAGAGCGATCTCTAGCTCTTTTGCTAAACAAAAACCAACCGAAGGCGGGGAAGTTCAAGAATGTGAGCTTCATCACCATTAATTGCTAATGTAATGAATGGGCACCTTTATCTATAAGAACGATACTTGAGCAAAAGCCCAAGCATCTTACGCTAGCCGCTAAGGCACTAAAGTTAGCTTCTTTAGAAGCATAAGAAAGAAAAATTAAGGAATTACAAAATGGCTAAGGACGATTTACTAGGCGCATCATTATGGGATGCGTACTCAAATAAAGTAACTACACTTATGAATAATCCTCAACATCAAGGTGAAATTTTTGAAGCAGATGTTGAAGCTAGAGGAAATCAACTTATTGTTGCTGATTTTGGTGCTGAGAGTTGTGGTGATGCAGTTCGTCTTTATTGGGAAATTAACCCCAAAACAGATATCATCATAAACTCAAAATTTAAAAGTTTTGGTTGTGGCACTGCTATTGCAAGTTCTGATATTATGACTGAGCTTTGTATTGGCAAAACAGTTGATGAAGCTGTAAAAATTACAAATATTGATGTTGAATTTGCTCTTCGTGATGATCCAGAAACCCCAGCTGTTCCACCTCAAAAAATGCACTGTTCAGTTATGGCTTATGATGTTATTAAAAAAGCTGCTGGACTTTACAAAGGTGTTGATGCTGAGAGTTTTGAAGATGAAATCATCGTTTGTGAATGTGCTCGTGTTAGTTTATCTACTCTTCAAGAAGTTATCCGTTTAAACGACTTAACAACAATTGAGCAGATTACTGATTATACAAAAGCTGGTGGTTTTTGTAAATCATGTATAAGACCTGGTGGGCATGAAAAAAGAGAATATTACCTAGTAGACATACTTGCTGATACTCGTAGAGAGATAGATGAAGAAAAAATGAAAGCTGCTGCTGATGCTGGTGGAAATGCTGCATTTGAAGATATGACTCTTGTTCAACAAATCAAAGCAATTGACGCTGAAATTGATGAAAGTATCCGTCAGTTTCTAATTATGGATGGTGGAGATATGGAAGTAATCGATGTTAAATCAAGTGATGAAAATATTGATGTTTATATCAGATATTTAGGTGCATGTAACGGTTGTGCTTCTTCTGCAACAGGTACACTTTACGCAATTGAATCAACTCTTAAAGAGAAGCTTTCTAAGAAAATCAGGGTTTTACCTATTTAAGTTTTTACTTAACAAGTTACTTTTAGTGGCTTGTTAACTTCTAAATTATTATACAGCTACTTTTTAATGCTCTATTTGCATAATTTTATTAACCAACCAAGTTTTAATTAAGCCACTGATTTAACAAAAAGATATATCAATCCCATCAAGGCTAGTACCACTCATAACGCCAATATACAATTCACTCATATTTAATATATCCACTTAAGACACTTTTACAGATACAAATTTATTTTCTATAAATCTTTTTATCTCTACTACAAAGACAACACTAAATGCAATCATAAGTATTTGTGACCATGTTTGCATATCTAATGATTCACTCTTAAACATCAGTTGCATAAACTCTGTATGTGTAAATACAATTTGGATAATACACATTAAACCTACGCCTAAAAGCAATAGTTTATTATTAAATATGTTTGTCTTAAAAACAGAAGTATTTAATTCTTTACAACTAAATAGATAAAACAACTCAGTAAATACAAATATATTTACAGCAATTGTTCGAGCGTATTCTACGCTATAGCCATTGCTTATTGCATAGTTAAACATTACATAAGAAGCAATTAGCATATAAAATCCAACTATCAACATCTGAATAATTATACTTTTACTAAGCATTGGTTTTTTAGGATCTCTCGGGGGGCGTTGCATAATATTTTTTTCTTTAGGTTCAAAAACAAGCATAAGACCTAAAAAAATTGCAGTTGACATATTTATCCATAAAATCTGTACTGGAAGGATTGGAAGGGTCAGACCAAGCATAATCGCAAATAAAATAACAAGTCCTTCTCCAAGGTTTGTTGGTAGTGTCCATGTGATAAACTTAATTAGATTATCAAATACATTTCTGCCCTCTTTAATAGCGTGTGTAATAGAACTAAAATTATCATCACTTAAAATCATATCAGCTGCTTCTTTTGCCACCTCAGTACCACCAATACCCATTGCAATTCCAATATCAGCTTGTTTTAAAGCTGGAGCATCATTTACACCATCCCCTGTCATTGCAACTATCTCACCTCTTGCCTGAAGAGCATCTACTATACGTAATTTTTGTTTAGGTTCTACTCTTGCAAATACTTTTACGTGAGAAACCTTTTTTATCAACTCTTCATCAGTTAGATTAAAAAGCTCACTACCTGTAATAACAGAATCATCAAATTTTGTATCTTGTTTGATAATAGACATCATCTTAGCAATAGAAAAAGCAGTTATTGCATGATCACCTGTAATCATTATCACTTTTATTCCAGCACCTATTGATTCTTTTACTGCTTCAATAGCTTCTTGTCTAGGTGGGTCCATCATTGCAATAAGACCTAAAAAAGTAAATTTATTATCAAATAATTTATCATCTATTTTATCTTCAGAAATATTTTTTTTAGCTACTGCTAAAACTCTTAATCCCTCTAAAGCAAACTTTTCCACTTGTTCTAATATTTTACTTTTATCTATTTCTATGAGTTCATTTTCCATTTGCTCAAAATTACTAATAGCTAAAATTTTTTCTATTGATCCTTTTAAACATAAAACATTTTGATTATTTGAAACATCTTTATTTAATGTAGCCATAAATTGCCTATCTGATTCAAATGGTAATATATCCAATCTTGGATATTGTGTATTTAAAATATTCTCATCATATTGAGCTTTTAGGGCACAAACAACTAATGCGCCCTCTGTTGGGTCTCCATTTATACTATATATTCCATCTTTTTCAACAAGATTTGATTCATTACATAAATAACCAATTCTTAGTATCTCTTTTAGTTTATCATCCAAAGATTCTATCTTTTTGTTATCTTTAAAAAAATCACCTTTTGGCTCATATCCATTTCCAGATATATTATATATATTACCTGCACAATATATATTTGTAACACTCATCTTATTTTGTGTAAGGGTCCCTGTTTTATCTGAACAGATTGTAGTAACGCTTCCAAGTGTTTCAACAGCAGGAAGTTTTCTTATAATCGCATTTTTTGTTGCCATTCTGCTTACACCAATAGCAAGAGTGATGGTTACAGCAGCTGGTAACCCCTCAGGAATAGCACCAACAGCTAAAGCAACTGAAGCCATAAAAATATCAACTGTACTCATGTCTCTTAAAATTCCAACAGCAAATGTAAATGCTGAAAGAGCTAAAATCACATAGAGTAAAACTTTAGAAAAAGATGATATTTTTTTAGTTAATGGGGTATCCATAGAGGCTGTTTCTTCTATCAAGTGAGCAATTTTTCCAAGTTCTGTATGTTTAGCAGTTCCTACTACTATAGCTTTTGCTCTTCCATATGTTACAAATGTTCCAGAGTAAATCATATTGTCTCTGTCGTTTAGCGTAATATTTTGTTCTTGAAGTGATATATCTTTTTGTGAACTTACAGATTCGCCTGTAAGCATCGATTCATCCACTTTAAGATCTTTTGATTCTATAAGCCTCATATCTGCTGGAACTTTTGAGCCAGATTCCAATAAAACTATATCACCTGGAACCAAATCTACAGAGGAGATATTTACTTTTTTCCCATCTCTAATTACTATGGCTTGAGTATTCATCATCTTTTTTAAAGATGCTATAGCCTCTTGTGCTTTTATTTCTTGAATATAACCTATAATAACATTGATAATTACTACTGAAAAAATAACTCCACTATCAATCCATTCACCAAGCACTGCTGTTACAAGAGTAGCCCCAAGTAATATATAAATAAGTGCGTTATGAAATTGTATAAAGAATTTTTTGAGCTTAGAATCTTGCTTTTTGCCTTTAAGAATATTTTTACCAAAGTATTCTTGGCGATGTTTTATACTTAGTGATCCTAAACCATCACTACCATCACTCTCAAAGAGTTTTATAATTTCATCTATCTCTAAACTATGCCAATTCTGTCCTGTTAGATGTTGCATAATAAATACCTCTAATAAATTTTATCATAAAACTACTAGTTAAGCCTATAAGTGAAGGTAAATGTCACGGCTACTCCATACTAAGAAATAAATAATGCTTTAAAATTAGCATGAAAAAATTTAACCTACGCGAAGAGCTAAAAACACTATATGAAAAAGAAGAAGATAAGAGACTTGCTCATTTAGTATTATTTTTTGCAAGCGATTCAAAAGAGATACTTATAGCTAGAAAACTGCTTCAAAAAGTAATAATATTCCATTAGTACAAGAGATGATGGAGGAGTTTTTACTTCAAGATTTAGAACTTAATTAAGTCGTATTCCATATATAAATTATATAAAAACATTGTTTATCTGTTCAAAAGTAGTGAATTCTCACCCATATATCTAATATCCAAAATAGCTATTTCACACTCTAACCAAATGTTAAACTCTTCATACACCAGTTTTTGAGCTTGCTGTATTAACTCTATTGCTTCATCAAAAGTTCCGTTATCGCTATTGACCAAAAAATTTGCATGTTCTTGGCTAAATTTCATACCACCTACTCTTTTGCCTTTTAATCCAACAGCTTCTATGAGTCTTCCTGCATAATCACCTTCAGGGTTTTTAAAACAGCTTCCTGCACTTGGTAAGCTTGGTTGATTTTGACGCATCTTTTTAAACATCTCTACTCTCTCTTGAGAAAAATCATAGCTTAACTCAAAAGTAACCTCTAGGATGGGTGTTTTTATATCTGTAAATCTGTACCCATAATTTATCTCTTCTTTTTGTTTTATGCCATCACAGCTATTTATACAAATAAGATGATTAAATATTTCGTACTCTTTAAGTCCTGCGTTCATAAAAACCAAACCACCTAAAGTTCCAGGTAGATTAGATATAAATTCAAAATTTGCAATATCATGCTTTTTACAAAATGAGGCTATTTTTCCAGATGGTGTTGCTCCACCTATTTTAAGTGTATTATCTTCTATCTTAATATAGTCAAATTTTTTATCAAGCTTTAGAAGTGGGGGAGGTTGTGTACCTATTAAGATATTGTTACATAAACCGATAAGGTAGTAGTCTTTTGGTAACTTTTTACAACATCGCAAAATGGTTACATCGATATTTTCTCCAATTTTAAAAGAAGAAAATTTAGAAAAATTTATACTTTTTATTTTCATCATTCAACAAAAGTTGGAATCATATTAAAAATATTTAAAGAAAAATCTGTCATAGTATTTAACATCCAAGGCATTGTTAAAATTATAACAATTACAACACCTATAATTTTAGGGATAAAACTTAAAGTCATCTCGTTAATCTGTGTAGTCGCTTGAAAAATACTAACCGCTAAACCTAAAAACATACCTGTTAAAAGCCCTGGAAGTGCTAACATAAGTGCTATTTTAAATGTCTCTACTCCAAGGGAGATAAGCTTTGCTTCCATATTATGACTCTCTTAATTCTTTATACTCTGTTGGTATCATAAAATTTTCAACTTTTATAAGTGTATCATAAAAACCATGCTTATGCCCAATCTCAAAGAGTTTATTTATTGCACGGTATTGAACCTCACTTAGAGTTATTGATTCATCATTTGCATAAAGTTCAAGATATTTATCAAGCGTATCTGCATCTATCCGAACCAAATCTCTCTCGAGCAACATTTGTGAAAGTTTAGATTTATAATCTCGTGCTATTTGAACAGCTTTTGTTAGAGTTATTTCATATTCAATTGCTTTATTTAGTGGGATTGAACGTGAAATTGCCATTCCACCAAGAGGAAGAGGTAACTCATCTCCAGCTAATTCTTGCCAAATATCCCACATTTCACGCTCAACTTCAAGTTTATCATCATAAGTTAAAATAGACTCATGAATTAAGACACCTGCATCAACTTTTCCATCTAATACAGCTTTTTCTATCTCTAAAAAATTCATATACATAACTCTAGCATCAGGATAAGCTATACGAAAAAGCATTGCATTTGTAGTGCACTCTCCACTAAGAGCAACTTTAAAATTACGCTTTAGTTTTACACCTTTTTTCTTAATAACTTTAGGTCCATAGCCCTCACCAAAACTTATAGCTGTACGAAGTGGAGCATAATCATCTTTTATGTGAGGGTAAAGAGCGAAACTAATTGCAACTATCTCATACTCGCCCCTTAAAGCTTTTTCATTTAAAGTTTGAATATCTTCTGCAATATTATCAAATTTTGTGTCTTTCATATCTACCCAGCCAAATTTAATAGCATAGTACATAAAGATATCATCAGCATCAGGGGAGTGTGCAATTAGTGTTGTTTTCATAAGAGAGATTTTAACCAAATTTAGATAAAATTTCACCTTTACAAAGAATCAAAGAAAAATAATATGACAATTTGCAATATTTTTTATAAAAATTTTAAAATTGACATACAATAAGTCTAAATTTAATAAAAAGTGAGCCCAAGATGGACGCAAATAAACAAAAAGCATTAGACTTAGCAATGAAACAAATTGATAAAGCATTTGGTAAGGGTGCTTTAATGCGTCTTGGTGATAAAAATATTCAGCCAATGCAATCAATTAGCACAGGTTCTATAGGGCTTGATTTAGCCCTTGGTATTGGTGGAATTCCTCAGGGTCGTGTTGTAGAAATTTATGGACCTGAGAGTTCTGGTAAAACAACTTTGGCACTTCAAATAACAGCAGAATGTCAAAAGGCAGGTGGTGTATGTGCCTTTATAGATGCTGAACATGCTCTTGATGTAGTTTATGCTAAAAATCTTGGTGTAGATGTTGATAATCTTTTAGTTTCTCAGCCCGACTATGGAGAGCAAGCTCTTGATATAGTTGAGACAATTGCTAGAAGTGGTGCAATTGATTTAATCGTTATAGATTCAGTTGCTGCTCTTACTCCTAAAGTTGAGCTAGAAGGAGAGATGAGTGACCAGCAAGTTGGTCTCCAAGCTCGTCTTATGTCTAAGGCACTTCGTAAATTAACTTCTGTTCTTAGTAAAATGAATTGTACTGTTGTTTTTATAAATCAACTTCGTATGAAAATTGGTATGATGGGCTATGGTTCCCCTGAGACAACAACAGGTGGTAATGCTCTTAAGTTTTATGCTTCTGTTCGTATAGATGTTAGAAGAATTGCCTCGCTTAAACAGGGTGAGAGTCAAATTGGTAACCGCGTAAAAGCAAAAGTTATTAAAAATAAAGTAGCACCACCTTTTCGTCAAGCAGAGTTTGATATAATGTTCGGCGAAGGAATCTCTAAAGAGGGTGAGCTTGTTGACTACGGTGTAAAACTAGATATTGTTGACAAAAGTGGTGCTTGGTTCTCATATGAAGAAACAAAGCTTGGTCAAGGGCGTGAAAATGTTAAACTTAAGTTTAAAGAAGATCCTGAACTAGCCAAAGAGATAGAAGAAAAAATAAAAGTAGCTATGGGCATAAGTAATGTCATGGTTATGGATACATCTGAAATAAATGATTCAGATGCTTAAAATTACAAAATAGGATAGTAAATGTTTATAGATAATGTTAGTGCAATTGAAGTTATGGATTCTCGTGGAAACCCAACAGTTAAAGCAACAGTAGAATTAAGTGATGGCACACGTGAGAGTGCAATTGTACCTTCAGGTGCTAGTACTGGCAAGCGTGAAGCACTAGAACTTCGTGATGGTGGAGATCGTTACATGGGTAAAGGCGTACTTCAAGCAGTTGAACATGTAAATACTCAAATAGCAGACTCTCTTTTAGGTTTATCTCCTTTTAATCAAGCTATGATTGATGCTACCATGAAAGAACTTGATGGAACTGATAACTATGAAAACTTAGGTGCCAATGCTGTTCTTGGTGTTTCTATGGCTGTAGCTCGCGCTGCTGCTAAAAGTCTAGATATTCCCCTTTATCGCTACTTAGGTGGTGCTAATGCTATGGTTATCCCTACTCCAATGCTTAATATTATAAATGGTGGCTCTCATGCTGATAACTCAGTTGATTTTCAAGAATACATGATTGTTCCTGTAGGTTTTAAAGATTTTGCAGAAGGGCTTCGTGCTTCTGCTGAAGTTTACCATAACCTAAAGTCTATTTTAAAATCCAAAAAACATAACACTGCACTTGGTGACGAGGGTGGTTTTGCACCAGATTTAAGCTCAAATGAAGAGCCTATTCAAATAATTCTAGAGGCAATTGAGAAAGCTGGATATAAAGCTGGGGAACAGATAGCTATTGCTTTAGATGTTGCTGCCTCTGAACTAGTAACTGATGGTGGATATAGGCTTGATTCTGAAAACCGTACAATAACATCTGCTGAGCTAGTTGATTATTATGCTGATTTATGTTCTAAATATCCTATAGTTTCTATCGAAGATGGTCTAAGTGAAGATGATTGGGAAGGATTTAAACTTATGACTGAAAAATTAGGAGACAAAGTTCAAATCGTTGGAGATGATCTTTTTGTAACAAATGTAAATATTTTAAATGAAGGCATCACTAAGGGTATCGCTAATTCTATTTTAATTAAACCAAATCAAATTGGCTCAGTAAGTGAAACTATGCTTACAGTTCGTCTTGCTCAAAGAAATGGTTATACTTGTGTAATGAGTCACCGCTCAGGTGAGAGTGAAGATGCTTTTATCGCTGATTTTGCTGTAGCACTCAACTGTGGTCAAATCAAAACTGGTTCAACAGCTCGTAGTGAGCGAACGGCTAAATATAATCGTCTTTTAGAGATTGAAAATGAAGTTATGTATGGTGAATATTTAGGGTCACACATATTTAATTAAGAGTCAAATATGAGAAATGATGAACTTTTTGAAGGGATAGACGATTCACAAAGTATTACACAGCAATACTTAGGTTTATCACTTAACAAATTTCTTATTCTTCTCTCTCTTGTTCTTGCTTGTGGGATATATTTAGGTGTTCTTTTATACGGTACAAACTCTGTAGAGATATATTTAGGTCTTCAAGATTATGAAGAATCTCTAAAAACAGAGATACATAGACTAAGAGATGAAAATGCTGAACTTCAAAGAGAATACTTTGAATTAAAAGAGATTTCTGCACAATAACAAATAAACTTGATATAATACTTACAAATAAATGCAGGGGTTATCTTTGGTTAAAGTTTTACTTATATCCATTCTTTTATTTACAACCATTAATGCTCGTGAAAATCCTTTTTTTGCTATCATGGGTGAAAAAGATATACCAATATCATCAAATAAAGACAGGACTAAACCTCCCTTAAAAAGAGCTACGATTACTCTTCCTTCACAAGCTAGAATACTTCAAAAAGTTACTATAGAATTTAAAAATATTGATGGTTCTATTGAGAGCAAAAGTATAGAACTTGATAATGCTGTTGATTGGCACTTACCTATATTTATATCACAAAGCTACTCAACACAGGTTGATTCAATTCCAGTGGTTAAAAAAAGTACTATAAAAAAAGATATAAAACCTAAAGTTAAGCCACAATCTAAGTCTCAGGAAAAAGAAAAATTTGACACTATCACCTCAGTTAAGCATTTAACATTGTTATCTTCTGGTAAAAAATTAAAACTTATAACTAAAGATACAATCATAAGAGATTTTTTACTAGTAAACCCACATAGAATAGTTATAGATTTCAAAAAAGATACAAATATAAAAAGTTATGTTAAAAATATTGAAGAAGGTGTTTTTAAAAAAGTAAAAATTGGAAATCATAAAGGATACTATAGAGCTGTTATAGAGCTTGATGGCATATATAGATATGATATAAGACAAACACCTTATGGTTACTTTTTAGAGCTACTATAGAGTTAAAAGTAGTAATTTAGAGCAATTCCATATGTTGATTCTTTACCATCACCTAGTTTACCTTTTCTTTCTTTGTAGTCATAATTAAATTTTAACTGTATATTTTGTGATATTCTAAAATTTTGAGAAGCTTTTATAAGCCACTGGTTATCGCCAGTATCATAAAATCTTTTTGTTATCTCAAAATTACTATTCATGTAAGGATACTTATCAAAAATAATTCCCAAACTACCGCCAACTGCTGATTTAAATTTACCATCTAAATAAAATAATGGATCAATCATTGAGTAAAAATATCCAAGTTTGTTCCCCCAACTAAAACCTACACCAACTGTTCCTATAAAATTAGTCGTAGAGTCTAGTGAATTTTTATCCCATCCAAATTTTGTTCTCCAAGATATGCTTTTAAAAAAATTGGACCTTTGAGCCAATGAAACTATTGATAATATGGTTGCATTTTCCACTTCTAATTCACTGTCTAAATATGAAAAATTAAAATTCATAAATTCAATTTGTGTGCCTCTTAAAAATCCATAGTTACTATCTTCTAAGTCATGATACACTGGACGAATTCCTAAAAATCCTATAGATTCACTCTCTCTAAAGCCAAAACCTGTAGTTATTCTAACCCCTCTATGACTATCTATCGGATTTGGAGGAATTTTTATATTTAACTTTTCTCCTTTTCCTAAAGAAGCTCTAGCTTTTGAAAAGTTATGAAAAAGTTCTAAATACATCTCTTTTGTCATATCATTTTTACTATATGAGTACTCTAAAAACTCTACAGATGCTTCAATAATATATTTTTTTTGTTGTGAGTCTATATCTTTATTGTCTAAAATATTTTTTATTGTAATTTCTGATTTAACTAACTCTATTGGTATCTGAATATATTTATCTTCTAATAATTCCTCATATTTTAATAATGTAGTTCTCTTAGATGGTCTAAAATTATTGTTTGTTAAAATTTTTTCTAATTTTGCTACATGAACAGTTTCTAGCGGTGCAACTTGATAACTAAAATATTCTCTCATATGAATACTTGGTCTTGCAACTTCGATAAGCCATAACATATTATAAGAACAATTTTCTGTAAAAAAATAATAGTAAGAGTGAGTTCCATTAAGTTCCCAGATATGTCTTACCATTTTTAGAGTTTCTTCTTGAGTTAAATTTAAATCATATTCCCAAATATCTCTTTTTTCAGTATCTCTATACTCTTTTAATTTTTCATAATACGGTAACAGAGAGTATCTTCCATAATAACCACCAAAAAGACCTTTTATGGCAAATACAACACCATTAGTTTTATCTGCATTAACATCAGCGGCATAATTAATAGCGTAAGATAAAAGTTTAGAATTATATCCTGAATTTATTCGTAAAAATGTATGTCCAAACATTGAAGCGGGAGAATTTATATGGGCTGCTGGGAAGACAAGAGTAACTGATTTTGGATCTAATCTTTTAAAAATCTTATCGTATTCACTACATATAACTTTTGGAAAACTTGTGATGTTTAATTTTTCTTCTAACCAAGCTTTTCTTGCTGGAAATTTACAAGCAGTAGAGTTATCATCAAATACTTTTTCTTTAAAGAGTGCATCAATTGTTGCACTTAACTCAGCTTTTGCATTAGTTTTACCATCTTTAGCAAAGAAAAATCTACTATCATCAATTTCACTTTTACCATCAACCATATGAAGCAATAGATTCCAGTATCTTGTTTGGGATAAATTTAATTCATCTGCTTTTTGTTTGTACATTTGTGATGAAGCGTCTAAAAAACTAATTAAAAAAATGAGTATTAAAAAAGATTTATTTAAAATGGAAATTTCCTAAGAGTTATAATTAAGAAGATAAACTAAACGAAAAATTCGTTTAGTTTATAAAATCACTACAGCGTTGTAGTTGAGATATTGTCAAGAACATTTGACATTTTCACATCTTTACTTGTATAAATGCTATTATAGTTTTCTTGAAGTGATGCAGAAAAAGTTACTTTATCAGCTATATCTAAAAGCTCTGCTAATGTATCAATAGACTCACCATGGCCAATCGCTATCTCTTTTGATAGTTGATCCATATTAGATGCAACAAACTCTTGAGCTCTTTCATTCATTACAAATTTAGTTTTTTCACAACCAGAAGTACCAGAGGTGATACCAAAAGTTTGATTACCTGAAGTACCATTAGTTGTTGCCTGAAGAGCATATAAAACTGCCGAATCAGGACTTTTAATTACTTCAGCACCAAGACCACAACCTGTTTGCGTATTTGCCGCCATAGCTGTTGAACCTAAAGCGATTACCGCTACTATACTCAATAAAACTTTTTTCATTTACTTTCCTTATGTTGTAAGATAGCTTAGATTGTAAGCTCAATTAGCTTAATATAACATTATAAAACTATATATAAATAAAAAGATGACCTTTACCGTTATTATAGTAACGAAAATGATAATTTATACTTTATATCTAATTCAAATCCCCATCTTTCCAGTACTTTGTTCCCTGTATAGTAGCTTGAAAAGCAAGACCATTTTGAGTTAATTTATAAAGTCTTACTCCAGAAGCTACGGTTATCGCAGCATTGATTGCACCACCTTGTTTTCCTGCTTTTGCAGCAACATCTGCTTGGGCATTTGCTTCCCACCCATGGTTTATAAAATTATTGTACGCTTTTGCATCCCTAAATAAAAATATTGCTCTAAAATCTTTAACTCCAAGTCCAAATCCTGCTCCGCCTGAAGCCATATTCATATAGGTATTTTTTTTAGTTCTATTATTATGAGCTAAACCCTTTCCTCCCTCTGCAGAAAATAAAATTACATTTACTCCAAAATTTGCAAATGTTGCATATCCATAAGATCTAGCAATCATTCCTCTAGCTTCTGGTGCATATTTATATAAAAGTTTAAGTGTTTCATTTTTTGTTTTGATTCTCTCAACTCTCTCTTTATGATTTTCATTCTCACCATTACCACTCCAAAAACCAGAAAACAATAATGAAACTAATATCAAACCAATAATTAACTTTATACACTTCATATACTACAACCTTTATTTATTAAAAATAATAATAACATAATTTATTAACATAAAATATTATTATTGTAAAAAGTAAAAAAGTAAAGGAACTATCTTGAATATTAAAAGCTTGCTAATAAGTGGAATTTTGAGTATTTTATTTCTAATGACTGACTATACAAATGCAAAATAGTTCAGTCATACTAAAGCATCATTGCAGTAATATTGTACATCTATCTACCTATCTACTTATTTTTTATATTAAAGAAAATATTAATAAGGTATTAAAATGAACAATAATAACTTAAATATTTCAAGAAGAACTTTTGTTAAGGGCGTAGTAACAACAGCTCTACTAAGTTCTTACTCAATTAACTTGAATGCTAGCACAAAAATATCTACCCGTAAAGAGACTCAAGAGCTTAGTGGAAAAGAGTTTAATCTAACTATAGATAAAACATATATAAACATCACAGGTAAACCATCGATAGCTACAGCAGTAAATTCCATGTTAGCTGGTCCAACGTTAAGATGGAAAGAAGGTGATGATATTACAATAAATGTAACAAATAACCTAGATGAAGATTCATCTATCCATTGGCATGGAATTATCTTACCTGCAAATATGGATGGAGTCCCTGGCATTAGTTTTAAAGGTATCGCCTCTGGAGAAACTTTTACTTATAAATTTAAAGTTGTGCAGAGTGGAACATACTGGTACCATTCACACTCAGGTTTTCAAGAACAAACAGGCGTATATGGGGCGATAGTTATTGAGCCAAAAGAGGAAATGCTTGAGTATGATAGGGAATATGTTATATCGTTATCTGATTATTCAGATGAAAAGCCAAGTTCCATATATAGAAAATTAAAACTATCAGCAGATTATTATAATTTTAAGCAAAGAACCGTTGGAGATTTTTTCTCAGAAATTAGTGAAAAAGGTTTTTTTAGTGCATTTAATGATAGAAAAATGTGGAATAATATGGCAATGGCAGATAGAGATTTGTCAGATGTTACAGGATATACATACACCTTTCTTATAAACGGGCAAAATCCCGCAACAAACTTTAAAGCAATTTTTAAAAATGGACAAAAAATAAGGCTTCGTGTTATAAACTGCTCCGCTATGACTTATTTTGATCTAAGAATTCCAGGTCTTAAAATGAAGATAGTCGCAGCTGATGGAAACTATGTACAACCTGTTGAAGTTGATGAGTTTAGAATTGCAGTAGCAGAGACATACGATATAATTGTTGAACCACAGGATGATACAGCCTATCCAATTTTTGCACAAAGTTTAGATAGGAGTGGTTATGCTCTTGGTACTTTGACAAATGATTCAAATATAGTTGCAAAAACCCCTGCGATGGATGAAGCTGGTATATTAACTTATGTTGATATGGGGATGAGTATGGATATGAAATCTATGGCTAAAGCCTCAATGAAAAGTATGAATGATATAAAACCAATGAAATCTATGAAAAAATTCATACCAATTACCCCACTTGAAAAAAATATGGGAGTTCAAACTACCATGAAAGCAAAAAATCCACAATATAGGCTTGATGATCCAGGTGTTGGACTTAGAGGAAATGGTAGAAAAGTTTTAACTTATGCTGATTTAAAATCTTTAAGATCTACAGCCCACGATAGATATCCAGATAGAGAGATAATTTTGCATCTAACTGGCAATATGGAGCGCTATATGTGGTCGATAAATGGTATAAAATATGCAGATGCTAAAGCGTTAAAGTTTAAATATGGTGAGAGACTTAGAATAACATATATCAACGATACTATGATGAATCACCCTATGCACCTCCACGGGATGTGGAGTGATTTAGAAACTGGTGATGATAACTATCTGGTTAAAAAACACACTATAAATGTACAGCCTGGCTCAAAAATTAGTTTTCGTGTAGATGTAGATGCAAAAGGTTCTTGGGCTTACCATTGCCATTTGCTTTATCATATGACAGATATGTTTAGAAAAGTTATAGTAGTTTGAGGATGGATATTATGAAAAATTTATTAATAAATACAATATTAACATCTGCTTTAACTACATCTGTTTATGCTGGTGGTGGCGGGGATATATTAAGATATAGTGTAATTATGGATAACTTAGAGTATCAGTTTAATGATGAAAAAACAATAGTTTGGGATAGTTATGCTTATATTGGTTATGATTTGAATAAAATATATATATATTCAGAGGGTGAAAAAGCCAAAGAAGCAAGCTCACTAGAGAGTGAAAATCAGTTAGTTTTTTCTCGAGCAATTTTACCATATTGGGATATTCAGCTAGGAGTTGGGTATGATAAAATACCAGATTCTGACCAAACCTGGGCTATTTTAGGAGTCCAAGGCTTAGCTCCATACTTTTTTGAAACTAGAGCTGTTTTATTAATTGATAAAGATACAAATATTGGTTTAAGAGTTGATGCTGAATATGAAGCCCTTATTACTCAAAAACTTATACTAACACCAAGTATAGCTTTATCTGCTTACTCAAAAGACAACATAGAGATGAATCTAGGAAAAGGTTTTTCAAACTTAACACTAGGTGCAAGACTTAGATATGAATGCAAAAGAGAGTTTGCGCCATATCTTGGGGTAGAATGGAGTAAAAATTTTGGAAACACAAATAGTTATGCACCTCTTGACGAGGTTTATGCAACTATTGGATTGAGGTTTTGGTTTTAAAAGATTTATGTTTGGTATAATTTTATTATGCAAAAACTTCAAGAATATTTAGATGCCCACAAAGTTTGTGAGATACATCCATCAGATATTGCAAAACTTTTAAAAAAACTAGATGATGATGATTTTGTACACGCCTTAAAGCTTGTACCTAAAAACTTATTGGGGGATGTAGCTCTTGCCCTTCCTGATAGATACTTTGATGATATAGTTGAAAATCTTAGTGTTGATGAACTATCTCATGCTGTAGCAGAACTTGAGTCTGATGATCAAGCAGACTTTATGCATGAACTAGAAGAACATAATCAAAATATTGCCTCAGAAGTGTTTAAAACACTTAATGAAGAAGATAAACAAGAGATTACTAAGCTTCATACTTATAATGAAGATGAAGCTGGTGCATATATGCAACTTGAAATTTTCACAGCAGATAAAAATGAAATCGTTCATGGTGTAATTAAAAGGTTTGGTGAACTTAGAAAATCTAAAACCATTCAAAACATTCAAAATCTTTTTATTATAGAAGATGATAGAACACTACGTTTTACAGTAGGTCTTGATGATTTACTAATATTTGATTTTGATAAAACACTTTTAGAAAATATCCTACAAAGTAAAGATAGTTTTGAACCTAAAAAAGCACAAGATACAGAAGACATAAAAGATGTTGTGCATTATTTTGAAGAATATGATTTATCTGTAATGCCAATTGTAAATGAATATGGTATTTTACTTGGACGTATTACATCAGATGATGTTTATGATATTATCAATGAACATGCAACAGAGCAGATGTATAATCTTGCTGGGGTTGATGATGATGCGGAAGATGATGATGGAATACTAAAAGCTGGTAAAAAAAGAGCCTCTTGGCTAGGATTAAACCTATTTACTGCTATTGTCGCTTCTTTAATAATAGGGCTCTTTGCAGATACTTTGCAAAGCATGGTAGCTTTAGCTGTTTTAATGCCTATTGTTGCTTCAATGGGTGGTAATGCTGGAACACAAAGTTTAACTGTTGTTGTAAGGCAATTAGCACTTGGTGACATCTCTCAAGGTGACGCGATGAGAATTATTAAAAAAGAAGTTTCAATTTCACTTATGAATGGTGTCTTATTCGCTATAATTATGGGAATTGTTGCTGCTTTGTGGTTTGATATGAAAATGCTTGGTGTGGTAATAGCACTAAGTATGGTTATAAATCTTTTTGCAGCAGGTTTTTTTGGAGCAGCGATACCTCTTTTTTTAAAGAGAATGGATATTGATCCTGCTATAGGCAGTACTGTTATTTTAACTACCGTTACTGATGTTGTTGGCTTTTTTAGTTTCTTAGCTCTAGCAACATGGATATTATTATAAGGATTTTGTAAAACTTGGATTTACTCATACTATATTTTTCTCTTGCAGTTGTAATCTCTTTCTTATGTTCTGTATTGGAAGCTGTTCTCTTATCTGTAAATATGTCATATATTTCACTTTTAGAAAAAGAAAGACCAGCGGTAGGAAGACTACTTAAACTTCAAAAAACAAATATAAGCAAATCAATCGCTTCAATTTTAATTTTAAATACTATTGCACATACTTTAGGTGCTGCCGCAGTTGGTGCTCAAGCGGCAATACTTTTTGGAAATGATGCTGTTGTAATAGTTTCAATAATTATGACTTTTGCCATTTTATTTCTTTCAGAGATTATTCCTAAAACAATTGGTGCAATATACTGGAAAGAATTAGCTCCTATGTCAGCATATGCTATTAGAATTTTCATATGGTTTACATATCCTATTATTTTAACAACTCTTGCCGTAACAAATAAAATTTCAAAAGGGAAAAAAGACGCGAATTCACTAACTAAGGAAGAACTGCTTGAGAGTATGCTTATCAGTGAAGATGAAGGCATTATTGATGAAAAAGAATCTGATGTAATTGAAAATATTCTAAACCTTGATAATATTAAAGTTAGTGAAGTTTTAACACCTAGAAGTGTTGTTTTTGCAATTGATGAGAGCATGAGTATAAAAGATATTATAGCTAATAAAGAAGATATATTTAAATTCTCTCGTATTCCAGTATACCACAATTCTATAGAAGAAGTGACAGGTATTGTTTTAACAAAAAAAATTTTTAAACAAGCACTTGAAGATGATAGCGTAACTGTAAGTTCTATAAAGAAAAAGATTTTCCCAATAAATGAAAATATTCCTGTTAGTAAAGCACTTGACCTATTTATAACAAAAAAAGAACATATGTTTTTAGTTACAGACAGTTATGATCAGACAGAAGGTATCATCACCTTAGAAGATTGTGTTGAGACAATCCTTGGTATTGAAATTGTTGATGAAAGTGATTCAACTGTGGATATGAGAGAACTTGCAAAACTTAAGATGAAACAAAAAAGAAAAAACTTAGAATCAAAAAAGGGTTAAAACTTACATCCCTGGAATCCTAGGTATTTTATTTAACTTTGAGAGTTTATAATAACTACCCCAAGCTCTTTTTATCCAATGTCCAACTATTGGAAGTGGTATCATCATAGTTTTTTTAGAACTTCTATATACAAAAGAAGCTCCATCTCCACTATCCATCATACACATTATGTTTACATGTTCTTTATAGCCTTTAAAATTTGTTAAACATAAATCACTTTGTTGTATATTATGAGCTACATTTCTTGCCATAACTTCAGCAATATGCCCTTGTTTAGCTTTCCACTCAGCACCTTGAAGAGCTGCTATATCCCCAATTGCATAAACATTGTTTTTTATTGTCTTATCTTTAAGCTCTACACGAGAATAATCATCTGTCATAATAAATCCAGCTTCATTTGTTCTGAAGATAGAATCTTCTATAAGATCGTGTCCACATCCTGCTGGTATAAACATAGTAAAATCAGATTCAAGTTTTGAATCATCTTCAAATATAATTCCATCTTTTTTAAACTCTTTGATTTTTTTACCATAATGTTTATTAATTTTTAATTTTTTAAAATAGATGTCCATCATTTTTAAAGCTTTGTCCCCAAGTCTTTTTCCAGGTATTGCCATTGGTGCAAAAAATGTTAACTCAAAATTATCTCGTACCCCTTTTTGCTTTAACATATTATGAACATTAAACAGCACCTCAAAACCTGGGCCTCCTCGCATTGCAGATGAATCTTTTGGGTTACCACCAAAACCAAAACACAACTTTCCACTACCTTTTTTAATTACTTCACTTAAAGCATCTCGTATTAGTAATGATTGCTCAGGATCGCCACAAATTGAAAGAGTGTTTTCAATGCCTTTATGTTTCATTTTAGAAGAACCCATTGCTAAAACAACATGTGAAAAATCTTTTAAAATCTTTCCACTTTTTAATGTATAAGAATTATTTTTTATATCTATATTTTCTAAAGCATCAACTATCAAATCGAACTTATGAACATTTTGTAATTTTTGTAAATCTATGCAAACATCTGAAAATTCTATCTTATTTGTAGGAATCCATATAGAAGTTGGGTATATATAGATATACTCTCTATCGCTTACTAATGTAACATTGTAATTAGCTTTTCTTAAATATATTGTAGCTTCAACACCTGCAAAACCACCGCCAAAAACTAATACATTTTTCATCTTATTCCTTATTGTAATTTATATTATAATATAAATTATCTAAGTAAGAGACCATAAACAACTTTATACTAAATATCCCCAATAATTCCATACCAAATTAGACAACAAGCTTGATTGCTCTATAATTAGGTACTTCAAAGCGAAAAAGTCACACTCAAAGACTTCACCCAACGGGTGTAACTTTTTCCAAAACAAGAGAATTA
>JAKISR010000071.1 GCA_021648465.1 Sulfurimonas sp. | reverse complement strand
ACCAAGAAAATCTCTCAATTGGAGAACTCCAAATGAAGTTTTTTATGGATTAGAAGCAGCAGCTTAAGGAAAAAATGATATGATTTTTTAACTTGAAAGTTGCACTTCAGATTTAAATGTTGGATTTATAATAGTGTAGTGGATAGAAGGAAATTTACAAAGCATTAAAACTTTGTAAATCATTAAAAGATTATTCTACAACAGGTTCTTTATTTGAACGTTGCTCATCTGTAATATCTTCACGATGCGATGGACTTTCACCAATTGCGTCCCAAGTGATACAACCTTCTGTAGGACATGATGTTGCACATGCTGGTTCATCATGGTGTTCAACACACTCTACACATTTGTCAGCATATACATAATAAATCTCTTCATCTGTTGGATTATCATCCTCATCTACGATTGCTTCTACTGGACACTCGTCAATACAAGCACCACAGTTAATACATGTATCATTAATAACTACTGCCATTAGTATTCTCCTGATTTTTTTTTTGAAAGTAAGTTTATCACAAGAATTTTAAAGATAGCTAAAATATTTTTTTTAAAGAAACAATTATTGCATTTTGTTACTATTTATCAACAAACAACCCCCAAGCAAAGGGGTTTTGATAATGATTATTATTAAAGTTTTAAGAAGTTTTTTATGTCGTTTACTCTATCTATTTGCTCCCAAGTAAAACCATCTTCTTCTCTACCAAAATGCCCATATACAGCAGTTTTTCTATAGATTGGGCGAAGTAAATCAAGTGATTCTATTATACCTTTAGGAGAAAGATCAAAAAGCTCTTTTACACACTCTTGTATCTCATCTTCATCAACTTTACCTGTACCATGTGTATCTACATAAATTGATACTGGTTGTACTACACCTATAGCGTATGAGACTTGAATAGTTACTTTATCACAAACTCCAGCTGCAACTAAATTTTTTGCTACATGTCTACATGCATATGCAGCACTCCTATCTACTTTTGTTGGATCCTTACCAGAGAATGCTCCACCGCCATGAGGACAACTTCCACCATATGTATCTACTATGATTTTTCTACCTGTTAACCCTGCATCACCTTGCGGTCCACCAATTACAAATTTTCCAGTTGGATTTATATGAAATACTACATCTTTACTTAAAAGCTCACTTGGAATAACCTCTTTAATAACCTCTTCAATCATATCTTTACGAATCTGAGCTTGTGAAACATCAGGGGCATGTTGAGTTGAAAGAACTACAGTCTCTACTGAAACAGGTTTTTCATCTATATACTTAACACTAATTTGAGCTTTTCCATCAGGACGAAGATATGGTACTATACCTTCTTTACGAACCTCTGCAAGTCTTCGAGTTAAGCGGTGAGCTAAATATATTGGTAGTGGCATAAGAACATCTGTCTCACGACAAGCATAACCAAACATCATACCTTGGTCGCCTGCACCTATTTCACCGTTCTCTCTATCTACACCTTGATTTATATCAGATGACTGCTCACCAATTCCATTTAGTACAGCTGCTGCACGATAATCAAAACCATAAGTAGCATCTGTATATCCAATATCTTGAATAACTTTTCTTACAATCTCTTGCATAGGGGCATAAGCCGTTGTTTTTAATTCGCCTGCAATTACACAAAAACCATTTGATACTAAGGTTTCACATGCAACACGTGCATTAGTATCATTTTCAATAATATAATCCAAAATTGCATCACTGATTTGATCTGCCATCTTATCAGGGTGCCCTTCTGTTACAGACTCCGAAGTAAATATATACTCTTTTGTCATCGATTTTCCTTATTGATTTATAAAGTCTTGCTTCATAAACCAAAAGAAGTATATCAAAAAACTACAATATAAATATTTATTATTTCTTAAAGCATAAATGATAGCCAAATTATTAGATAAATATTAATATAATTTTGTTAAAATTTCACAAAACAAACTTAAAAAAAGGTATATATTATGTTAGTAACAAATCAAGCTCCAGACTTTACAGCAACTACGGTTTTAGGTGACGGTTCAATCGTTGAGGATTTCAAATTAAGTGAGAACTTTGGTGAAAAAGGTACTGTACTTTTCTTCTATCCTTTAGATTTTACTTTTGTATGTCCATCTGAACTTATCGCTTTTGATCATAGACTTAAAGATTTTAAAGATCGTGGTGTTAATGTTATCGGTGTATCTGTAGATAGCCAATTTTCTCACTTTGCGTGGAGAGAAACTCCAATTAATAATGGTGGTATTGGTAGAGTTGGTTATCCTCTAGTAGCTGACCTTACAAAACAAATCTCTAAAGATTATGATGTTCTTCTTGATGGTGCAGTAGCACTTCGTGGATCATTTCTAATAGATAACAAAGGAGTTATTCGTCACGCTGTTATAAATGACCTACCTCTTGGTCGTAACATTGATGAGATGTTAAGAATGGTAGATACAATGCAGTTTACTGATGAGCATGGTGAAGTTTGTCCTGCTGGTTGGATAAAAGGTGATGAAGGTATGAAAGCCACTACTGAAGGTGTTGCTGAGTATCTTGGCAAACATAAAGGTGATTTATAATCATTCTTTCTTTATTAACTCTCACTTTTGTGAGAATTAATTTTTCAATTTCTTCTCTACATACTAAACTTCAATCTTAAATTAAATCCTTTTGTATGTCTATACTATATATAAAATACAAATGTAAAAATATACTATTTTTATTTTTTTTAGAGTAAAATTATATTATGAACAAACAAGAAAATAGAGATGAGACGAGAGCAAAAAAGTATTTACTATCATTAGAGCATACAGAAATAGAATATGAGCCTCTTGGAAATGTAACTCCTGATTTTCTTCTTGATAAAAAAATAGCAGTTGAAGTTAGACGACTTAATAGCAATCATATCAATAATGAACATATCATAAGTATAGAAAACTTTGAGATACCTCTTATAAAATATATAAAAAAAATTATCTCTACTTTTGAATATAAATACTACTCAAACTCAACATCTATCGCGATTACAATCTCTAAGCCTTTGGAAATTCAAAACAAAACATATATTATTAAAAAAATCAAAAGAATTTTAAAAAAACATACTTATAATATATCAAAAACTAAATCTTATACTATCTCTGATTATTTAATATTGACTTTTACTCCTATTGATAAAAAAAACAAGCCATACTTTTTTACTGGCTGTAATAATAATTTTTTCTGGGTAGTAGATGAACTTCATAAAAATATTCAGCTAGTTATTGATGAAAAAGACAAAAAGATTGATAAAAATTTTCATATATATGATGAATGGTGGTTGATTTTAGTAGATTCTATAATTTATGGCTTAGATAGTGAAGACTTTAGACAACTAAAGAGTATTAAATTAGAAAAACAAAAATTTAATAAAATAATTATACTCTCTCCAAAAGGAAATTTTAAAGCTTTTGAATTTTAAATTCTCATTTTTTATTCATCCCAACTAAAACACCACCTAAAATAATTAAACCTATCCCTACATATATTAAAAAATCAGGCAATGCATCACCTAACATCCAACCAAAACCTATAGCAAAAGGAATATTTGTATAACTAATCACACCTACTATACTTACATTTGATGCACTATAAGCTTTTGTAAGTAACCATTGTGAGAGTGTAGAAATCATCGCCATTGCAATTATAAGCATCCAAATATATAAATTCTCAGGCATATGAAATATAGGAAATAAAAAATTTATAGCCTTAGGAGCTTGAACATAAGGAGCTACTAAAAACAAAACTCCTGGAATAATAGTACCAATAATTACAAAAGATAAAACAATAACTCTTGAATCATATATATCTTTTATCTTTTTTATAGTTGTATAAGCCGCTGCTGCAAAAAAACCACCTAAAACTCCTAAGAAATGCACATATGATACATTCATTCCAAATGGTTTAGCTATAAAAACTATACCTAAAAAACCTATAATTACAGCAAAGATAGTACTTGTGCTTAGATGCTCTTTTAGTACAAAATAAGCTAAAAGTGAAACAAATAGGGGGGAAGTTTTATTTAGTGTTATTGCCTCTCCAAGTGGGATAGTTGTAATGGTATAAAAATAAAGTATCATTGCTAAAAAACCGAGTAAACCACGCATAAATAGCATGTGAAATTTACCACCTTTTTGTTTTAGAGCTGTATGTTTTAGAGCATAAGATATAGCAATCACTCCAATAACATTACGAAAAAATACGATTTCTAAAGCACTCATATCCTCAGATAAAATTTTTGTAATTGCACCACTAAATGCTGAAATTAATGCACTTCCAAGCATAAAAAGTATGCCACTATCCACTCTACTTAACAAGCTCTATTCATCTTTACAAACTTTAGTGCTTTATGGTTTACAAATACTATATCTCTCCACTGTTTTGCTGGTGCAATCAAGTTTAATCTTTTTGGATTTGAGCTTCTTGAAATTGCAACATAAAACTGTGATGGTGCAAAAATTTCATTTGTTTCAATTATTAAATCCTCTATGGACATACCTTGAGATTTATGAATAGTTATGGCATAAGCAAGTTTTATAGGAAATTGATAAACACTAAAAATAGATTCTTCAATTATCTCTTTTTTACCACTTATACTTTTTTCCCTCCATATACTTTTACTCTGTGAAATTGCTTCTAGTTTTACAATAACTCCATCACTCTTTTGTACGTATACGAAACTACTATCCACATTTATAACAATACCACGCTCGCCATTAAAATAGTTCCAAGCATTTCTTGTAAAAAGAACTGGAACTCCTATCTTTAACTCTAACTCTTTTTCAATTCTTGCATCACAAATAAATCGCTCTATATCTAAATCTTTCGCACTCTTTAGATGTTTGACTATTTGAGCCTCTTTTACAAACAGTTCACTATCAACAAATTCTAATTGATTTTTATTATGTTTTGATGCAGAGTTATTTTTTCCAAACAAAAATGTAAACTCACTTAAATCTTCTGGTAAGGGTTTTATAAACTCATTTAGATTATTGTGTATACTTTCATTTACAAAACCATCTCTTACATGTGAGAGTAAGTCTATAAAGTACTTATCGTCAGTTCTATAAATATGGGTTAGTTCTATAATTTCAAACTCAAACCCTCTCCATGAAGATGACTCAAATGCAAACTTAACTTCATTATATCCACGAACAACTGGAGGGAGTTGTAAAAAGTCACCAACAACAAGAAGTGAGCCAGAAAAACTAGCTTGAGTAAGTCTAAATTTAATCATCTCTAAAAGAGTATCACTTACCATTGAAATTTCATCTATAACGATTAAATCTATACTACAAAGAATTTTTTTTATTTTTTTACTTATCTCTAATTTAGAATTTTTCTCTAATTCACTTAAATTATTTGCAATTCCTAAATCTAAAAAACTATGAAGTGTTTGTCCATTTATAAGGGTTGCTGCCATTCCAGTTGAAGCAAGTTTAGCAACTTTTCTTGCCTCTTTTTCATACTCTATTATAATATTTTTTGTAATTGTTGTTTTACCGACTCCTGCCCCACCTGTCAAAAATATATTTTGTTTTTTTTTTAATTTTCCTATGATAGCTTCTGTATAATTCATAAAAAATTATACTATAATATAAAAAAATTAAGAGGATGTTTATAAATAATGCAAAGAATACTAATTGTAGAAGATAACAAAACTTTAGCAAAACTTATCACTAAAAAAATTACTTCCGAAATTGATATTGAGATAGATATCGCTTATCAACTATCTGAAGCAAAACTCTTTTTAAAAAGATACGATTATTTTTTAACTTTACTTGATTTAAATCTTCCTGATGCTCCAAATGGTGAGATTGTTGATTATGCACTAAAAAATGGCAATCGTGTAATTATTTTAAGTGGCAATGTTGATAAAGATTTAAGAAAAACCCTACTTAAAAAAAATATCATTGATTATGTCAACAAGCGTGGTGCTAATGATATTAATTATATTATTAACAGTATAAAAAGATTACAAAAAAATCAGAATCATAAGATATTAGTTGTAGATGATTCTATGCTATTTAGAATGTTTATGAGAGATATGTTAGAAAATCTATTTTTTAATGTAATTGCTGTTGCTCATGGGGAAGAAGCTATTAATATACTAGAGACAAATTCCGATATCTCACTTGTTTTAACAGACTATAATATGCCTGTAATGGATGGAGTTGAACTTACAAGCAAAATACGTCAAATATATAATAAAAATGCGCTTAGCATCATCGCTGTATCTTCAAATGAAAAAGATGAAGTGATTGCTCTCTTTTTAAAACAAGGAGCTAATGATTATATTAAAAAGCCATTTTCAAAAGAGGAATTTTCATGTAGAGTAAATAATGCTATTGAAGCTTTAGAAAATATTCATCTAATTACAAATTATTCAAATAGAGATTTTTTAACCGGTCTTTATAATCGTAGGTATTTTTTAAAAAATGCACAAATATATTTTGATAATGCCGTGCAAAATAGTGAAAACTTTGCGATAGCAATGATAGCCATAGATCATTTCAAAAAGATAAGTGATACCTACAGTCACGAAATCGCCGATAAAACAATAGTTAGCTTTTCTGAGATTTTAAGAATAAATACTAAACAAAATGATATTGTTACACGATTTACTGGAGAAGAATTCTGCGTACTCTTAAAAAATATAAATTCACAAAATGCCTTAAGTGTCCTAGAAGATTTAAGAGACAAGGTGGAAAAATCAGTAATAATTAGTGATAATATAAATGAGATAAAATTTACTATATCAGTAGGTTTAGCAACACAACAAGAAGATACATTTCAAGAAAATATAAATCAAGCAGATATGCTACTTTTTGAAGCTAAAAACAGTGGTGGAAATAAAATTAATTTTAATTAATTTTTTAAAATTATAAGCTCTCCAAAAGGGACACTTGTTTCTTTTAAACAAATCCATTTTACATCATAATTTGGATTTACTTTTGGAAAAATACCGTCTAAATCCGTAAAATACAGAAGTAATTTAATATCACTTAACTCATCTTCAATAAACTCAAAAACAGGTCTAAAATCTGTAGCTCCTGCACCTTTTAAATCAACCTCTAAAATATCTCCACTATAAAAAGTTTTATGTGATTGTATTTTATCATCACAAATCAATAGCTCTATTTGATAATTTGCAATTGTATTCATAAGAAAATTTAACTCACTTAAAAACAGATTCAATAACTCTTCATCAATTGAACTAGAGCTATCTACTGCTATAACAAGCTTAAATCTTTGAGTCTTGCATGATGGTAAATATATACCTAAATGTAAGAATTTTTTATTTGGTGGCATAAGAATATAGTCATCTTTATGAAATTTATCAATAGCAATTTTTAACTCATCTCTCCAGTCAATTTTACCATCATAATTTAAAGTAAAAAATCTATCTATCCCTTGTATAATCTCTCCACCTTTTATCTCTGCTTGAAATGTTGCTTTTGCAAACTCTTCAAAGAGTTGTTCATCTTGGAGATTTAGATTTTTAGATTCTTTCGTTAATTGTATTTGTTTAACTTCATCAATTAATTTTTTGTCTGTTAAATTACATACGCTAGACTCTTCGAGTCCATTAACTTCTGAACTTTGACTGGATTCATTGAAACTATCTAAATTTATATCAGCTTTTAGCTCAGCGTAAATTTCTTCTGCATAAAGCCCACTAAATCTTTTTGAGTAGTATGCTTCATCTGGTTTATCCATACCATTTTCAACTAACATATCATTTATTGCATAATCAGTTGCTAACTGCCATAACCAACCACTTCTATTGTTTTTGCGAGATTTATAAGCAAGTGAGGCATGCATCGCACCATTTGCAAATACAAACTCCATTTGAGATAAAGTTAATCTTTG
This sequence comes from Sulfurimonas sp., assembly GCA_021648465.1. Classification (GTDB taxonomy): domain Bacteria; phylum Campylobacterota; class Campylobacteria; order Campylobacterales; family Sulfurimonadaceae; genus Sulfurimonas. Next base: position 347 of record JAKISR010000071.1, on the reverse strand, counting down.
AAAAAAATCACTGCTATACTCTAGTTTTATCCCATTACTATTAAAACTCTGTATATCATTATTTAAAACCAACTCTAGTTTTGAGGCAATTGTTCCAAAAAGCGGATAATCAACTAAAAGCTTAGCTTTGGCTTTTGAGATTTTGAATTCTATTTGCATTGAATAATACTTTTTTTGTTAATTATATCTTATGATTTTAAAAATGAGGTGTATGATTATTAACCCAAATAATTCCATAACTTTGCCGACACCTCTAAGCTTATAAGAAACTCATCTTTTTTTGAATCCAGAAGCACCAAATTAGGCTATAAAATCATTTATTATTTTTTTGACTCCATCCTTAGTAA
>JAKISR010000012.1 GCA_021648465.1 Sulfurimonas sp. | reverse complement strand
TATTAGCAGATGTTTTGGGTGTAAAAGTTAAAATTCCTAAAGTAAATGAGGCTACAGCTTTGGGTGCTGCAATGGCTGCTGGAGTTGGTGCTGGAGTTTATGAAGATTTAGTGAGTGCTGCAAAAGAGTTAGTTGTTTGGGACAAAGTATATGAGCCAAATAAAAGTAACAAAAAGATATACGATGATATAAAAATCAAGTGGCAGAGTGCTTATGAAGCACAACTAAAGTTAGTTGATGATAGTATCACGACTTCAATGTGGAAAGCACCTGGTTTATAAAGTATCCTTTAGGGTATAACCAAAATTAAAAGAGTGTTTTTTAAACTAGTTTTTAAGGGGATATCCTTTTAAGCTGATAATAATTCAAGGAAAAAAATGTATTTATTTACGAGTGAAGTAGTTAGTCCTGGACACCCAGATAAAGTTGCAGATATTATTGCAGATAGTATAGTTGATAAGTTAATTATAGGTGATTCAAAATCAAGAGTAGCATCAGAAGTTTTTGTTGCAGGTAAACATGTAATTATTGGTGGTGAAGTAACTTCTAATACAAAAGTAACAACAGACGAATATAAAAAAATTGTGATAGATGCACTTATAAAAATTGGTTATGATGGAAATAAAAATTTTACTCATGAAGAGTGTCTTTATCCTGAAGATGTTGATGTTCAAGTTCTTTTAAATCGTCAAAGTCCAGATATTAATCAAGGTGTAGACCAAGAAGATGGTGAAACTGGTGCAGGTGATCAGGGAATTATGTTTGGTTACGCTGATGCTGAAACAAACAATTTTATGCCAAGTGCAATCACTTATGCAAGAATGTTAATGGAAAAAGTTTATCACTATGCTTTAGCTCATCCTCATAAACTTGGAATTGATATTAAAACACAAGTTACTGTAGATTATACAAAAAAAGAAAACTTTGAAAATTGTAGTCCACAAAAAATTCATACAATTGTAGTATCTGCTCCATGTGTATCCACTATGAATATAGAGACTGTTCGTGAACTTATTTTAGATCTTATTATTGATACAGGTTTACCTAAAAATCTTTTTGATCCAAATGATTGTATTATACATATAAATCCAACTGGTAAGTATGTATCTCACTCTCCGCTTCATGATAGTGGATTAACTGGGAGAAAGCTTATTGTTGATAGTTTTGGTGGTTATGCACCTATTGGTGGTGGTGCTCAAAGCTCAAAAGATTATACAAAAGTTGACCGTTCAGGTCTATATGCCGCTCGTTATATTGCTAAACATATTGTTGCAGCAGGACTTTCTAAAAAAGCGGTAGTTCAACTTTCATATGCGATAGGTGTTGCAAAACCAACTTCTGTAGCAGTTGATACTTGTGGTACTGTTGTAGATGGACTTGATGATGATAAATTATCTACTTTTGTTCAAGATAATTTCTCTTTAACTCCAAACTGGATTACAAAAAAGTTTGCTCTTGACAAACCTAGTGAGGAGACTTTTCTTTACGCAGATGTAGCTGCTCGCGGTCAAGTTGGTCAGAGTGATTATCCTTGGGAAAAGCTTGATGAACTTAAAAAATTTGAGGCATTAAAATAGTAGATGGAAAGAATCACTTTTGATGAAGCCTTATCTCTTTATGAGATGGATATATTTGAGCTTGGAGATAAAGCGGATAAAATTCGTCAAGAAAAACATGGTAAAAAAACTTACTTTAATATAAATCGTCATATAAATCCCACAAATGTCTGTGTAGATATTTGTAAATTTTGTGCTTACTCTGCAAATAGAAAAAATCCAAATCCTTATACTATGAAACATGAAGAGATAATGCAAATAGTTAAAGATGTAGAGTCTCGTGGAGCTAAAGAGGTTCATATAGTTTCTGCTCATAATCCTGAAACAGGTTTAGAGTGGTACCTAGAGATTTTTAAAAAGATTAAAACTGCTTATCCTCACTTACATGTCAAAGCACTTACTGCTGCTGAGGTTGATTTTTTAGCTAGAGAGTATGGCAAAAGTTATGATGAGATTCTTGATTTAATGGTTGAAAATGGTGTAGATTCTATGCCTGGTGGTGGTGCTGAAATATTTGATGAAAAAGTTCGTGATTATATCTGTAAAGGTAAAGTTACATCTGATCAATGGCTAGAGATTCATCAAAAATGGCATGAAAGAGGTAAAAAAAGTAATGTAACTATGCTTTTTGGTCATGTAGAAAAGAGAAAAGATAGAATTGATCATATGATGAGAATCCGTGAGCTTCAAGATAAAATAGGCGGTTTTAATTGTTTTATACCTCTTGTTTATCAGACTGAAAATAATTATCTTAATGTTAAAAATCCTATTACAGCAAATGAGATATTAAAAACTATGGCTGTAAGTCGCATAGTTTTAGATAATGTACCTCACTTAAAAGCTTACTGGGTTACTTCAACTGTAAACTTAGCTCTTGTAGCTCAAGAGTTTGGTGCAGATGATTTAGATGGGACTATAGAAAAAGAGTCTATAAATTCAGCTGCAGGGGCAGATAGTGCTAATGGTGTGAAACTTGAAGAGTTTACTGCACTTATAAGAAATAGTGGTTTTACCCCTGTTGAGAGAGATAGTCTTTATAATGAGATAAAAGTTTACTAGCAATGGATATATCGGTTGTTATTCCAACTTATAATCGATTTGAAGTTTTACAAAGAGCATTAAATTCTGTTTTTTCTCAAACTTTCCAGTCTAAAGAGATTATAGTTATTGATGACGGCTCTAATGACGAAACTCCACAAATACAAGAAATATTTCCAAAAATAAAATATATTTATCAAAAAAACTCAGGTGTGTCATCTGCTAGAAACTTAGGTATAAAAAGCTCTAAAAATAAATGGATTACTTTTTTAGACTCTGATGATGAATGGCATGAAGACAAATTAAAATTTCAGATAGAGTTTCATAAAAATAATTCTGATATTTTGATGAGTTATACAGATGAGAAATGGATTAGAAATGGTGTTGAAGTTAAAGTACCTGAGAAGTATAAAAAATTTGATACGGATGTTTTTTTTAGCAATATAGAGTATTGCAATATTGCCCCATCATCAGTTATGATTCATAAAAACTTATTAAATAAAGTAGGGTTATTTGATGAAAGCTTAGAAGTTTGTGAAGATTATGATTTATGGTTGAGAATAGCATTAGAAAATAAGATAGGCTTAATTGATAAAAAACTTATAAATAAATATGGTGGAGCAGAAGATCAACTTAGTACAAAACTTTGGGGAATGGATAGATATAGAGTTAAATCTTTAGAAAAAATCTTAACTTTAGAATTAAGAAAAGAACAAAAAGATATACTTTTAAAAACTTTAATAAAAAAATATAAAGTTCTATTAAAAGGTGCTATTAAATATGATAAAATAACACAAACTAAAGAGTATAAAATAAAGATAGAGAGATTAGAAAAATATGAATAGTTTAACAAAAGAAACAAAACTAACACTTTTATATATATTACTTGCATTTACTTTTTCAGTTGCTATGAGAATGATATGGTATTTCAATTTCAGTGGATATGAACCATTTATGTTTAATGGTCAATTTATGATAAATACTAATGATGGGTATTTTTGGGCTGAAGGGGCAAGAGATATCATAAGTGGTATAAGTCAAGAGAATGACCTCTCTCCAATAACTAGAGCAGCTTCTTATATAACAGCATTTTTTGCGATAGTTATGCCATTTTCTTTTGAAAGTGTGATACTTTTTTTACCTGTATTTTTAAGCTCACTAATAGTTATACCAGTTATTTTAATAGCTAAAAGTTTAAATAATTTAGAGATGGGTTTTATAGCGGCACTTTTATCTAGTATAGCTTGGAGTTATTATAACCGTACAATGGTTGGTTATTTAGATACTGATATGCTAAATATAGTTCTTCCTATGTTTTTACTCTGGGCAATTATCTTAGCTATAAAAACAGATGAAGATAAGTACCTTATTATAACAGCTGCAAGTATTCTTATCTATACTTGGTGGTATCCTAAAAGCTATGCTTTAGAGTTCTCCTTTTTTGCTTTGATTTTCTTTTACACTCTTCTTTGGGATAGAAAAAATCTTTATAATTATAAGCTTTTGGCAATTATGATGTTTGCTATGATAAAAATTGGGCTACTTATAAAAGTTCCATTAATTTTAGTTATTCTTTATATATTTAAACAGGATAAATTTCAAAAATATATCTATTATATATTAGGAACCTCAATACTTCTATTTCTTATTATGGGTGGAATTGATCCAATTTTAAATAAATTAAATGCATATATATTTGCTAATAAAGTAGTTGTTGCACAGGATGGATTTAAGCTTCATTTTTACGCAGTAATGCAGACCATTAGAGAAGCAGGTCAAATTCCATTTGAAACATTTGCAAATCGTATAAGTGGACATGCCATAACATTTATTATTTCTATAATAGGATTTATCTATTTAGTATACAGAGAAAAAATCATGTTATTTGCATTGCCAATGATTGGACTTGGATTTTTAGCAAGTATTGCTGGACTTAGATTTACTATATACGCTGTACCTATTTTAGCATTTGGAGTGGCATTTTTAATTGCAGAAATAGCAAGAGTGATGCCAACTAAAAAATTAAAATTTTTAACTATATTTGCTTTAACTTTAGCAATTCTCTATCCTAATTATAAACATATCGAGGCATATAAAGTTCCTACTGTTTTTAACGTTGATGAAGTTAATGTTTTAACTAAATTAGGAAGTATTGCAGATAAGGAAGATTATGTTGTTGGATGGTGGGATTATGGATATCCAATAAGATACTATAGTGATGTGAAAACACTTGTTGATGGTGGAAAACATAGTGGAGAAGTTAATTTCCCAGTTAGTTTTGTATTAACAAATGCACAAGAAGTATCATCAAAAATGGCAAGATTAGATGTTGAATATAGAGAAAAAGCATTTAAAGTTTCTAAGATTAATCAAAATCTTTCTAAAGATAAAAAAATTAAAATATTTTCAAATATAGAACAAATGACAAAAGATTATGATTTTAATGATACAAACGATTTTTTACTATCTCTTGAGACAGATATAAAATTACCAGAAAAAACAAGAGATATTTATTTTTATCTACCATATAGGATGTTAGACATATACCCAACTGTAAAAACATTTTCAAATATAGACCTTATGAATGGAAAGATGAAAAATCAACCACTTTTTTATGTAAGTAAAAGGTTTAAACAAGAAAAAAATATTGTTGATTTAGGAAGAGGCGTTTTATTTAATTTTAAAGACCAAAGTGTAAAAATTGGAGACAGAAATATACCTGTAAAAAGATTTATAAAAACATCTTATGGTAAAAATATGAAATTTCAAAAAGAGATGCAAGAGTCTAAAAGTAATGGTATAACAGTGATTTATATGAAAAATTATAATACTTTTTTAGTTATTGATGATGAATCATATTATTCTACATATATTCAACTAATGGTACTTGAAGAATATGATAAATCACTTTTTGAGCAAGTTATTACAAACCCTCATGTCAAAGTATATAAACTTAAGATATAATTATAAATATAATTTTCAAGGTTATAAATGTTAAAAATTAGAAAATGTCTATTCCCTGCAGCTGGGTATGGAACAAGGTTTCTTCCAGCTACTAAAGCTATACCAAAAGAGATGTTAGCAGTGTTAACAAAACCACTTTTACAGTATGGAGTGGAAGAAGCATTAAGTGCAGGTATTAATACAATGGCAATTGTTACAGGTCGTGGTAAACGCGCAATAGAAGATCACTTTGATATCTCTTATGAGTTAGAACATCAAATAAAAGGTACACCAAAAGAGCATTATTTAACGGAGATAAGATCTGTTATAACTAAATGTACTTTTTCATATACTCGTCAAGTTGAAATGAAGGGTTTAGGACATGCAATTCTTTGTGGAGAAACTCTTATAGGTAATGAGCCTTTTGCAGTAATTCTTGCAGATGATTTATGTGATAATGCGCCTGACCAAAGGAACAAGTGCCCTCGGGGTGATGATGAATCAGTTCTTTTACAAATGACAAAACTATATGAAAAATACCAATGTTCTATTGTGGCAGTGGAAGAGATACCTAAACAAGATAGTAATAAATATGGTGTGATTGCTGGTAGCATTGAAGAAAAAAATATCATTAGAGTAAGTGATATGGTAGAAAAACCAAATCCTGAAGATGCACCGTCTAATTTAGCAATTATTGGTAGATATATTTTAACTCCTGATATTTTTGATATTTTAAGAGAAACTAAACCTGGAAAAGGTGGAGAAATTCAGATAACTGATGCACTTTTAACTCAAGCAAAACAAGGTAAAGTTATCGCTTATAAATTCCAAGGTAAAAGATTTGATTGTGGCTCAGTAGATGGATTTGTTGAAGCAACAAATTATTTTTATAAAAAGAATAATTTATAAAAAATGAAATATCAACATAATTTTAACCCAACTATATCAGATGAAAATATTTTTAGTGAAATTATAAAAGAAAAAGAGTATATAGGTTATTATAATCTTACAAGTCAAAATACAACAGCTTTTAAAGAATATGCTACAACTGTAAAGCAATCAAATATAGTTGTTATAGGAATAGGTGGAAGTACACTTGGAACATATGCAATCTATAAATTTTTAAAGCATTCAAAAAATTTAAGTAAAAAACTTTATTTTTTAGAGACAACAGATCCTATAGATATAAAATCAAAAATTGAAGCTATAAATCTTAAAGATACACTTTTTATAGTTATATCAAAGTCTGGTACAACAATTGAAACAATATCAATATTTAAATATATTAATTCTTTAATTAAGTGTGATAAAAACAATACTTTAGTTATTACTGAAAGTGATTCAAAATTAAGTGAATATGCTAAAATAAATCAAATAGAGAGTTTTGATATCCCAAAAAATGTTGGTGGAAGGTTCTCTGTTTTTTCTGCTGTGGGCTTACTTCCATTAGCTATTGTTGGTATAGATATTGACGAGCTTTTAAATGGTGCTAAAGAGGTATACAATTCTTTTTTTAATAAAGATTTGAAATATAATAAACTTTTAAATAAAGCCAGATTTTTTGTAGAATATAAAAATAGTTTTAATATGAATGTTGTTTTTTCATATTCATCAAGATTAGAAGGATTTAATAAATGGTATATTCAATTATGGGGAGAAAGCTTAGGTAAAATTGATATAAATAGTACAAGACAAGGTTTAACCCCTATAGGGATTATTGGACCAGTAGATCAGCACTCTTTTTTGCAGCTTATAATTGAAGGAAAAAGAGATAAAACAGTAACAGTAATTAAGGTAGATGATTTTCATAGTAATCTTAAAATTCCAAATATTAAACTTGATGGTTTAAGTGAGTTAGATTATTTAAATAATCTTGAGTTTTCTTCACTTATCAACACTCAAGCTGATGCTACAATTGAATCAATAAATAACTTAAATGATATTCCATGTGATGTTATAACAATAGATGGTGTTAGCGAGAGAAGTATTGCAAATTTAATGTATGAATATGAACTTTTAACGTCTATTTGTGCTAAGTTTATGTATATTGATGCTTATAATCAACCAGGAGTAGAAGCAGGTAAAATTATTTTAAAAGATAAATTAAAGGATAGTATTAAGTGAAGATTGCTATAGCTGGGATAGGGTATGTTGGTCTATCAAATGGAGTTCTTTTAGCACAAAATAATGAGGTAGTGGCTTTAGATATAGATGCAAAAAAAGTTGCTATGCTAAATGATAAAATATCTCCCATAGAAGATATTGAGATAAGTGAGTATCTAAAAAATAAAGATTTAAACTTTAAAGCAACACTTGATAAACATGAAGCATATAAAGATGCAGAATTTATTATCATAGCTACTCCAACGGATTATGATCCTGAAACAAATTATTTTAATACTTCACTTGTAGAGATGATTATAAAAGATGTACTAGAGATAAACCCTAAGGCAACAATGGTTATAAAATCAACTGTGCCAGTTGGATATACTAAATCAATAAGTGAGCAATTTAATAACTCAAACATAATATTTTCTCCAGAGTTTTTAAGAGAAGGAAGTGCATTACATGATAATTTATATCCAAGTCGAATTATCGTTGGTGAAAAATCACAAAGAGCTCAAACTTTTGCAAACTTATTAGCACAAGGTGCTCTAAAAAAAGATATAGATATATTACTTACAGACTCAACAGAAGCAGAAGCAGTAAAACTATTTTCTAACACTTACCTTGCTATGAGAGTATCTTACTTTAATGAACTTGACTCTTACGCAGAGTCTCATGGACTCAATACTAAAGATATTATCAATGGTGTAGGACTAGACCCTCGAATTGGAAATCATTATAATAATCCAAGCTTTGGTTATGGCGGTTACTGTCTACCAAAAGACACTAAACAGTTAAGAGCTAACTATAAAGATGTACCAAGTAATATCATAGGCGCTATAGTAGATTCAAATACTACAAGAAAAGATTTTATAGCAGAGAGTATAATTTCTAAAAAACCAAAAATAGTTGGAATATATAGACTTGTTATGAAAAATGGAAGTGATAACTTTAGAGCAAGTGCAATTCAAGGAATAATGAAACGAATCAAAGCCAAAGGTATAGAAGTAGTTATATATGAACCTGTGTTTAAGGAAGATCAGTTTTTTCATTCAAGAGTTATAAAAGATTTAGATGAGTTTAAATTAATCTCTGATATTATAGTAGCAAATAGGTTATCACAAAATATCAAAGATGTTGAAGATAAAATTTATACTCGTGATATTTTTAATAGTGATGATTAAGGATAATTTATAAATGAAAAATAAAATATGTATAATTGGATTAGGTTATGTTGGTTTACCTTTAGCTCACGCATTTAGTTTTAAATATGAAGTAGTTGGATTTGATATATACCAATCAAGAATCGATGAACTCAATCGTGCATTTGATAAAACATTAGAACTAAATGAGAAACAAGTGCAAGAGGCACTAGAAAATAATATAAAATTTACATCAAGTACAAAAGATATAAAAGATTGTAATATTTATATAGTAACTGTGCCAACTCCAATAGATAAAAATAAAAGACCAGATTTAACACCACTTATAAAAGCAAGCGAGACTATAGGTAAAGTACTAAAACAAGATGATATTGTAATATATGAATCAACTGTGTATCCAGGTGCAACAGAAGAAGATTGTGTCCCTATACTAGAAAAATTCTCTAACTTAAAATTTAATGAAGACTTTTACTGTGGATATTCCCCTGAGAGAATAAACCCAGGTGATAAAGAACATACAGTTACAAAAATACTTAAAGTTACAGCAGGTTCAACTCCAGAGATAGGAAAAAAAGTAGATGAGTTATATGCAAGTGTGATAACAGCAGGAACACATCTAGCACCAACAATTAAAGTAGCGGAAGCTGCAAAAGTGATAGAAAATTCTCAAAGAGATATAAATATAGCATTCGTAAATGAACTTGCAATAATATTTAATAAATTAGGGATTAATACAAATGATGTATTAGAAGCTGCTGCAACTAAATGGAACTTCTTACCATTTAAACCAGGATTAGTCGGTGGACACTGCATAGGTGTTGATCCATATTATCTAACTCATAAAGCACAAGAAGTTGGCTATAACCCAGAGATAATACTTGCAGGTAGAAGATTAAATGATAATATGGGAATTTATGTAGCAAATCAAGTTATAAAACTTATGATAAAAAAAGGTCATAAGATAGAAGGCTCAAAAGTATTAATTCTTGGGATTACTTTTAAAGAGAATTGCCCTGATATAAGAAACTCAAGAGTAATAGATGTGGTAGATGAATTAAAAGAGTTTGGATGCAGAGTTGATGTATATGACCCTTGGGTAAATAGTGATGAAGTAAAAATAGAGTACAACATAGAACTTCAAGATAAGATAGATATTTCGAAATATGAAGCAGTCGTTTTAGCAGTTGCACATGATGAGTTTAAAGGTTTAAACATATCAAATCAAAAAAACAGAGTTATTTATGATATTAAAGCTGTTTTAGATTATTGTGATGGTGGTTTGTAGTTGATACAGAAATTAAAAAGTTTATTAACTTCAAGAGATAAACAACTTTTATTAGGACTACTGTTTTTTTCTATCTTTATCTCTATTGTAGAGACTGTAGGTATTTCAGTAATTATGCCATTTATTGCTGTTGCAACAGATTTTACATTGATACATTCAAATGAGTATTATCTTAAAGTATATGAGATGTTTGATTTTGATAGTAATGTCTCTTTTGTTATAGCATTTGGTACTATTTTAATTATATTTTATCTTTTTAGAAGCATAATAAATTTAATATATTTCTACACATTAAGTAGATTTACTCAAGGAAGATACCACCTTTTGGCATATAGACTTTTTGAGAATTATATGGGAATGACATATAAAAATTTTGCATCTAAAAACTCATCTACTTTAACAAAATCAATAATAAATGAAGCTTCAAATTTAACACAGGTAATCTCTGGAGCACTTTTTATGATGAGTGAAATTTTTATTGTTATATTTATATACGCAATGATGTTGTATGTAAATTATAAAATAACACTTGTTTTAACTATTGTATTAATAGTAAATGCTCTTATAATGTTAAAAACTGTATCAAAAAATATAAAAAAAGCTGGAAAAATAAGAGCTGAAGTTCAAACAAAATTTTATGAGATAATTAATAGAAGTTTTGGGAATTTTAAACTAATTAAACTTAAATCAGATGATAAAGATATGTTAAAAGGTTTTGAGAGTGCTAGTTTTAATTTTGCACAAGCTAATATTACATATACAACACTTAGCCATGTTCCAAGATTATTTTTAGAAGCTGTTGGCTTCGGTATTATTGTATTTATTATAATATACATTGTATGGAAACATGAAAATGACATATCTTCTTCGCTTGCGATTATATCTATGTTTGTTTTAGCTCTTTATAGATTAATGCCGTCAATTAATAGAATTATGAGTAGTTATAATCAAATTCTTTTTAATTACAAGGCATTAGATATAATACATAATGATTTAATGTACGATAGTGAAAAACTAGGTAATGAAGAGATAAGCTTAAAAAAACATATAGTTATAAAAAATTTAAAATTTGAGTATGAGAAAGATAAGCAAATTATTGATGATATTTCTCTTACAATAGAAAAAGGCTCAAAAATAGCATTTGTTGGTGAAAGTGGAAGTGGAAAAAGCACATTAGTAGATATTATTATAGGATTATATAGACCAAAATCTGGTAAAATACTTTCAGATGACACTACTATAGATGATTCAAATGTTAAAGCTTGGAGAAGTAAAGTTGGATATATACCTCAGTCTGTCTATCTTTTTGATGGAACGGTGGGTGAAAATGTATCTTTTGGTTCACTTTATGATAAAAATAGGCTTGAGAATTGTCTAAAAAAAGCAAGAATATATGAGTTTTTAAAAACAAAAGATGGAGAAGAGACAAGAGTTGGAGAGGGTGGTATAATGCTTAGTGGTGGACAAAAACAGAGAATAGCTATAGCTAGAGCTCTATATACAAACCCTGAAATACTTCTGTTGGATGAAGCAACTTCTGCATTAGATGATGAGACAGAAAAAAAGATAATGAAAGAAATTTATGAAATAAGCAGCGATAAAACATTAATAATAATTGCACATAGGTTAAGTACTCTTGATGGATGTGATAAAATTTATAAATTAGAAAAAGGCAAGATAATAGAATGAAAAATTTTGCATTAATTGGAGCAGCTGGATATATTGCACCAAGACATATGAAAGCTATAAAAGATACAGGTAATAATTTAGTAGCTGCACTTGATTCATATGATGGCATAGGCGTGATGGATAGTTACTTTCCAGAAGCAAGTTTTTTTACTGAATATGAAAGATTTGATAGATTTATTGATAAATGGCGTAAAAAAGATGGTATTGAGTATATTGGTATTGCTACACCAAATTATCTGCATGACTCACATATACGATTTGCACTTAAGAGTGGTGCGGATGCAATTTGTGAAAAACCATTAGTATTAAATCCACATAATATTGATCAGTTGAAAATTATAGAAAAAGAAACAAGGCAAAAAATCTATAGTATTTTACAACTTAGATTACACCCATCAATAATAGCCCTTAAAGAAAAGATTTCAAAAGAATTAAAAGAAAAACCAAATAAAATTTATGACATAGACCTCACATATTTAACTTCAAGGGGAAAGTGGTATTTTCAATCTTGGAAAGGTGATGAAGCGAAAAGTGGTGGTATAGCCTCAAACATAGGTGTTCATTTTTATGACATGCTATGTTGGATATTTGGTGATGTAGAAGAAAATATAGTTCATTTAAAAATTTCAGATACCAATGCCGGTTCATTTAAGCTGAAAAATGCAAATGTAAGATGGTTTTTAAGCGTGAACTATAACTATATTCCAGAAGATGTAAAAGCCAAAGGTGTTAGAACTTATCGCTCTATAGCTGTAGATGGAGAAGAGATAGAATTTAGTGGTGGTTTTGCTGATTTACACACTAGAAGTTATGAAGAGATTTTAAAGGGTAATGGATTTGGACTTGATGAAGCTTATGGTTCTATTAGAACTGTTTCAACTATACGAAATTTAGACCCAATCGGAATGAAAGGTGATTATCATCCATTTATTAAAAAGGTAATAGTTTAAGTATGGCTAAATTTTTTGCCCATAAATCATCTTACGTAGATGAAAATGTAGTTATAGGCGATGATACTAAGATATGGCACTTTTCACATATATTATCAGGCAGTAAAATTGGTAAGAGATGTTCATTTGGTCAAAATTGTGTTGTAGGTCCAAATGTAAAATTAGGAGATGGAATAAAAGTACAAAATAATATTTCAATATATGAAGGTGTAAAAATAGAAGATGATGTTTTTTTAGGTCCATCAATGGTTTTTACAAATGTTATAAACCCAAGAGCTTTTATAGTTAGAAAAGAGGAGTTTAAAAAAACATTATTAAAAAAAGGATGTACAGTTGGTGCAAATGCAACTATTTTATGTGGTATAACTATTGGAGAGTATGCTCTTATTGGTGCAGGAGCAGTTATTAATGTAGATGTAAAACCATATGCCTTAGTTGTAGGAGTACCAGCAAAACAAATAGGCTGGGTCAGTAAAGCTGGAAATACTTTGGTGTTTAATAGTAATGAAGTTGCAATAGATAGTTATGATGGTAGCAAATATAAAGTCATAGACGAAAGAGTAGAAGTTATAAATTGAAAAAATATGATTATCTAGTAGTTGGTTCTGGAATAATAGGAATGACTATAGCTTATGAACTTGTAAATAAAAAATCAAATATTAGTATAGCAATAATAGATAAAGAAAGTGATGTAGCTAAACATGCTAGTGGTAGAAATAGTGGTGTTTTACATGCTGGATTTTATTATAGTGCAGACAGTTTAAAAGCTAAACTTACTGTTAATGGCAATAAATTAATGAAACAGTTTTGTAAAGATAATGATATTTTTATAAACGAAACAAAAAAGATAGTAGTAGTTAAAGATGCTGAGGAATTAGAAGGGATTTATGAACTTCAAAAAAGAGCAGAAGTTAATGGTGTTGAAACATTTATTATAAATGAAGATGAAGTTGAAAAAATTGATCCAAATATAAAAACATATAAAAAAGCACTTTATTCCCCAACAACTGCGAGTATTGATCCTATAGAAGTTTGTTTTAAATTAAAAGATATATTAAAAGATAATGGAGTAGATTTTTTCTTTAATACTACATTTAAAAATTGTGATTTAAAATATAATTATTTGATTAATTCAGCAGGAGCTTATGCTGATAAGATTGCTAAACAATTTGGACTTGCACAAAATTATACAATGCTTCCTTTTAAAGGTATATATTTAAAATATTTAGAGAATAAAACAGATATAAAAACCAATATTTATCCAGTGCCAAATTTATCAAACCCATTTCTTGGAGTTCATTATACTATTACTGTTGAAGGTAGTATAAAAATAGGTCCTACAGCAATCCCAGCTTTTTGGAGAGAAAACTATAAAGGTTTTGATAACTTTAATCTATCTGAAATGCTAGAAATATTATACTATGGAGCTAAACTATTTATATTAAATTCATTTAATTTCAGAAGTTTAGCCTTGAGTGAAATAAAAAATTATAATAATAAAATATTTATACAAAAAGCAAAAGTTATGGTAAAGAATATTGGTAATAACTTTAAGCCATTACCTGCAGGGATTAGAGCTCAACTTTTAAATACAAAAACAAATGAGTTAATTCAAGACTTTGTAATTGAGCATACAAAAGATTCTACACATATATTAAACGCAGTAAGTCCTGCTTTTACATGTTCGTTTGCTTTTGCAAAATATGTAATAGATGAAATAGATAAAAACAAAGGGAAATAGATGTCAAGTAAATTAGATAGTGCGAAAGTGTTAGTAATAGGTGCTGCTGGTTTTATCGGTGGCTTTGTAGTGAGTGAACTATTAAAGCAAAATGTTAAAGAAGTGATAATCTATGATAATTTTACTCGTGGAAAGATGGAAAATCTTGAAGATAGTTTAAAAAATGAAAAATGTTCTATCTTTCCTTCTGGTGGAGATATACGAGAGATAGATATACTTGATAAAGCTATGGAAGGTGTAGATTATGTATTTCATCTAGCTGCAATGTGGTTACTTCATTGTAAAGATTTCCCAAGAACTGCTTTTGATGTGAATATAGCAGGAACTTTTAACGTACTTGAAGCATGTGTGAAACATAAAGTAAAAAAACTTATATATAGTTCATCTGCTTCAGTATATGGAGATGCTCTACAAGTACCAATGACAGAAGACCATCCTTTTAACAATAAAAATTTTTATGGTGCAACAAAAATTGCAGGTGAAGCCATGTGTACAGCATATAACGATAGATATGGTTTAGAAATAGTAGGTCTTCGGTATATGAATGTTTATGGACCAGGACAGGACCAACATGCTGTATATAGTGGAGTTGTTCCAATAGTGTTAAATAAAATAGATAAAAATGAAGCACCTATGGTAAACGGGGATGGTTCACAAGCTTATGATTTTATATATGTAGAAGATATAGCTAGATGTAATATTGCCGCAGCTAACTCAGATGTAAAACTTGGATATTATAATGTTGGTACTGAGATACAAACAACTATAAAAGAGTTGTGTGACACAATGTTGAGTTTAACTAAATCTGATTTAAAAGTAAAATATGTTCCATATAGTGAAGATGACGCAAGACAGCTTGTTCAAAATAGAATTGGTTCAAAAGAAAAAGCAGAAAATGAGTTGGGATTTAAATATAAATATTCTTTAGAAGAAGGATTACAAGCATTGATTTATTGGAGAGAAACACAAGGTATAAGAGGTTAATATATGAAGATGAATATACCTATAACAAAAACAATATTTGGAAAAGAAGAAGAAGAAGCTATAATTAAACCTCTTGAGAGTGGTTGGGTGGTTCAAGGTCCAAATGTAGCAAAATTTCAAGATATGTTTAGTAAGTTTACAGGTGCAAAATATTCTCATGCAACTACAAGTTGTACAACTGCACTACATCTTGGTCTTGAAGCTATGGGAATAACAAAAGGAGATAAAGTTATTGTACCTTCTTTTACCTATGTAGCTAGTGCAAATTCAGTGGAATACACTGGTGCTGAGGTAGTTTTTTGTGATATAGATTTAAAAACTTTCAATATTGATGAAACTAAATTAGAAAAGATAATTAAAAATGACAGTTCTATAAAAGCCATTATGCCAGTACATCTTTTTGGACTTTGCTCAAATATACCATATATTATGAAGTTAGCAAAAAAGTATAATCTTAAAATTATTGAAGATTCAGCTTGTGGCTTTGATGGCTGGATAGGAGATAAACACAGTGGTACCTTTGGAGATGTAGGTTGTTTTTCTTTTCATCCTAGAAAATCAATATGTACTGGTGAAGGTGGTATGTTAATTACAAATGATGAGACAATCGCTTCGATAGTATCACAACTAAAAGATCATGGAGCAAGTAAATCTGATCTTCAAAGACATAAAGAAAAAGGTGGTTCACTTCTTCCTGATTTTACTATGAGAGGTTATAACTATCGTATGACAGATATGCAAGGTGCATTAGGTGTTTGTCAAATGAATAAAAAAGATTATATCATGAATGGCAGAAGAGAAGTAGCAAGCAAATATAATATAGCTTTAAAAAATATTTCACAGCTCATTACTCCATATATCCCTGAAAATTATAAACATGGTTTCCAGTCTTATGTTTGTATATTTACTGATGATGAAGATATAAGTAATCTAACTAAAGAACAAATAGATAGAATAAATATAAAAAGAAATATCTTCATGGAAAAACTAGAGGAAAACACAATAGCTACAAGGCAAGGTACACATGCTGTTCATACTTTAGGATATTATAAAGATAAAAACAGTTTTAAAGATGAGGATTTTCTTATGAGTTATGCTGCAGATAGACTTTCAATTGCTTTACCTTTATATGCTGGTATGAGTGATGAAGAGTTTGAATATACTATCTCAAATATTAAAGAGGCTTTAAAATAGTATGTGTGGAATAGTTGGCTCGTTATCTTTAAGCAAACCATCAATAAATGTCAATTATTCTAAAGATATGGCTGATAAAATAGCTCATCGTGGTCCTGATGATGCAGGTTATCTTTTCTTTCATACAGGAGCAAGGCACAATAAAAAAGTATCTTTTTACCAAAATTTAACAGATAATAAATTTAAAAATGTTGATGATATGTTACCAGTAATAGAATCAAGTTCTTCTCAAAGAGAATTAAACAATCATGACTATGATTTATATATGGGGCATAGGAGATTGTCAATTATAGATATATCATATGCGGGACATCAGCCTATGAGTGATCTGTCCAAAAATATTTGGATTGTTTACAATGGAGAAATATATAATTTTAAAGACCTGAGAGTAGAACTTGAAAAACTAGGACATAGATTTAAAAGCAATACAGACACAGAAGTTATTATCTACTCTTATATTCAGTGGGGTATTGAGTGTATTAAAAAATTCAATGGTATGTTTACTTTTTCTCTTTACGATAATTTTAAGAAGAAATTTTATTTAGTTCGAGATAGATATGGTATCAAGCCAGTTTATTATCATATAACACAAGAGAACACTTTAATATATGCAAGTGAAATAAAATCTATTTTAGAGTATAAAGATTACAATAGTGAAGTAGATAAAGAAGCTTTACTTGAGTACTTTACATTTCAAAATATATTTACAAACAAAACACTGCATAAAGATATACAGATACTAGAAGCGGGACATTATTTTGAGATCGACCTTTTATCTAAAGAGGTAAAAAAAACTCAATACTGGGATTTTGATTTTAGTGAACCTCTAAAAATAAAAGATGAAAGAGAGTATATAGAAGAACTTGATAGACTCTTTACACAAGCAGTGACAAGACAGTTAATATCAGATGTACCTGTTGGAAGTTATTTAAGTGGTGGAATGGATAGCGGTTCTATAACTGCAATAGCTTCAAATCACTTTCGAAAAACTGGTGATTATCTAAAAACATTTACAGTAGGGTTCGATCTTAGTAGTGCTAGTGGTA
The DNA here is from genome assembly GCA_021648465.1 of Sulfurimonas sp. Classification (GTDB taxonomy): domain Bacteria; phylum Campylobacterota; class Campylobacteria; order Campylobacterales; family Sulfurimonadaceae; genus Sulfurimonas. The sequence goes on along the minus strand of JAKISR010000012.1, from coordinate 28,077 downwards.
TGGAGCTTAGTTTTGATGAGAGAGCAAAAGCTGAATATATGTCATATAAGTTTAAAACAGAACATTATGAGATGGTACTAAAAAGTGGAGATATGGAAAGGTGCATGTATGATTTTGCATACCATCTTGAAGAGCCACGAGTAGGACAAAGCTATCCGAACTATTATGCTGCGAAACTGGCATCAAAATTTGTAAAAGTTGTACTAAGTGGGGCAGGTGGAGATGAACTTTTTGCAGGATATCCATGGAGATACTATAAAGCTACTAATAACAAAAATTTTAATGATTATAGTGATAAATACTATAGCTTTTGGCAAAGATTGATACCAAATAAAGATATAAATAAAGTTTTTTCTCCAATACTGAATGATACTAAGAATGTATGGACAAAAGATATATTTGCAAACGTATTTAAAAATAATTCGATCACTCACTCACCAGAGGAATATATAAATTATTCTTTATATTTTGAATCAAAAACATTTTTACATGGCCTTCTAGTAGTTGATGATAAACTTTCTATGGCTCATAGTTTAGAAACTAGAGTACCTTTTCTTGATAACGATTTAGTAGATTTTGCACAAAAAATACCTGCAAGATTTAAACTTGGAGATTTGCATAAAGTTATCAAAATGAATGAAAACGACATAGGTAAGATGCAAAAAACAAATGATGGTAAAGTAATCTTGCGAAAAGCTATGAGTAAGTATATACCAGAAGATATACACAAAGCTGTAAAGCAAGGTTTTAGTTCACCTGATCAAAGCTGGTTTAAAGGTGAAAGTATAGAGTTTGTAAAATCTAAACTTTTAAATGATGATGCAAATATATATAAATATATGGATAGAATTTCAACACAAAAGCTTATAAATGAGCATTTAAATGGAGAACAAAATAGAAGACTATTTATATGGAGTCTTTTAAACTTTGAAGAGTGGAATAATATTTATGGATAAGAATACTAATATTTTAACTATTTTAGAAAATGGTGAAAATAGTTTTGTAGAGTTTAAACTATCTTTTCAAAAAGAAGTTATAGAGTCTGTAGTATCTTTTTCAAATGCTAAAGGTGGAAAAATTTTTATTGGTGTAGATGATGATTCTAAAATTATTGGAGTAAATATATCAAATGAAACTATTCAAAACTATATAAATACAATAAAACAAAATACACAACCAAATATCATAGTAGATATAGATGAGTATGAAATACGATCAAAACTAATACTTATCATAGACATAAAAGAGTATCCACTAAAACCAATTGCATATAAAAATAGATACTATAAAAGAGTAAAAAACTCAAATCATATTATGAGTTTAGATGAGATATCAAATGAACATTTTAAAACTATAAATTCTAGCTGGGATTACTATGTAGATGATAGACATAGTTTTAGTGATATTTCTCAAGAAAATATAGATAAATTTATCAGAAAAATAGAAAAATTTCAAGATAAAAACTTCACAGATGACCCTATGACGATTTTAAGAAAATATGAACTTTTAAAAGATGAAAAGTTAACATTTGGTGCTTATTTACTTTTTACTTCCAATAACTCAGTTTTAACTGCATTTCAAATAGGTAGATTTAAAAGTCCTACAAAGATTATAGATAATATAGACATAAATACAGATATTTTAAGTCAAATTGATACGGCTATTGAGTTCTTAAAAAAACATTTTATGATTGAGTATATCATAACTGGAAATCCTCAAAGGGAAGAAAAATACGATTATCCACTCGAAGCAATAAGAGAAATAGTGATAAATATGATTGTTCATCGTGATTATAGGGGTAGTGGCAATTCTATCATTAAAATATTTGATGATAGAATGGAGTTTTTCAATCCAGGAAAACTGTATGATGATATAACCATAGAAAAATTAAATAATAATGACTATTCTTCTAGAACAAGAAATCGAGCGATAGCAAGAGCATTTAAAGAAGCTGGCATCATAGAACAGTATGGTTCAGGGATAAAAAGAATAAAAAATGAATGTGAAATACATGGTATTATAGAACCTAAATTTGAAGAGTTTGTTCATGGATTTAGAGTAATTGTATATAAAGAGAAATTAAGCACTAGTAATGTCGGAGTAAATGTCGGAGTAAATGTCGGAGTAAATGAAATATATCAGTTTATAAAAGAAAATCAACCTACAAAAGCAAATATTATTTCAAAAAGCTATCCAGAGATAACACAGAGAACAGTAGAAAGATATATTAAAGAATTAAAAGAACAAGATAAAATAGAATTTAATGGTAGTCCTAAAACTGGAGGATATATTGTTAAATAGAAAACTTTTTATATGGAGTCTTTTAAATTTGGAAGAATGGAATGATATTTATGAATAATTGTGTGGTATGTAATGGAAATACTAAAAATATTGAATTTAAAATAAGCAAATCAGTATCATCTGATAATAGAGTAATTAATACTCCTTTATCACATTCTTACTGTGTAGATTGTGGATATATTTTTATCGATATAGACAAAAGAGTAGATTATGAGAAGTTTTATAATGAAGATTATGTTTTTTTACTTGATGGGGATGTTGAACCTACCTTAAATGACGAGAAATACAGTGGACAACTAGCCAATTTTTATTCTGAAGTGATTGATAATTCAAAGTTAAATACTTTTTTTGATATAGGTGGAGGTAAAGGTAACTTTGTACAAACCATACATAATAAATTCAATAATTTAGATATATATGCTTTAGAGCCAAGTCAATCTTTTGAAAAATTAAAAGAAAAAGAGTTTTTAATAAATAGTTATAATGAGTTCTTTGTTTCTTCTAACTTTTCTAAATCATTTAATTATTTAAGTTTAATTGGTGTCTTAGAGCATGTTCCAAATCCAAAAGAGTTTTTATTAGATATAAAAAATATTATGACAAAAGAATCTTTTTTATTAATTGAAGTACCTAATTTTAAAAATAATAAATCTGACTTATTAACAATTGATCACCTATCAAAATTTACAGAAGAATCATTAAGTAATTTATTTAATATATGTGGTTTTAAAATTATTAAAAAACAAGTTTTAAATAGTGTTCCAATGCAGTTTATTGTGCAATGTTCTAATAGCATAGAGAATTATTCTAAAATAAATTCTGGAAAAACCATAGAATCAGCAGTTGAATATTTAGAGAATGCTATAGGTGGTGCATCATCTATAAAAAATGATAAAATATCAATTTATGGACAAGGTTTAATCCTTGATTATTTAATAGGGATGAAAATCTTAAAAGTTGATAATATATGCTGTATAGTAGATGACAATCCTTTATATCAAGGAAAAAAATATAAAAATATTATTAATATTGTAAATTTTATAGATTTTAAATCTGACTATACAGAGATAAATGATATTTTTCTAGCAATGAATGATTGTTATCATAATAAAGTTAAAGATAAATTAGATAACTTAAATATTTATGGAATTGTAAAATGAATATACTGGTTACAGGATCAAAAGGTTTTTTAGGAACTTATTTTAAAAATAATTTTTTAAATAATAAAGATAAAATTATTTATGGAACAACATCAGAAGTAGAAGATAGCGCGTATATGGTTTTTGATGATTTATATCAAAATATAGAAAAAGTTCTAAAAAATCAAAAAATTGATGTAATTATTCATTTTGCTTCAATTATTCCAAAAACATTTGAGGAAACTAATTATACATTATTTGAAAATAACAATAAAATGATGAATAACTTATATGAATATTCTGTAAAAAACCACTTAAATAAATTTATTTATTTAAGTAGTTTTGGATCAATGAATGATCCAAAACTACTGGATATTAAAGATTTTTATACAATGTCAAAGATTACTGGTGAGCATTTTTGTTCTATGATGGAAGCCAAAGGTACAGATACTGTGTCATTTAGAATTTCTGCACCTTATGGAGAATATTCAAAAGTAAAAAATGTTATTAATATCTTTATTGATAAAGCTTTGAAAAATGAAGATATAACTTTATTTGGAACAGGTAGTAGAGAACAGAATTTTACTTATGCAGGAGATATTATTAATGCAGTAGGTTTAGTTTTAGAGAAAAGAGTTAATGGAATATTTGAAATAGTGTCAAATAATAATATTTCAATGTTATCTTTAGCAAGATTAATAAAAACTTTAATACAATCTGAATCTAAAATTATTTTTAATAATAAAATTGATCCACAAGAAGATTATAGACCAAGCTATTGTTCTAAGAAAGCATTTATTAGTTTTGGATATAAATCAAAATATAGTTTAGAAGATGGACTAAAAAAGCATATAAACTGGTATATTAACAGATGAAAATAGCTTTAATATCTGATATACATTCTAACTTATATTATTTAGAAGAAGTATTGAAAGAAATAGAAAGTGAACAAGTAGATAGTATATATTGTTTAGGTGATTTAGTTGGATATTATGATAAGCCAAATGAAGTAATAGAATTAATGATAAAAAAGAATATTACATGTGTAAAAGGAAATCATGAAAAGTATTTACTAGGAGAATTAGAGTATGATAAAAATAATGAAGATATATATGGAATTGAAAAACAAAGAAATATATTAACAACAGATAATTATACTTTCATTAATAATTTACCAGATAATATTGAGATAAATATTGATAGTAAAAAGTTTTACTTTACACATTCTTTGCCTGATGACACAGTAAAGTATGTTTATGATTTAAAAATTTTAGATAAAAGTTTGTTGACTAAGTATGATTATTATTGCTTTAGTCATACTCATATACCTATCATATCATATCAGTATGGTACATGTATTGTAAATACTGGTTCAGTTGGTCAACCAAGAGATTATACAAGGAAACCATCATTTGTAATAATTGATTTAGAACAAGATTCGGTTATATTAAAAAAAGTAAATATTGATTATAAAAAGTATTCTAATAAACTTAGAAAAGATAAATATAATGAAAGTTTGATTAAAATATTAAATAGGGGTAAAAATGAAAAAAATTAGTATATTAGTAACTGGAATTGGTGGTGGTAGTCATGGTGAACAAATAATTAAATCTTTAAATCTTGTAAAAAATTTAGATTTAGAAATTATAGGTACTGATGTTACTGCACTAACTACAGGTAAAACTATAGTTGATAAATTTTATCAAGTACCTTATGTTTCAGATAGTAAATATGAAGAAAGTATATTTAAAATTATTGAAGAGAATAATATAAAATTTATATTTCACGGTTCTGAACCTGAATTAAAATTTATATCAGAAAATAGAGAAAAATTTGAAAAGTTAAGTATACATCATCCTTTAAATTCAAAAGATGCTATCTCTCTATGTATGAATAAGTATGAAACCTATAAGTATTTAGCAAACAAAGGTGTTAATTTACCTAAATTCAAAAAAATTGATTCAATAGAAGATATAAAGGATATAGATTTCTATCCTTTAGTTTTAAAACCAAGTACAGGTTCTGGTGGTTCTTCTGATGTTTATATTGCTCTTGACAAAGAAGATTGTCAATTATTAGTAGCATATATGTTGAAACACAATGTTGATATTATTGCTCAACAATATGTAGGTAGCCATAATGATGAATATACAATTGGTGTTAGTGCTAATCACAATGGAGATATATTGGGGAGCATAACAATTAAAAGATATATTACTAATGCTTTATCAACCTATAAAAAAGTAAAAAAAGATAATGAATTATTTGTTATCTCATCAGGTATATCACAAGGAAAAGTTTGTCATAATAAAAAACTTCAAAAACAAGCAGAAGATATAGCAAAATTAATCAACTCACAAGGACCATTAAATATTCAATGTCGAGAAGTTGATGGGAAGTTAATGCTGTTTGAGATAAACCCAAGACTATCAGGAACAACATCTTTAAGAGCAATGGCAGGATATAATGAGCCAGAGTTAATGATAAAATATTATTTATTAAATGAAGAATGGAATAATAATTATACAGAGATGACTATAATGAGAACAATAGAGGAAGTTAAGATAGATGAATAAGGTTGTTTTAACTTTTGATTTAGATTGGTGTTCTGATGAAGTTTTAGCTTATCTTTTAGAAAAATTAATTAGTGATAAAATTCCTGCTACTTTTTTTATAACTCATCAAACTATATTACTTAATAAAATAAGGGATTATGATTTTTTTGAATTAGGGATTCATCCAAATTTTATGAAAGGCTCTACTCATGGAAAAAGTTTTGAGGAAGTTATAGATTATTGTTTATCAATAGTGCCTGAAGCTATATCTAATAGATCTCATGGATTAAAAATATCATCAAATAAATTGATACATATGATGAAAAATAGCATAAAAATTGATTGTTCACTTTTTATGCCAAATGTTGAAAGTTTACAGAATTTTAATTTTGAAATAAATAATAAAAAAATTTTAAGAGTTCCATACAATTGGGAAGATGATTATGAATTTTACCAAAAACAAAAAAAATATAAATTTGAAAATATAGCAAATTGGAATGATAAAATATTAGATTTTCATCCTATACATGTATATTTAAATTCAAATTCTGAAGAATTATATAATCAATATAAACTAAATAAAAATGTTGATAAAAATAAGGGTATTGGAACAGAAACAATGCTTGATGAAGTTATACAAGAATATACAAAAGGCAATATAGAAATAATGAATTTAAAAACTTATGTAGGAATAATATGAAAATAGCAATAATAGGAAGAACAGAGATACTATTTGAAACAGTTGAATTACTTTTAGATAACGGATATGAGATACCACTTATTATTACTTCAAAAGAAGCTCCAGAGTATATAAAAACTTCAAAAGATTTTGAAAATTTAGCTAAAAAAATAGGTGCAATATATATATATACTTCTAAACTTAGTTCAAAAGACAGTATAGAGTTTATAAAAGAGTGTGGAGAGATAGATATAGCAGTTAGTTTGAACTACTCTAATATTATATCTAAAGAAGTTATAGATTTATTTCCATTAGGTGTGTTAAATGCACATGGTGGAGATTTACCACGATATAGAGGAAATGCTTGTCAGGCTTGGGCAATTATAAATGCTGAAGAGAAGATAGGACTTTGCATCCACTCTATGATAGGTGGTGAAGTAGATAGTGGAAAGATAATAGATAGAGAGTATTTAGATATAGATATAAATACTAAAGTTACTAAATGTTGGGAGTGGATGGCAGATAGGATTCCTTATCTCTTTTTAACTTCAGTTCAAAAATTACAAAAAGATAAAAACTATATCTTAGAAACTCAATCAGAAGATTTAAAAGATGCTCTTAGATGTTATCCTCGCATACCAGAAGATGGGAAAATAGATTGGCATAATAGTAATGATGATATCCTCAGACTTATAAATGCTTCAAATAAACCTTATAGTGGTGCATATTGTTTCTATGAAAATAAAAAACTAATTATTTGGGATGCAGAACTATACAATGATGATGAAATATATCTTTGTGAAGTTGGACAAGTTGCAAATATAAATAACAATGGAAGTATCATAATAATTACTGCAAATGGTAAACTTAAAATAAATAAAATAGAGTATGATGGATTTATTGGTAAACCAAAAGAAAAAATAAAAAGCATAAGAAAGAGATTAAAATAATGTTTTTGAATAAACTAAAAAATATAATAAAACAAAATTATGGTTTATATATTGTTTTAAGAAATATTGTTGGTTTTAAAAAAGGATTTATCTCTCTTTTTCAAGGGAAAAGAGGGAGTGTTGAACATATAAAATCTACATACTCTTTAGTGAAAAGTGATAGAAAAATTTTAGGAAAACCTATAAACATCACTATAGAACCAACAAATGTATGTAATGCAAAGTGCCCTGTATGTGAAACTGGGGCAGGGATATTAAATAGAAAAAAAGCATATCTATCTTTTGATGATTTTAAAATAATTATCGATAAAATCTATCCATATACAAATACTTTAATGTACTACTTCATGGGAGAGCCTTTTTTAAATAAAGAGTGGGTAAAACAAGTGAAGTATGCAAAAAAAAAGGAGATATCTTTTATCTCTACGTGTACAAATGGAGATGTAGCAGGTATACCCCAAGGTATCATAGACTCTGGTATAGATTTTGTATCATTTCAAATTGGTGGAACAACACAAGAGACTCATGAGATATATAGAGTTGCTACAAATTTAGAAAATATTAAAAACAATATGCTAGAGACGATAAAGCTAAAAAAAGAGCATAATAAGACCAATCTACATATAGAAGCAGGTTTTATACTTATGAAACATAATGAACATCAAGTTGAAGAGTTTATAGCGTGGTGTAAAAGTGTGAATGTAGATAGTTTTAATATAATAGATCCAGGAGTAAGAACAGTAGAACAAGGAAAACAATATCTTCCAACAAATAAAGATAATTGGATATATAATCCAGAAGCATTTGAAAAAGGGAGATTGCAGAGAAAGGTAATACCTAAAAATGATTGCCCTTGGATATATTATAGTATGACTATTATGAGCAATGGAGATGTGTCTCCTTGTTGTCATGATGCTTGTGGAAATGAGATAATGGGAAATATAATAGAGCAAGATTTAGAAGATATTTGGAATGGTGAAAAGTATCAAAATTTTAGAGATAGAATTCATACTAATCAAAAAGATATTTCTATTTGTAGGTTGTGTAGTGGATATGGGATTAGTGGGATAAAATGAGAAACGTTTTATATATAGTTCCATCTGATTATGATTCACTTGAAAAGAAAGGTGTGTTAAATCTTATATTAGAAAGAGATGAGGGTGCTTTTTTTGACAATATTTTAACTCTTCATCCTTTTACTAAAAATAATAAGACAATAGATTTAAGAGATAATAATAGAGTTGTAGAATATGGTTGGAAATCAAAAATAACTTTTTTAAATAAATTTTTAGTAACTAAAGTATTTGGAACTTTAACAATACTATTTAAATTAGCTTTTATATTTAAACAGAAAAAAATTTCTATTATTAGAGCAACAGACCCATACTATATGGGCTTAATAGGGCTGTATTATTCTAAACTTTTTAATATTCCATTGTTAGTTTCTATACATTCAGATTATGATAAAAGATATGAGCTTGATAAAAATGGTTCTTTTACTATTCTTGGCTCAAGAATGTTAGCCAAGAAGCTTGAAAAATTTATATTAAAGAAATGTGATTTAATAATTCCAATTAGAAAACATATGAAAAAAGACATTATAAATGAATATAATATAGATGAGAATAAAATTAAAATATTTCCACATGGTATAGATTTTAAGAAGATATTAAATGTAAAAGAAATGGATATTCATAAGATGTTTGATTTAGATAAAACTAAAAAGATAATTAGTTTTGTTGGTAGGGTAACAAAAGAAAATTATATTGATGATATTATATACATAGTAAAAAAACTTTCAATTATGAGGAGTGATTTTATTTTTTTAATTGTTGGTGACGGAAAAGATTTAGAGTATATGAAAAACCTGGTAAACAACAATAATTTAGATAACTGCGTAAAATTTATTGGTTTTCAAGATCATAATGTTGTAATTAATGTTAGAAAACAAAGTACTGTCTCATTATGTTTAATGGCTGGTTTTAGTTTAATAGAAGCTTGTGCTTGTGCTAGACCAGTCATATCATATGATGTAGAGTGGCATCATGAATTGGTTAAAAGTGCTCAAACAGGTTTTTTAGTTAAAGAACATGATGTTGATGATGTTGTTTCTAAGTTGATTTTTTTATTAGACAACCCAGAGTTGTCTGGTGAATATGGTAAAAATGCATATTTATTGGCTAATAAGGCACACAATATTACCAATACTACAAAGATAAAACAAGAAATATATTTAGGGGTTATAAATGGATGAGTTAGTAAAAAAGATTTGGTATGAAGATGATCATTTTGATATTCAATTTACAGAAGATTATCAAAAAAAACAGATTCAAAATAGATGGGATATTTTCAAAAAAATAATCTTAGTACATCAATCTAAGAAAAAGAAATTAAAAGTATTGGATTTGGGCTGTGGAGATGGTATAAATATATTAGGTATTCAAAATATATTAAATGATTTAGAATATGAATATGATATTACTGGTAGTGACTTTAATGAATTAAGATTAAAAAGAGTTAAAGAAAGATTTGAAAATGTTAAAGTCAAACAAATAGATATTATTAATGATAAAATAGATGAAAAGTATGATTTAATCATTTTTAACCATGTACTTGAGCATATTAAGGATGATAGTTTAGCATTAGAAAATATTTATAATATTTTAGAAGATGATGGATTATTAATATTAGGTGTTCCTAATGAAGGTTGTTTTTTAGCTCAATTAAGAAATAATATTTTACATAGAAAGACGTTAAAATATACTGATCATGTACAGTTTTATACAATAAAAACATTGTCAAAAAAAGTTGAGATTCTTTTCAATATTAATGATATTTACAGAGAAGGATTTTTTATGCCACACGGTAGGTTATCAGTGGAGTTGAAAAAATATAGAATTGGACAACTATTTTTATCTTGTATGTTGAAATTATTTCCATCTCAATCTGCGGGATTAATACTAGGATTGACTAAAAGATGATTTATCTTTTTATTTTACTGCTAATCATAATCACTAGATTTGTTTTATTAAAAGAAGCATCAAAAAATGTCGTTGATCAATACTACTGGTTATTATATAGAAAAGCAGTTAAAATACAAAAAAAGCTTCCTCCAAGCTTACCTGAATATATTTTAGAGATAAAACAATGGTATCCACCATTATTTGGTTGGTTTTTATCTTTAATTCCCGATAGTTTATTCAAATATTCACATTTAATAACACAACTTTTGTCTTTATTTAGATTGTTTCTACTCTTCATTGTTATTTATTTTTTTGATTTAGAATATTCTTTTTCATTATTTCTGTCTGTAGTTATTTATCTTATTGCTCCTATTTTAGTCTATTATGACAATCAAATAAATTCAAGAGTTTTTGGAGCAATTATAGTTGATATTTTAATTATATTATTTTTTGTATATTTTGAATATGCTTTGTTTTATTTGTTAATTCCAATATTACTGTTGACTACTACTTTATTGTTTATGCACAAAATGTCACATCAACTTTATTTATTTTTACTTTTAGGATTAAGTATATATTATTTGAGTTTAACACCGATAATCATATATGTACTATCTAATGCATTAGCAATAGTTTTCTTTAATTATAAAAATTATTTAAAGCATCATATAGAGATAGTAAAGTTTTGGCATAGAAATAGCTATAAACTAGGCGCTCATCAGTTTTATGAATCAGATATCTATGGTAAAAATAATTTTGTTTATAGAAATAGACTTCATGGAAATGGTATAAAATCATTTATAAAGAAGTTGTCTTTAATTGTAGGTATGTTGCCATTTAGCATCTTTATATTGTTCAATTTTGAATTTAACTTTTTTGGTCTTATAATTTTTATAACTTTACTTTTCATTTTTTTAACAAGTTTTGTAGATTATTTTTTATGTTTAGGTTCTGGAAATTTATACACATATAATTTAGTTCTTTTTGAGGGACTATATATTATATTTACAGATATAAATTATTTTTCTTTATTTAATCAAATTTTATTATTAATAGTTTTTTTAATGACTTTTTTTAGTATATATAAATTTTATATAGGTCTAAAAGTAAAAAGTAAAGATGAAGACTATGACAACGCGATGGAGTATATAAAACAATCTACTATTGATAGAATAGTTGCAATACCATTAACTCCTTCTGATGAGATTGCGTACAGGACAGAAAAAAAAGTTTTTTGGGGTGGTCATGGATTGGGATTTAAATATTTGGAACCTTACTTTCCAGTATTTAACAAAAAGATAGAAGAAGCTGTGAATGAATGGAATATAGGTGGTGTTTTTTTACAAAAAGATTATTGGCCTGAGTTTTTTGAAAAAGTTAATAAAAATATATATGAAATAGTGTATGAGAATTCTAAATACATTATACTTAAAATTAAAAACTTTGAAAATCTTGACAAAAAACCGTTGTGGGCAAAAGAAATATATAGGGATATAGTATGAGTAATGAAAAAAGATTTGAATTTGGAAAAAATTGGCAACTATTTTTAGAAAGTTTAACACAAGAAAAGATAGGTAGATCAAGAGAATCCTTAGAAAAGTTATTGCAGGTAGATACTTTAGTCGGAAAAACATTTATAGATATAGGTAGTGGAAGTGGACTCTTTTCATTAAGTGCATATAATCTTGATGCAAAAGTTACATCATTTGATTATGATGAATTTAGTGTAGAAGCTACTAAATATACAAGAGAAAAATTTGCGAATAATGATGTAAACTGGACTGTAAAACAAGGCGATGCTCTTGATGATAAGTATATAGAAAGTTTAGGTAAATATGATATTGTTTATTCATGGGGTGTTTTACATCACACAGGGAGCATGTACAAGGCACTTGATAATGCCTCAAAGTGCGTAAAAAATGACGGAACTTTAGTAGTAGCCATATATAACACACAGTTATTGACACCCATTTGGAAAAAAATAAAAAAATTCTATGTAAACTCTAATTTTATTATTAAAAAAATTATGGAATATTTTTATACATTATATTTTGCAATAGGTTTATTTGTTGTTGATATATTGAGGTTACGTAATCCATTTAATAGATATAGTAATTCTATGCGAGGAATGAGTTTATATACAGATGTAGTTGACTGGATTGGTGGATACCCATTTGAAACGGCAACACCTGAAGAGATTTTTCATTTTTATAAAGATAGAGGTTTTGAGTTAGAAAATATGATAACAGTTGGTGGGAAAATGGGCTGTAATGAATTTGTATTCAAAAAAAGATAATATAAATTGTGTAGTATTTTAGGTTGTGTTAATTCTAGTATATCATTAATAGAAATTGAGAAACTCAATAGTCTAATGTCTCATAGAGGGCCTGATAATTCAACTGTAAAAGAGTATAGAATTAAAGATAAAAAGCTATTTTTAGGGCACAATAGATTAGCAATTCAAGACCTTGATGTAAAAGCAAATCAGCCAATGGAGATAGAACGATTTTCTATCATATTTAATGGAGAAATTTATAACCATTTAGAAATAAGAAAAGAGTTGAAATTTAGCAGTTTCAAAACGCATAGTGATACAGAAACAATTCTATTGTCATTCGCTGAGTTTGGAATTGAAAAAACAATCTCTAAATTAATAGGTATGTTTGCCATAGCATTACTTGATAAGAAAGAAGATAAACTATATCTTATTCGTGACAGAGTTGGTATAAAACCACTTTATTGGACATTTCAAAATAATGAGTTTGCTTTTTCTAGTGAACTAAAAGGTTTTGCCAGTCATCTAAAACAAACAAGAAGTAATAAAGCTTTAGTACAGTTTATGAGCTTTGGATATATCCCAAATGGCAATAGTTATTATGAAAATATACATAAACTTAAACCTGCGCATTATTTAGTTTTTGATGGCACTAATGTAGATATAAAACAATATTGGGACCTACCAGAAGATAAGATAGAGATATCCTATGAAGATGCTGTTCAAGAAACTGAAAATTTGATAAGAAGTGCTATTAAATATAGACTTTTGGCAGATGTTGAAGTTGGCTCTTTTTTGAGTGGTGGCGTTGATAGCTCTTTAGTTAGTGCAATTATGCAACAAGTTAGTTCTAAAAAAATTAAAACATTTTCAATTGGCTTTGAAGATAAAAGATATGATGAATCTTCATATGCTAGAGAGGTTGCAAAATATATTCATAGTGAGCATTATGAGTATATATTTAATGCTAAAGATGTACTTGATTTGATTGAAAACATTGATTATTATTTTGATGAACCGTTTGGAGACGCGTCTGCTTTGCCAATGATGTTTCTCTCCAAAAAAACAAAACAACATGTGAGTGTAGCTTTGAGTGGAGATGGAGGGGATGAGTTGTTTCTTGGGTACGATAGATATTTTTTAACTAAAAAATATTTTGACAAGTTCAATAATATTCCTAAATTTGGCAAAAATATACTTTCTTTTATATGTAAAAATTCAAGACAAGATAAATTAGAAAAAATCAGTTACCCTCTAAAGCATTTAACTAAAGAAAACTTATACTCTGTTTTGTATACTTCAACTAAACCTTGGGAACTGAGTAGTCTTTTTTCTAAAGATTTTATTTATGATACTTTTGACAAAGAAGATATAAATTTATTAGATTTACAAAATATCTCTATGGATGGAATTGATTTTATAGATAGTTTGAGTAGGTTAGACTTTTATAGATATTTACCAGATGATATCCTAACAAAAGTAGATAGAAGTTCTATGGCATATTCACTAGAAGCTAGAGTGCCTCTTTTGGATCATAGAGTTGTAGAATTTGCATATTCATTACCTACTGAGCTGAAGCTAACAAACGGCCCAAAATCAATTTTAAAAGATATTTTATATAAACATGTTCCTAGAAAATTAGTAGATAGACCAAAAAAAGGTTTTTCTGTACCATTAAAACATTGGTTTAAAAATGAGCTAAAAGATAGTTTAATGGATAAGGTAAACTCTTTGGATGAACGATTTAATAAAGAATATATAAATAAACTTATAAAACTTCATATGGAAGGTAGTAGGAATTATGAGTATGTTTTTTGGAATATAATGAGAATTAAATGAAAAAAATATCCATACTAATATACTCACTCTCAAAAGGTGGTGCTGAAAGAGTTATATCTATCTTATTAAATGAGTTGAAAGATAAATTTGATATAACTTTAGTACTTATGAATGAGACTATTAAGTATAAAATACCAAAAGAGCAAAAAATTATCTATCTTGAAAAATTATCTATTTATGAAAATGGTTTTTTAAAGCTAACAAAACTACCTGCTTTAGCTTTTAAATATAAAAAAATATGTAAAGAAAATAATATAGAAGTTAGTCTCTCTTTTATGAATAGAGCAAATTATATAAACATTTTATCTTCTATGTTTGGAAACAGGATAAAAACTATTATAAGTGAAAGAGCTATGCCATCTCTACAGCATAAAAATGGTCTGCAAGGCATTATAAATAGATTCCTTATAAAAACTCTTTATAACAAAGCAGATACCGTTATAGCAAACTCTAGAGGTAATACTTTGGATTTACAAAACAGTTTTAATATCAAAAATATAGTAACGATAAACAATCCAGTCTCCTCTCAGCATTCACATATCAAATCAAAAAATGATAGATTTACTTTTATTGCAGTTGGAAGGCTTGATAGAGGAAAAAATCATCAGCTTATAATTAATGCAATAAAAAATATTGATGCTTCACTTTTAATTATTGGTGATGGAGCTCTCAAAGATGAGTTGCAAAAGCAGATAACTGATCTAAAATTACAAGATAGAGTCTTTTTACTTGGAGAGAAAAGTGATCCTTTTAAGTATTTATTGGAGGCTGATTGTTTTGTTTTTAGCTCAAATTATGAGGGATTTCCAAATGTTGTTTTAGAAGCACTTTCTTGTGGATTACCTGTAATTAGTACAGATTGTAAAAGTGGTCCAAGAGAGATATTGGCACCAAAAAGTGATATAAATTATCAGATTAAAGATGAAATAGAGTTAGCAGAGTATGGGATTTTAACACCAATAAATAGTATTCTAAATATGAAAAAATCTATGAATTTGATAATTAATGATAATATACTTCTACAGAGATACGAAACAGAGTCTAAAAAAAGAGCCAAGTGTTTTAGTGTAAATATTATAATAGAGCAGTATGCAAATATTATATCTCAAGAAAAAAGAGGTGATTAAAATAAAAAAAATTCTATATTTATTTATAATCTCTATATTTATTTTATTATATTTTAGCAAGGTTGACAATAGCATAACTCCTGAAGATAAAAAATATATAGGTTATTTTTTAAAAAATATTAAAATCATTGATAAAAATAGAACTTTTGATGATGAATTACTATTTATAAAAGCTGTACAGGATACGGTTTTAAATAATTCATATAAAGATAGAGAAATTCCAAAATTTTTAACAAGAGAACCAAAAGATATTTTTGTTTCAAAAGTAGGAATCTGTTTTGATAGAAGTAGGGTTATTGAGAAAATTTTACGAAATGCAGGTTTTAAAACACGACATATATCTATATACTCTACACAAAAAACAAACTCAGCCATAAAATCACTGCTTACTCCCGGCATTTCATCACATGCAATAACAGAGGTGCTAACTTCAAAAGGTTGGTTAGTAGTTGATTCTAACAAGCGATGGGTAGCGATTGATAATGAGGATAATATACTTTCAATAAAAGATATTTTTTTACATGTAGGTAAAAATACTCAAATTAAGTGGATTGTTGAAGCTCCTTCGATATATAATAAAAAATTTACATATATCTATGGTTTATACTCTAGACATGGTAACTTTTATCCACCATATAATTTTATACCAGATATTGAATGGAATGAGTTCATGTTTAACATTACTGAAATTATAGGATTAGATTGATGTGCGGAATAGCAGGAACAATAAATCTTGATTCTAAAAATCTTGAACAAATAAAAAACTCTCTGTTTCATAGAGGTCCAGACGAACAAGATATTTACAATTATAAAAATATTAATCTTATCCATACTAGATTAGCTATTCAAGATATATCAAATGGGCATCAACCTTTTGAGTTTAAAAATTATGTTATAGTTTTTAATGGCGAGATATATAATCACTTAAGCTTACGACAAGATTATTTAAAAGATTTTACATTTACTACAACTTCCGATACAGAAACATTGCTTTATCTTTATATTAAATATAAAGATAAGATGTTTGATATGCTTGATGGTATGTTTGCTTTTACTATTCTTGATAAGGACAAAAATAAATTAATTTTAGCTAGAGATAGAGCAGGTAAAAAGCCATTGTACTTATATAAAAATTCTCAAAGTTTAATGTTTTCTAGTGAGCTCAATGCTATTAAAGCCGGTGTAGATAATCTTGAGATAAATGAAGATGAAATTTACTCTTATATAAGAAATGGATTTTTTTATAAAGTTAAAACACCATATACAAAGGTTACAGAGCTTGAAGCTGGTTATGTATATAAGATAGAGGCAGATACTCTTAACGTAAAAAGAGAAAAATATTTTGAAATACTTGATTATTATAAAAAAGATAAAATTGATAATTATGAATATGCTAAAAATAGACTTGATGAAATATTACATAAAAGTGTAAAAGATAGGCTTTTATCATCTGATTTGGAAGTTGGTGCATTTTTAAGTGGAGGAATTGATAGCTCATTGATAGTTGCAGTTGCAAGTGAGTATACAAAAAACCTTAAAACATTTACAGTTAAGTTTGATGGTGCTTTTGATGAATCTCACTTAGCTAAATTAACAGCTAATAAATACAATACACAACATCATGAACTAAATATTAGCATGAATTTAAAAAATGATATAGAAAAAATTCTTTTAAACTATGGTGAGCCTTTTATGGATAGTAGTGCAATTCCTAGTTATTATGTAAGTAAAGAAGCTAAAAAATATGTTACAGTTATACTAAATGGTGATGGTGCGGATGAGCTTTTTGGTGGTTATAGAAGATATGTTCCTATTGCAAATAATTGGTTGAGCTTAGCTTCGTATTTTTCTTTTTTGACAAACATATTACCAAAACCTCATAATAAAAAGTCTGTTTATAATTATGCCTATAGATTGCTATCTATGTCTGGTAAAAAAGGATTAGATTTCTACAATAGTGCTACAAATGATATATTTGAAGATATATATAAATTTAAAAGCAATGATACATTTAATGAGATGGACAGTTTTATAAATGAAGTAGAAAAAGAAGATATATCAAACCTATCTAAAATCCTATATATTGATTTTAATCTAATATTGCAAAGTGATCTATTAAAAAAGATGGATATAGCCACTATGGCTCATTCATTGGAGGGTAGAAGTCCATTTTTGAGTAAATATATGTTGGAATTTATTCCAAGATTATCAGATAAGTTAAAAATAAAAGGTACTACCACAAAACATATATTAAGAGAATTGGCAAAAAAATATCTGCCAAGAGAGCTTATTTCTCAACCTAAGCGAGGTTTTGAAGTACCATTAAAAAAATGGGTAGAATATGATTTAAAAGATAATATTTTTGATAGTCTAAGTGGTAGTTGTTATAGTCAAAATTTTATTGATAAAAATTTTATTGATAAATTATTAAATAAACAGATGAATATTTCAGATGAAAAAAGAGCTAAAATGCTCTGGACTTTATATAGTTTGGAGATATGGAAAAAGAATCAATAATGAAAAATAAGATTTTATATGCTACTTAATATAATTAATATTATTTATGTTTTAACGATTTTACTAATAATAAGAAAATATTATAAGTATAATGGAATAATATTTTTATTACTATTATTACACTTGTTAAGTGTTTTTATATTTAATGGTTTTATATTTGAACCATCACTAATGCCAGATCAATTTAAATATACTGAATTAGCAACAAAGATAAGAGTTTTCAATTTTTCTGACATTGATGAGACGAGCTCAACTGTTCTATTTGCAGGGTCTTTCTTTTCTTTATTTCCTATTCCTTTTATTACTAATTTATACTCAATAGGAATAATTAATTATTTACTATATGTTTTTATCTTTATTTTTGCTATTAAAAAGAAAATTTTAAATAATACATTTTCAATCTATTTTTATTTATTGTTCCCTAGTTTACTTTTATATTCATCTTTGGCTTTAAGAGATATGCTGATATTTAGTGTAATGTTTATAGGTATTTATTATTTATTGCAGCATAGGTATATGTTGGCACTTGCAATATTAAGTATATTGACATTCATTAAGTTTCAAAATTTACTTATTATTTTAGTTGTATTTGGGGTATGGCTGCTGTTCTTTTCAAAGGAAAAAAAATTATTTAAAATAATTATATTTCTGATACTAGGACTCCTTCTTTATAAATATGAGGCTTATTTTTCTTTAGATATGTTAAATAAATATAGAAATGCCTTTTTTAGTGAAAATATTGAAGATATATCGTATGCTTTTAATCCTATAACTTCATTTTATGATTTATTAATAAAAATGATACCAGATACAATTCATTTTATGTTTAGACCTTTACCATGGAAAGAAAGTGGATTTTTTCAAATAATACAATTTATAGAAAACTGTATTATTGTAAGTATCATATTATTTATTCTTTATAAAAATAAAGTAAAGAATTTATATAAAAATAATGAAGTTATATTTTTAAATGGATTTTTATTTCTTGGGATAATAATATATGCTTTAGTGAGTTTTAATAGTGGTACAGCAGTAAGATATAAATTTCCTTTTACTGCTATTTATATAATATATAGTTTTTATTATATAAATCTTTATTCAGGTTCTAATAAAGGTATAATAAATAATCATGCGTGAACAAACTGTAAAATGCAAAACAATAGTAATAGTATTAAATAACTCTTGGTATGCATATAATTTTAGATTTAATTTAGCAAGAAGTTTAAAAGTAAATGGATATAAAGTTGTTTTTATAGCTCCTTATGATGAAAAATACTCAGAGCTTATCAAGCATGAATTTGATGTTTTTGATATAAATATAGATGCTAAAGGTATAAATCCACTTAGTGATTTAAGAACTTTGATATCTTTATATAAGCTATATAAAATTATAAAACCTGATATAGTTTTAAATTTTACAATAAAACCAAATATTTATAGTTCAATAATTTCAGGACTTCTTGGGATAAAATCTATAAGTAATATAACGGGTCTAGGAACACTGTTTATAAAGCAATCATTTATTACCAAAGTAGCAAAATTTTTATATAAAATTGCATTGGGATTTAATAGTAAAGTATTTTTTCAAAATAAGGATGATAAAAATTTATTTATAAAAAATAAATTAGTATTAAAAGAAAAAACTGATTTATTACCTGGTAGTGGGGTGGATTTAAATAAATTTATTCCAGTTGGAAAAAATGAAAATGATAAAAAGTTTAAATTTTTACTAATTGCTAGGCTTTTAAAAGATAAAGGTATTCTAGAATTTATAGAAGCTATTAAAATAATTAAAAAGAAATCTAAAAATATAGAATTTCAAATCTTAGGTGCAGTAAGAGTTGAAAATAAAACGGCTATTACTAAATATGAATTACAAACTTGGATAGAAGAAGGCTTAGTAAAGTATTTAGGTACTACTGATAACGTACAAGCTATAATAGCTAATTCTGATTGTGTGGTTTTACCCTCATATAGAGAAGGAACACCAAGAAGTCTACTTGAAGCATGTGCAATGAAAAAACCTATAATAGCAACAAATGTAGTTGGATGCAAAGAGGTTGTTGTTGATGGAGTTAATGGTTATCTATGTAAAGTAAAAAATGTTAATGATTTGGCTAATAAAATGAAGATGATGATTGATTTATCGGATGATGAGAGAATTACTATGGGTAAAGCTGGCAGAAAAAAGATAGTTAAAGAATTTGATGAAAAGATAGTAATTGATAAATATTTAGAGAGTATAAAAGAAATTTTAAAATTATGAAGAATATTTTATTAACAGGTTCAAGCGGATTTATAGGAACATATTTTAAAAAAAAGTATGTTGATAAATATAATATAAACTTATTTTCTTTTTTAAATGATACCTTAGAAGAGTTGGATTTAAGTGCTATAGAGACTATTATACATCTTTCAGCACTAGTACACCAAATGGGAGGAGCTACTAAAGAAGAATACGAAAAAATAAATCTAAAGCAAACAATAGAGCTTGCAAAAAAAGCTAAAGAAAGTGGAGTTAATAATTTTATATTTATGAGTACGGTTAAAGTTTATGGTGAAGAGACAGATACAGTTTATAGTGAAAATAGTGAGTGTAATCCAAAAGATGAGTATGGGAAAAGTAAATTAAAAGCAGAACAAGAACTTCAAAAACTCAATAGTGATAGTTTTAAAGTTTCAATTATAAGAACACCTATTGTATATGGTTATAGAGTTAAAGCAAACATAAAAAATTTAATATCTTTAGTGAGTAAAGTACCTCTATTGCCTTTTTCAGATATAAATAATAGACGAAGTATGGTTTATATTGGAAATCTTTGTCATTTAATAGATATAATCCTTGAAAAACAGCCCAATGGTATATTTTTAGCATCAGATGATAAATCAATATCTACTACACAATTGATAAAAATTATAGTAAAAGAGCTAAATAAAAAAATGTACCTTATAAAAATTCCGTTTTTTAAAGAAATTTTGAAGTTACTTAAACCATCTTTTTATAAAAGATTGTATGAAAGCTTAGAAGTTGATAATAGCAAAACAAAAATTTTTTTAGATTTTGAGAATTTATATAGTGTTGAAGATGGTATAAAATTTATGATAAAAGGTAAAAATAAATGATATATATAGTTTTATTTATATTATCTTTTATAGTAACTTATTTTGTAAAAAATTACGCAATCAAAAAATCTTTGGTTGATATACCAAATGATAGAAGCTCTCATACTGTAGCAACTCCGCACGGTGGAGGGATAGCTATAGCAGTTACTTGGTTTATAGGAATATCGTATTTGTATTATATAGATGATATCAACAGTTCTTTATATTATGCATTATTAGCAGGTATAATAATTTCTATTGTGTCTTATTTCGATGATTTATATGAACTTAGTGCTAAGATTAGGCTTGTTACTCAAATTTTAGTAGCAGTTTTAGGTTTATATTTTTTAGGTGGTTTAGAAAAGATAGACTTAATAATATTTTCTATTGAAAATCAATTACTTACAAATATTTTTGCTTTTTTAATGATAATCTGGTTTATAAACCTTTATAATTTTCTAGATGGCATAGATGGATATGCTGGAAGTGAGGCTGTATTTTTAGGAGTTGCTGGTTTTTTACTTTTTAATGAGAGTTATTTATTAGTTTTAATTGTATCAGTTTTAGGATTTTTAGTTTGGAACTGGCATAAAGCTAAGATATTTATGGGTGATGTTGGAAGTACACTTCTTGGGTATAATGTAGCAATATTTACAATTTATCATACAAATGAGGAAAGTTCAAATTTTTGGATATGGATTATTCTTTTTGGAGTTTTTTGGTTTGATGCAACTATAACTTTGTATAGAAGATATAAAAACAATGAAAAAATAAGTCAAGCGCACAAAAAACATGCATACCAGCGATTAAACCAAAGTGGATTGGCTCATAATAAAGTGACTAAGTATTCTATTATACTAAATATTATTTTATTTGGATTGGTATATTTTATTTCAAATATATTTATTGCTTTTTTGATATCACTTATGTTATTGTATGCAGTTATAAAATTTGTAGATAAAAAAAGGTCATTTTAGTGTTTTATATTGATAAACGGATACTGAATTTTTTAGTTATTATCATACTTACTTTTATAACATTTGCATGGACTTTTTTTATATTTCATATCCCATTTAATTTTGAACTTGTAATTAGTGTAATAGTTATTCGTATTCTTTCTTCATTATTTATTTATAATGATTATTCACTCTCATGGTCAAAAGCTTCTCAAAAAACCTATATTATAAAGAGTGTTGTATACATAACAGGATTTTTAGTGTATTTGCCAATTTTTTATGGTGAAGTGAGGTTTGCATTTTTAGCATCTGAACTTTTTTTATATCTATTTAGTATTAATTTTATAATGTATTTTTACTATTATATTATAAATAAAAGTAGTATTGAAAAAACGAAATCAGTTGTTGTTTATGGTGCAGGAAAAGCAGGAGTAAAATTAGAATCAGAATTTGTACAAACAGAATTTAAAATTAAATATTTTATCGATGATGATAAAAACATTCAAAGTCGTTCAATAGATTCTATAAAAATCATATCAAAAGAAAACTTAAAAAATATTGCTCAAAAAATAAAGTTTGACCTACTAGTTATTGCAATGCCATCAGCTAAAAAACAAAAAATAAAGGATATTTATCATGATTTTGGTAAATATTTTAAAGAAATTAAGATTTTACCATCAATAGATGAAATACTAGAGGGAAAAGATTTTTCTGCTCAATTAAAAGACATCTCTGTTGAAGATTTATTGGCTCGTCATCCACAAGATTTAGATAAAAGTAAAATTTCATCTTTTATAAAAGGTAAAATTATTTTAATAACAGGTGCTGGTGGAAGTATAGGTAGTGAAATATGTAGACAATGTGAAAAATATGATGCAAAAAAATTAATACTGTTAGACCATAGTGAATATAACCTTTATTCTATTAGTGAAGAGATTAAAAAAGTCAAAACTATACTTATTATGCAGAGTGTAGTTGATAATGAATTTTTAAATAAAACTTTTGCAAATTATAAACCAGAGATAGTAATTCATGCAGCAGCTTACAAGCATGTTCCTCTTGTTGAATCAAATATTCATGAGGGTATTTTAAATAATGTAATTGGGACAAAAAATGTAATTGATCTTTCAATTAAGTATAATGTTGAAAAATTTGTAATGATTTCAACTGATAAAGCAGTTAGACCTACAAATGTAATGGGTACTACAAAACGTATTTGTGAATTATATGCTCAAAATTCTAATGGAAATGGTACAGATATAGTTGCTGTAAGATTTGGTAATGTTTTGGGAAGTAGTGGAAGTGTTATTCCTAAGTTTAAATCTCAAATAAATAATGGAGAGAGTATAACTGTTACTCATCCAGATATAACAAGATATTTTATGCTTATTCCTGAAGCATGTGAATTAGTACTTCAAGCTGGAGCCATAGCAACTGGTGGTGAGATATTTATCTTAGATATGGGTGAACCAATTAAAATAGTTGATTTAGCTTCTAAAATGATAGAGTTAAGTGGAAGAGATGATATAAATATAGAGTTTATTGGTCTAAGACCTGGTGAAAAACTTTATGAAGAGTTATTAATAGATGGTAGTGATACAAAAACTAATTATGAATCTATAACAGTTGCAAAACCAACAAAATATGATATTGGTAAGTTAAATGTAGATATAGAAGAGTTATTGACATGTAGAGACAAGTTGTCTAAACTTAAAAAAATTGTACCAGAATTTAATCATCAGAAAAATATTTAGAATAAAATATGATAATTTTTAATATAATTAGTTAAATCTTAATTTTTAGTATATACTACATTAAATTTAACAGAAGGGGTTGAAATGAAAATTTTAGCAATGATGATTATTGGAGTGAGTTTATTATTTGGAGTTGTTGATATTAACACAGCTAATCAAAAAGAATTGAGTGGTTTAAATGGTATTGGTGCTAAAAAAGCTGATGTAATTATAGAATATAGAAGTACTAACTGTTTTAAAAATATAGATGAACTTGCTAATGTCAAAGGTATTGGAAGTAAAACAGTTGAAAAAAATAGAGATAATTTAAGTGCGAGTAAGTGTAAAAAATAGTTAATGATAAATCTCAGGTATATTGAAAGTGACATTAGGTAAGTTTGAAAGAGGTGGGATGGCATCTGTATCTATAAAAACTTTAGATTATGAGATAAATATAAGAGAGAAAGATAAATATAATTTTGACTATCTACTTTAGACGAACTTAAGTAGTTTTATATATAGATTTAACTACTATTGTGGCTAAATTATAAATTTATTTTTAGGACTTTTATGCAAGATAATCAAGTAAATATTCAAAGATATGAAGAAAATGAGATAGATTTAAGAGAGTTGTTTAGAACACTTCTTAAAAATAAAGTAAAAATAGTACTTATCACCTTATTAGTTACGATAGGGGCTATTATTTATGCCTATATGGTGCCAAAAGTTTATGAAGCAAAAGCTATTCTTAAGATTGGTGAATATAAGCTTGCTAATGCTAATGCTAATGCTAATGCTAATGCTAATGCTAAGGTAATTATTGCAAATGCTTCAGAACTTTCAAAAGAGCTAGAAATATTATTTATAGATATTTTAAAGAACGAAAAAGATAGAGATTCTAAAATTAAAAAAATTAGATTACTAAAACAACAACAAAATTTTATAGAAATTACAGCTATTGGTTCTTCAAATAAAGTAGCTACTAGTGAATTAGAAAAAGTGATTGGATATGTTCAAAATAATCATCAAAAAATATTATCTGATGTGAAAGAGTTTCGTGAAGCTAAAGCAAAACAGATTGAAGCAAAAATTTTATTGTTAAAGACCAAAATAACTCCAACACTGCAAGAGAAAATAGTTAGATATAAAAAAGATATTAAAATTTATGAAACTAATTTTCTTGAAGTACAAAATAATATTAAAAATATTAAAAAAATAAATCCTACATTAGCTGCTATACAGATAAATGAACAGAGATATCTGGTTGACATGTTAATCAAGTTAAAAAATTCATTAGAAGAATTTGAGAATCAAAAAAATAATATTGAAGTTGTGCAAATAGAAAATTTTGAGGAAGAATTAAACACACTAAAATCATTAATGAAACCGCATAACTACAAAAATACAGAAATTATTGGCAATATTATGACTAATGATTATCCAGTCGAACCTAAAAAAAGATTGATTGTGGCTATTGCTTTTATAACTGGATTTATTTTATCTATATTTTTGGTTTTCTTTTTGAAGTTTATTAAAGGAGTAAGATTAGAGTCTGAATTAGGTTCAAAATAGCGTCTCTTTTACACTCACTACCGTCCTAGTGTCTGACATTAGGAAATCTAATTGATTGTGTGTCCTACAAATTTACTCATATTATCCATAATTTCTGAGCCCTTTCTAAAGCTTAAACCACAAGCTTCATATGCAAAAAAGACACCGGCTTGGTATTTGTTGCCTTTTGAGTCTTTAGGAAACTCTACATACTCTTGATAAACTTTTTTATAGTTATCATAAGGTCCATCAATCTTTTCCAATATATCTCCATTAGAATCAATTATCTTTGTATTTGCACCTTCTCTACCAAAAACTGTTTTTTCAACATGTTTGATATCTTTAAGTGGCTCAAACGAAGTTTCTAAAATATATGGTGAATCTGGAAAAAGATCACTTAAAATTTTCAACATCCCCTTTGATTGAAAGAGTAAAGTGTATGCAGGATTTAAAATAATAGCTTCTTGTTTTTGCATTATATTTGTTATGGTTGTTGCCAACTCTGGTTCATCGTGAGCTATATCTTCCCAAGGGTATAGTTTAAACCAGTACTCATATTTATTACCATCTGAATCAAAAATCCCATTTTCATCAAATTTAACATCTTGTAGAAATTCAAAACTAGTATTAAAGCCTGCATCAGTAGCAATTTGTTGAAGTAGTCTTGTAGTAGCTTCCTCTTCATCGTTACCACCTACAGATGAAAAAAGTATTTTCCAACCATCATATCTTTCATCAAAAAGTTCTGTATCATCAAAAAGTGTAATCACTCTTTTAAAATTTTGTGAAATAGCATCATAAACATTGTTAAATTGTTTATCTTCATTCATATCATTTTGTTTTAAAAGAGCCCATTGAAGTAGGGCAGTCTCAAAAAGTGCTGTTGGTGTATCTGCATTAAACTCTATAAGTTTTATAGGTTTATCATCAATACCACCAGCCAAGTCAAATCTTCCATAAATATGCCAGTGAACATCATTTTCCCAACTTTTTTTAATAGCATCAATTAAATTAAATGGGATACCTATATCAAAAAATAGATCATTCTCTATAACGTGTTCTGCTGCTTCAACATACATATTATATATTTCATTTCCTGCTTTATAATAAGCTTCTGCTTCATTTTGAGTTATTTGAACAAGCTCATCACTTACATATTTACTTCCATCAACATCTGTATGCCAAGTAAAACCTAGTTCATCAAGTGTCTTATCTTCAAGTGGGTTTATTTTTTGTAATTTAATCAACTTTAACCACCAAAACGTCTACCACCAAAAAATGATTTTTTAGAAGAACCCTTAAAAAAGCTCTTTTTTGATGAACCACTTCTAGATGCTTTTCCAGCAGCCGAACGGCTATAAGAACTTTTATTTACAGCACCTGAGCGTTTTGAAAAGTTTTTATTACCCATTAAAGCGTTACCAATCATATTTCCAAGAAGTGAGCCTGCCGCAACTGCTAAAATAGTACCAGCTAAGCCCATACCACCACTGCTGTCACCACTAGATACTGTTTCAGATGTGCCATTTTGTACTTTTTGATACTCCTGTTCTGCAAGTGCTTTCATCTCAGCTTCACTCATAAAACGCTCTGATATATTACCATTTATATCTCTTTCACGAATTATTGCACGGCTTGGACCTTCTGTTGGCATCTCTTCTACAACAAGATATTTTCCATTTGTTTGTTGTTCTATTACTAAAAAACGATTTTGTTGTTTTTGTTGTGGTGCTTCACATCCACTAAGAACACTCATCATCATAACACCAGCACTACCGAGCGCTACACCACTTGCTATACTTGAAATATGTTTCACTATTTTAATTCCTTTTTATCTAATAAGATGATTTTTTTAAGTTCATAATCATAAAATGTTATTTTATCTCTTCCGTTATAGTAAATATCACCATGATAAGAGTATTTATTATTTTTTAGAGTTATATTTTGAGTCATAAGCATATTTTGACCTACAAAATACCCAACTGTTGGTACTAGTGTTGAAAGCGACAATATTGATAAAAAACCAATTATTGCTATGCTCACTTTTGCCTTATCAATATATGTAATTATAAAGCCTAATACTATTGACACTATAAAAAAAATATATACATTTTGATGATCTGCAAAAAGAATATTATAATAAAGATCAATTTCATAAAAATCTATATAATTTTGTTTAATCCCTAAAAAAATAAAAAAATCTAAGAAAAATGTAAAAAACATACCGCTAAGCAGCGCTTGTACAGCTTTACTCATCTGATTCTCCTCATTTTATGATTATTTAATTTTATTAGGCTTGATGAACTAAGCTCAGACAAACCATTTTTATCTTCTATAATTATATCAGTTTTTGATTCACAAAATTCTCTATTGAAATTTTTACCTGCTTC
>JAKISR010000011.1 GCA_021648465.1 Sulfurimonas sp. | reverse complement strand
ATAGACCAAGAAAATCTCTCAATTGGAGAACTCCAAATGAAGTTTTTTATGGATTAGAAGCAGCAGCTTAAGGAAAAAATGATATGATTTTTTAACTTGAAAGTTGCACTTCAGATTTAAATGTTGGAGAGAATAGTTTTACTAATCAGCAAAATCTTTTTCAAGATTCTCTAGAGCATTTTTTGCTTTAAACTGTTGCCAAAGAGCTCTCTCATTTTTATAACTAGTTCTAAGATTTTTTCTTATCTGTTTATTGGTAGAGCTTTTAGGAACAGTAACAAGAAGATATAAAGCACCTGACGGAGCAGTCCAAGAATCAACAGCTTTTGAATCAACTAAACTAACTTTTGCTAATTGTTTTGTTACAGCTTCTGTAGTTTGATCTATAGTTTCATCAGAACCAACACCGGTTGTGCCACTGTATATTGTTATTTTATCTTTGATATCAGATTTAATTTGTTGTGCTAAATCAGAACGACCATTTGCAACAGCAACTCTTTTCATATGTGCCATTCCAGCAGCAGTTTTTTGAGCAATACCAACACCAGAATAATAGTTATCTACATCAGGAATACACGTCCATGTAGGGGCTAAAACATTTTCTTGTTTACAACTAAAATCATCCTTTTGATATTCCACTTTTTTGTTACAACCAGTAATAAATACACTTAATATAGTGGTAAATACAATTAATGAAACTGTTTTAAACATCTTGACATCCTTGTTTTTAAATTATAATAATTGTAGCACTTTAATCTTAAATAATATCTATTAAATTTTAGTAGATTATTTTTCAAAACTAAAAAAATCAGAGATACCTAGTTTTTCTATTTTAGATTTTAAATTATTCGCAATTTGTTGTTTTGCTTCCTGAACATCTTTTTTTGATTTTCCAATAAATGTATATTCTTTAAAACTAA
Organism: Sulfurimonas sp.; assembly: GCA_021648465.1. Taxonomy (GTDB): domain Bacteria; phylum Campylobacterota; class Campylobacteria; order Campylobacterales; family Sulfurimonadaceae; genus Sulfurimonas. The sequence goes on along the minus strand of JAKISR010000011.1, from coordinate 46,193 downwards.
TTTGATTTTTTCTACCATCAAAAGCTGCAAATTTTATATGAGATTTAACTTTATTTAAAGATTGTTCTTTAGAACTACTAGATTTAGATGTAATAAATAGCTTTAATGAATTTCTATCTTTTATATCTTTAACTACATTTATACCTTTGTCCATAAGTAGTTTTTTTATAGTTAAAGCAAATAATTTAGAATTTGTATCATACACAATACATACACTAACAAATGGTCTTAAATTATCATATTCAGCCTTCATTTTATTTAAAAAACTGAATTCATCATATTCATCATATTGAGGAATTAAAAATTTTTTATACCCTGCAAGTGAGGCAATTTTTGCATATTTTTGCATTAATGAATCTAATATAATAAATCTTTTTAAAGCAATTGGATTCCTTCTTGCCTGATATTCTTGTTTAACTCTTGATAATTCTACACTTGAGATAAATTTTAGTTTTAAAAATAGTTCAGATTTTGGTATATTGATTAATACTACTTTATTATTATTAATAGTTTCTGATTTCACTATAGTAATATTTTTTATAGATATTTTTTCTGATACCATTTTATTATATTCTAAGATTTTTTCAAGTAAATCTTTATCAAGATTTTTGAGATGGTATTTGTTACTTGTAAATGTAGAGTCTACTAGTAAGTTTAAGTTTTCTCTCATAGATATAATTGCATTTTCTTTTGCTTTTTCAATTGTGTTTGCCATGCCAACTGCATGATAAAGTTCATTGCTTTTTGGCATGTTTGTATACCAGTTGGGCAAAGGTGTCTTAGGTACAGATCTTAAACAACCTGTCATTGCTGTTATAATTATTATAAATAAAATACTTTTAAACACATTTGTTCCTTTATATAAGAATATATTATAGCAAATTTTTTTTAATGATAGTATAATACCTGTATGAAATATTATAGTTATGAAAATTTTAAAAAAGACACAAACAGCTTAATTACTCAGATTCAAAATTCTAAATTTGATGTTATTATTGGAATTGCTAGAGGTGGGCTTATTCTAACTCATGCATTAGCTGAGGGGCTAAATATAAGAAACATTAAAACAATTAGAGCAGAACTTTATGATAAAACTAACAAAAGAGATAAGATAAATATCTTTGATAAATGTAATTTAGAAGGGGTAAAAAAAGTTTTAATAGTTGATGATATAGCAGATAGTGGAGAAACACTTAAAAGTGTCACAGTTTCGCTACAAAAGGACTTTCCAGAAGTGGAATTTCAATCAGTGACACTTTTTTACAAAAAAATTTCTATTATTGAACCAACTTTTTGGATCAATGAAACTACCGAGTGGATAGATTTTTTTTGGGAGAGAGATTTTATAAATATAGAAAAATGATTCTATATGTAGAAATTATTTTCTTTTAGTTTTTATCATCTCATAAGCTTGATTTATCTCTTGGGTTTTTGCGGTTGCTTCTTGCATATATGCTTCATTTTTACCTTGAGATTTTATAATATCTGGATGATACTCACGTACTAATTTTCTATATGCTTTTTTGATTATACTCATATCATCACTTTCACTTACACCTAAGAGCTTGTATGCATCAGCAATATTTTCTTTAGGTTTGATATTTTGCATCATTTTTTCAAACTGATCAAAAATAGCATGGTAGGCATTTGGATCAAATTCAAATGCTTCAGCAATACTCATAAGAACTTCATCTTCGCTATCACTAACTTCACCATCTACAAAAGCTAGTTGTATTAAAAATCCCATAAATTGTTGTTGTTTTGACTTGTCTCTTTTAATGGCTTGACCTAAAGCTCTTGCACACTCTTGTAGGTTTTCAGGTTTATCTTTTTCTTCATCGAAAATCTCTTTTAAGATATTTTTTGTTTTTGTAGGTTCTGGGAAAACAGCAGAGATATCATCAAACATTATGCCAATTAGTTGAGCTTCAAGAGCATCTACTTTTCCATCAGCTTTTGCAACTTTTGCAACCAGTGCTATAAAAAGACCTAAATCACTTTTTTGTAAAGATTCTTTATTTACAGCAAAATTCTTAAATGCTTCTTTTGAATAAGCTGAATAGCGTGAATAGCTTTTAAATATCCAGTAAAAAAATCCACCAATAGCGATGAGTAGTATTATATTTCCCATAAATTTCCTTTTTTAAAATTATAGAAAATAGAAGTTAATCAATGGACTTATTTTAGTGACACTTTATGATAAACTCGTTTTGCAGTAATTTTTCCAATCCAAAAAATCTCACCTAAGAAAGCTTCTTTTACAATACCATCATTATCAAATGCAATAAGTATATTTACAGTACTTTTATCTTCATCTATTGGTTTTACATGTAGGTTATATATATTTTGAGTATTTTTAGCAAAGTGAGAACTAGCAGATGTTTTTTGTAAACCATCCAAGTAGGATAATGTAACATCATTTTTATTGTTATATGCACCAATAGCTAGTAAATTATACTGTTTTTGATCAGAGTTGCATCTTGCTTGAGTATTAAGATAAGAACTTAAAATATCATCACCTCTGTATGTATCCAGCACTATCTCTTTTGATGATTTTTTTATTATATCTTTACGAGCAATTTTGAATTTTATAGGATTATATTTTGTACTTTTAACTAGTTTAGATTTTTTCTCTATAAGAGTGATTTCTTTTTTATCATGATTAAAATGATAAGTTTGTTGTCTTGATTTTCTTGTAGATGTTTTAGTTTTTATAAATATATCTGGAATATATTTTCCATCAACAATTTTGCCTTTACTAGTAAAAGTTTCAACTCTATTGCCTAAAAGTGTTGCTGCTATATCTACAGTATTTGCTATAAGTTTGGCTTCATAAGTATTACCATTTTCTTTTAGAGTTATATCAGCATATCCAACCTTGCCAAACATGTCAACATTAATATCATAACGAGTTGAAAAATCTTTTGCATATACAGAACCTATTAATATAAATGTTAATAAAAAGAATTTCATATTCACTTCCTCTGTTTTTAAATATTACTTGCAATTATACCAAAGTTTTATAAATCGCATTAAATAGACCCAAAATAAAAATCTAAATTAAAGCGTAGCATATAATTTTCTTTGTAATCATATTGCCTATGAAAACTAACACCTGGTTGTATTTCATATGCAATCCAATCACGCCATATATTTTGACGCCAACTAAATGTAGTTATATAATCACTAATGCCACTAAATGTTTTTGGTTTATCTAAAGTTGTGTATTTTGTATTTCCCCAAAAATATTGTGTTACGCTAAATCCACTTTTCTCTTGAGGTGTATTATAATAAGTAAACGCTACTCTGTAGTCCATTCCAGTTTGTTTACTTTTTGTTCTTCTATGCAATGAAGTTCTAAAGAGTGATGAGTTGTCTAGTTGTCTATCAAAATAAATATTACTCTCCTCTTCAAAATCATATTTTGTTGAGTATTTAAATTGTTGAGTAGGTTCTATATCCCATTTACCAACTTTAAATATTTTACTATATCTAGCACGAATAAAAGCAGAAAAACCTCTAACTCCTATTGAGTATTTTGATCTAATATCATGATATTTTGGTGCAAAATAATAAATACCAACTTGTGGGGTATTGTGTGTTTCATCATCATATGTTGTATAGTTTACATAATTTTTTTCAATATCATCAATAAATAGTTGAAAACTTCTTTTAGTTCTGCTTAGAGGAATACGTGCACTTATTTTATAATTATAAATTGTTGATGTTTTTGATTGAAGAAGACTACCAAAGCGAATACGGATAAAGCTTCTTTGGGTTTCATCAATATATTTTTCATTTTTAAAAAATTTATCAATAGAATTTTCATAACCTATATCTTTATCATTTATGTAATTATCTTCGGAACCACCAAAAAAATTATTTATACTTTCATCTACTCCATCAAATAGATTAATAACTTTATTTGAAATAGATTTTTGTTTTTCATCAATATAATTCTCAAAGGATTTATCGGTAGTTTCTGCCACTACTTGAGAAGATAGAAGTAGGTATAAGGGTAAAATAAAAATACGTAGCATATAACTCCTTTTAATATATAGGTTTTTATTATACATTAGTTATTAACTTATTGGTAATGTTATTTTAAACACAGCATCATTTTACTATTAAAAACACTAAGGGAGCCTTCACAATGCTCTTCAATAATAGTTTTACTCATGTAAAGTCCAAGACCTGTACCATTCTTCTTTATTTTTGTACTAAAGTAAGGATCAAAAATTTGATTTATATTGTTCTTTTGCAATGCCACCAGCATTATCACTAACTTCTAAAGTATATTCTCCATCTTTTGTAAGAGTAGATATTTTAATATAAGGATTTTTAACATTACTATTTACAAGAGCATCTTCTGCATTTTTAATTAGATTTAAAATAACTTGTTTTAGTTCATTTACATAAGTTTTAAAATTACAAGTACAATTTAAATCTTTTATTAGGTTTATATTATTAAGTCTTTTTTTACAACTTTAGATAATAGGGGAAGTAAGACTTGAGCATCATATGACAATTTTGTAATTTTTTCTTCGGTAGGACTTTTAAGAAAAAGATTAAACTTTAATAAGAAATTATTTAGTTTAAGAGAGAGTTTTTTATCTATATAAATTTTATCTAGTTTGTCATTATTATGATTAATAATTAAATTATGATGAGTTGTTTTCATGAGTTTTATATTTTTTTGTAATAAAGATTTGTTTTTTTCATTAGGATAATCTAAATATTTTAGTCCTAATAAAATTAGATTTTGAGAAAGCATTCTTTGATGATCACTAGTATTAATAGCTTTAGAATCTTTTGCTATGGAATCAATAATTTGTTTTACATTAATGTATGCAAAAGAGGTAAATATTGCTACTAGTAAAAGAGCGGGAATATACCTATTTTCTAAGAGAAAAGGTAGAGTTTTTTTGTATCAATTTCATTGGTTATTCCAACTATATAGGTGCAGATTGTAACATAATTTAATTTTGTGTGAAATAAAAATTAAATCTATGGTTATAATTGCACTTATGAATTACATAAAACAGTTAAACAGTGGTGTTAAGTATATGTTAATCGCATCCTTTTCATTTGCGATAATGGGTGCTTTTGCAAAATTAGCATCCGAGCATATGTCGTCACTTGAAGTAGTATTTTTTAGAAATATTTTTGGTGTAATTATTATCACTTTAGCAATAATAAAAAATCCTATGATACATAAAGGTGGTAGACCTTTTTTACTGTTTTTCCGTGGATTTATGGGGTTTTTAGCTCTTCTTGCTTTTTTTTACAACATTGCTCATATCCCTCTTGGTGACGCTATGACCTGGTCAAAAACTTCACCCATTTTTACTGCTATTTTTGCATTCTTATTACTAAATGAGAAACTGTCGTGGAGCGGTTGGTTAGCAATCTTGATAGGTTTTGGAGGTATAGTTCTTATAACTCAACCAACAGGCATAGGTTTTTCAAAGTATGATATTTTAGGGCTTTTTTCAGGAATAGGAGCAGCTCTTGCATACACTTCTATAAGAGAGTTAAAAAAATATTATGATACAAGAGCAATAGTTCTCTCATTTATGGGCATAGGAACCATAGGACCTATCTTTCTTTTTATACTATCATCTTATGTAAAAGTAGATGAGTTAGACTTTATACTCGGTGAATTTATCATGCCAAGTGGAGTAGTTTGGTTTTATGTAATTGGTATGGGTTTATTTGCAACTCTTTCACAAGTTTTGATGACAAAAGCTTACGGACTTGAAAAAGCTGGAATCATTGGAGCAGTTAGTTATAGCAATATTTTATTTTCAATAGCAGTAGGTGTTATGCTTGGTGATGCACTTCCAAATTTAGTAACTATATGCGGAATTATACTTATTGTATTGGCTGGAATTGTGGTGGCAAGAGTGAAGTAGAAATAACTACATTAAAGTTAAAGCAAAACTTTAAATTAAACCCATTATGATATAATCTCTACTCTATTTTTAAAAGGTATATAAATGGTATTACTAAGTGGTCCTTGTGTTATTGAAAGTGAAGAAAATATTTTTAAAATAGCTTTATCTTTAGAGAAATATCATCAAGACAGTTCAATAGATTTTTATTTTAAAGCTAGTTTTGACAAGGCAAATCGTACATCTTTGGAGAGTTTTCGTGGACTTGGTATAGATGAGGGTTTGAGAATTTTACAAAAAGTAAAAGATGAGTTTGGATATAAAATTGTAACTGATGTGCATGAGTCTACTCAGGTAACGCAGGTTGCAGAGGTTGTCGATATGTTACAAATACCAGCTTTTTTATGTCGTCAAACTGATCTTTTAGTTGCATGTGCACAGACTGATAAAAAAATTAATATCAAAAAAGGGCAATTCTTAGCTGGAGATGCTATGAAATATCCCGTACTTAAAGTTCTTCAAACTAGAGGTTGCCATGAAGCTACATATGAAAACTCATTAAAACATGGGGTGTATCTTTGTGAAAGAGGGAACTCTTTTGGTTATGGAAATATGGTTGTAGATATGAGAAATTTAGTAACTATGAGAGAATTTGCACCAGTTATATTTGATGCTACTCACTCTGTTCAGATGCCAACAGCACAAAATGGAAAAACTGGTGGAGATAGTTCTATGGTTCCATACTTAGCAAAAGGAGCTGCAGCAGTTGGTGTAGATGGTTTCTTTATGGAGACACATTTTGACCCGATCATAGCACTTAGTGATGGTCCAAATATGATAAAACTTGATGAGTTAGAAACTTTAATAGAAAAAATTAAAAAAATTAGGGAGATTGTATGAAATTAGTTGAAGGCAAATTAAAAGTTATTAATGGTAAAAAAGTTGTAATTGTTAGCACAAGATGGAATCATTTTATAGTTGATAGATTGGTTGAGGGTGCAGAGGATGCATTTAAGCGTCATGGTGGAAATGATGAAGATTTAACTCATGTCTTAATCCCAGGAGCATTTGAGCTTCCAATGATAGTTGACCAACTTTTAGCTAGTGGTAAATATGACGCAGTTTGTGCTTTAGGTGCAGTTATTAGAGGTGCGACTCCTCACTTTGATTATGTATCTGCTGAAGCTACCAAAGGTATCGCTACTATGAGTCTTAAATATCAAAAACCTGTTTCTTTTGGACTTTTAACAACGGATACAATTGAGCAAGCAATAGAAAGAGCTGGAACAAAAGCTGGAAACAAAGGTTTTGAAGCGATGACTACAGTTATCGAAATGCTTAACCTTTACGAGGCAATATAAGTGGCAACTAGACATCATGCAAGAATGGCGGTAGTAAGTTTACTATACGCTTATGATTTAGGTAATGGAAGTATTGCTGAGCATTCAGATGAGATACTTGAAGAAAAAAAAATTCGTAATAAACAAAGAGATTTTGCATTGGGACTTTTTGATGGTGTAATGAAAAATTTAGAAGCTTGTGATGAGTCAATTATAAAACATCTAAAAGATTGGGATTTTGAGAGACTTGGAAGTATTGAGAGAGCCACACTTAGACTTGCAAGTTATGAAATTCTTTTTGGAGATCTTGATTCTGCTGTAGTGATAAATGAAGCAATTGAGATTACAAAAGCGTTTGGAACAGAACAATCACCTAAATTTATAAATGGTGTTTTAGATGCTGTTTCAAAAGACTTCGGTACCCCTAGTGGGTGTAAACCAGAGTAATTTATGTATAAAATTTTATCTCTTGTTTTACTATTTAATGCCTTAGTGTTTGGTGCAAATCAGTGCATTGTATGTCATAAAGGTATTGAAGATATTAGAGATAAAGAATCTTTAATGATGAAAGAGATTCTCAAAATTGCAGATAAGGCTGGTCATAAAGGTAATGATTGTATTGTTTGTCATGGGGGTAATCCAAAATCAAAAAATATAACATTTGCCCATAATGGTACTGTAAAATATTTTAAAACAAATAAGGGACCAAAAGAGTATTACAAATCTCCTACAAATCCATGGATAAATGAAAATACATGTGGCATATGTCACTCCGACCAAGTTGATGCACAAATGAACTCACTTATGATGAGTGAACAGGGCACAACCCAAAATATTTTGCAAAGTTTTGGTGTAAAAGATGATAATAAAACTATAGCAAATTACAATAGTAAAAACCCTGTTGATTTATATAAAAGAGTAGGAAGTGATGTATATAAAAAATATATGCAAGAACTCTCAACCAATGAACCTCAAGTTTTTGTCTCAGAAGTACATGAAATGTCAGATGCCCCAACAATAAAAGAGATACAAAAAAATCCATCATTAGCCGTATATACATATCTTAGGCAAGATAAAAATAAACATATGAAAAAAGGGTGTTCGTCTTGTCATATTCCTTATGCTAAAGATGGTTTATACAGAGGTAATGATAAAAAAATTTCCAATAAAAAAGAGCATCTTCTTACTCATAAAATTCAAAGCTCTCGAAATATAAAAATACAAGTAGATGATATAAACTATTCTGGAATACCAGTAGAGACCTGTACAGCATGTCATAATAGTTTAAAGAGTATAGGAACTTCATATCAAGGCTTAATACAACCAAAAATAGGCTCAAAAAATTATCTTCATTCGCAGGAAGATATTCATTTTAAAAAGGGGATGTTGTGTCAAGATTGCCATACATCTAATGATTTACATGGTGATGGTTTTTTAAATGGAGCAAATGCTGGAGCTGTTGAAATTGAATGTCAAGATTGTCATGGAACAACAAAAAAGTATCCATGGGAATTGCCTATTGGCTTTTCTGATGAATTTAATGCAACAAAAGCTAATACAAAAGCAAGAGGTGTTTCGCAAGATTTAGCAAAATATTTAAAACAAAGTTATATAGCTGATAAAAAAGATGGTTATATTTTAACAGCAAGAGGAAATCCATTTCCTAGAATTGTTAAAAGTGAGAATAAAATTATTATATATTTAGCAAATTCAAAAGAGATAGAATTAAAACCATTAAAATTGCTAAAAGAGAGTAAAAAATTATCAAAAAATGCTCTCTTAGCTATGGATACTATAGAATCCCATACCTCTAAAATGGAATGTTATACATGTCATGCAACTTGGGCACCACAATCTTATGGGCATAAAGTTACTATTGATTATTCAAAAGGTAAAAAAAATATAGATTATTTAGCTGCTTCACATGATAAGAGTGGAAATATTAAAAAGTATATGATTGATGGAGAGATTACAAAAAAACAAAGCTATTTTCGTTGGGAAGAACCAATTCTTATCCAAAATGCAGAGGGTCGTATTAGTCCAGCTATCCCAGGAGATAAAGCTTCTATAGAAGTTATTTATAAAGACGAAAAATCAGTTCTGAAAAATTATACTTTTAATACAGCAAGCGTAATACCTATTCAGCCCCATACAGTTGGAAAAAAGGCTAGAGATTGTGAGAGTTGCCATGTTAGTTCTAAAGCCTTGGGATTAGGTATTGATATATCATTAAAAGATAATTATTCTATATTTATCGATAAAAATGGTACAAAATTGATGAGAGTTGGAGATAGCTTTAATCTAACAGCTCCATTAAATAAAGAGCAAGTAGCTAAACTAGATCGCAGAGGTGCTTGCATATCTTGTCACAAAGATATTCCTGAGGGAAATTTAGCTATATCTGTTATGAGTCATGTATCTAAAATGTCAGGATATAAGATAGATTCAAATGAACATGCTGATTTATTAAATATTCTTTTAGATATTGGAGCTTGGGCTCAGATAGTACTTGGAGTTTTTATAACTTTAGCAATATTATATGGAATTTATATAAGCTTTTTTAAGAAAAAACCAAATAATCCTAGAAATGAAGGATGGAAATAATTATATATGAATAGATTGAGTAAAGCTGAAGCACTAAATTTAATAAAAAATGCAGATTTGAAAGAATTAGGTCGCATGGCAACAGCTCGTAAACGTGAGCTACACCCAAAAGGTATAACAACTTTTGTAGTTGATAGAAATATTAATTATACAAATATATGTTGGGTAGATTGTAAGTTTTGTGCTTTTTATAGGCATGAAAAAGATGAGGATGCATATATCCTCACTTTTGATGAGATTGATGCAAAAATAGATGAATTATTAGAAGTTGGTGGAACACAAATTCTTTTTCAAGGTGGAGTTCATCCAAAACTAAAGATAGAATGGTATGAAAATTTGGTTGAGCATATTCATACTAAATATCCAAGCATCACTATTCACGGGTTTTCATCTGTTGAAATTGACTATATAGCAAAAGTTTCTCATATAACAGTTCAAGAAGTGCTTGAGAGGTTAAAAGTAAAAGGTCTTGCTTCAATTCCAGGTGCTGGAGCTGAGATACTCTCTGATAAAGTTCGTGATATAATTGCACCTAAAAAGATTGATAGTGATGTCTGGATTGATATACATAGAAAAGCACACAACTTAAACATTCTCTCAACAGCAACAATGATGTATGGAACTATTGAGAGTGATGAGGATATAATTGATCATTTTGATATGATAAGAGAGCTTCAAGATGAAACAGGTGGTTTTAGAGCTTTTATAATGTGGAGTTTTCAATCTGATAATACCGAACTTTTACGCCAGATTCCAGATATGGAGAAACCATCATCAAATCGTTATTTAAGACTTTTGGCTGTAGCAAGATTATATCTTGATAATGTGCAAAATATTCAAAGTTCATGGGTTACACAAGGTCCTTATATTGGTCAAATGGCATTAAAATTTGGTGCAAATGATTTGGGCTCAACTATGATGGAAGAAAATGTAGTAAGTAGTGCAGGAGTAAGTTTTAAACTAGCAAAAGAGGAGTTGATTCATCTCATAGATGATTTAGGTGAAATACCAGCAATAAGAGATACAGCATACAATATTTTAGAAAAATTTGAGTAATATAGAGTTTATAAAATAAATGGTAGGGATAAAATGATAAAAATATTTTTAGCGATACTAATTTTAGGAAATGTAATAATGGCAGCAACAATACAACATATAGAAGTTAAAGGGATGAAGATACCACTTATCTTTGAAGAAGATAAACGATTACCAATAGTAACAATGCAGTTTGTTTTTAAAAATAGTGGAACTATCACTGATATAGACAAAGCAGGTTTAGCAAGATTTAGTGCAAAAGTTATGAGTGAGGGTACTTCAAAACTTGGTTCATCCGCTTTTGCTGAAGCTCTTGAAGCTAAAGCTATTCATATCTCTGCATCCTCAGGAAAAGAAACTTTTGTTATGGAGCTTGGTTCTTTAAAAGAGGAGTTTGAAAATGGACTTAAATCTTTTGATACACTACTTAAAGATCCAAATTTCACTCAAAAAGTGATAAGCAAAGTAAAAACAACAAAACTTGGGTCATTAGCTAGAAAAGAGAATGATTTTGATTATATCGCTTCAACTGAATTAAAAGCACTGCTTTTTGAAGGTAGTGTTATGGCAAAACCATCTAATGGAACAGCAAAGAGTATAAAAAGCATAGAGTTAAACGATGTAAAAGAGTTTGTTAAAAAGAATCTAGTTAGCTCAAAACTTATAGTTGTTTTAGGTGGTGATGTTGAGATAGAAAAAGCTAAAAAACTGATAGCTAAAGTTATAGAGTCTATGCCAATTGGTAAAAGTAGTGATGTAAAAAACTATAGAACCATCAATGAAACTAAAGAAAAAATTATTAAAAAAAAGACAGAACAAGCTTATATATATTTTGGTTCACCATATAATATAAGTGTAGATTCTAAAGACTATTATAAAGCAAGAGTAGCTATTTTTATTTTAGGTTCAGGTGGTTTTGGATCACGCTTGATGGAAGAAATAAGAGTTAAAAAAGGTCTTGCTTACTCTGCTTATGTAAGAATCAATGTAAGTAAGTCAAGCTCATATATGAGTGGTTATCTTCAAACAAAATTAGAATCGCTTGATGAAGCAAAAAAAACTGTTAAAGAAGTAGTGGCAAAGTTTGTAAAAGATGGTGTAACTCAAGAAGAGTTAGAACAAACTAAAAAGTTTCTACTAGGAAGTGAACCTCTTAGAGTTGAAACTATGAGTCAAAGGCTTCATCGTACATTTATGGAATATTATAAAGGGCAAGAACTCGGTCATTCAGTTAAAGAATTAGAACTAATTAAAAATCTAAAGTTAAAAGATTTAAATAAATATATTAGAAGTCATAAAGAAATTTTAGAGATGAGTTTTGCTATAGTTACTAAGTAAATATTGCAAAATGCAATATTTATTAAGAGAATTTTTAAAATAAGTTAGTATTAGATACTAAGGAATTAAAATGAATCTTACAAAACATCAAGAAGAGAAGTTTAAAAAGCTAAGTATAAACTCTTGGTGTGAACTCTCTTTAATTATCCCTCATACTTATGAGGACTTACGACTGCATTCAAAACTTCAAGAGCATACTTTTCAACTTATAGATGCAACAGTTGAATCTGTCAATAAAACTCCAAACTCAATTCAAGTAACTTTTTTTGCTCATAATTTTTCTTATAAAATAATAGGGGTACTTTTTCATCCAAAGTCTTATATGATGCATCAGTTTAAAGTTGGAGATAGAGATTATTATTTTGGAATGATTGAGTGCAAATTGGGTTCTTGTAGCATGAGTATGCCAAAAAAAGTTACTAATATTGGTCAAATTACACCAAAATATAAATCAACTTTGAGAGCTGATGTTATGCTTCGTTTAATTAAAGAAAATCTTACAAAACAAAATTTATTAGCAGAGGGTTTAAAAGAGGAAATAGCGAATGAAATATTAAAACTTCATTTTCCAAATGATAAATTATATGATTTAAAAAATTTAGAGAGTAAAACTCTTAAAGCTTTAAAATATTTAGAACTTTTTATCTACATGAAACAATTATCAAAAAAAAGAAGATATTTTAAACCAATAGTATCTCAAGATAGTGATTATAAAAAGTGGGCTTTATCATTGCCATTTAAACTCACAAGTGAGCAAATAAGTTCTATAGAAGATATTAAAAAAGATTTATCAAAAGATGTTAGTGCAAAAAGGATGATTGTTGGAGATGTTGGAAGTGGTAAAACTATGGTTATCTTAGCCTCTGCACATATGATGTTTCCAAATCGCTCTATACTGATGGCACCAACAACTATATTAGCAAATCAGCTTTTTGAAGAGGCAAAGAAATATCTTCCAAAAGTAAAAATAACTCTTGTAACAAACAAAAGTAAAAAAGAGGATTTAAGTGAGTATGATTTTATAATAGGCACTCATGCACTTTTATATAGAGAGTTACCAAAAGCTGGTTTAGTTATGGTTGATGAGCAACATAGGTTTGGAACAGCTCAACGAAATATGTTGGAAAAATTAGTTTCAAGTGAGAATAAGCAAGACCAAGCAAAACCACATTATTTACAATTCTCAGCAACACCAATTCCAAGAACACAAGCTATGATAGAAACTGCTCATATAGATGTCTCACTTATCACTTCAACACCATTTAAAAAAGATATAACAAGTGAGGTTATTCATAAAAGTGATTTTAAAAAGCTTTTAGAACATATTAAAAGTGAGATAATAAAAGGCAACCAAATACTACTTGTTTATCCACTAGTTGAGCAAAGTGAGGTATTAGAATATCAAAGTATTGATGAGGCTCGTAGTTATTGGGAGAAAAATTTTAACAATGTTTATGTAACTCATGGAAAAGATAAACAAAAAGAGGAAGTAATAAAAGAGTTTAATCAAAAAGGGGATATTTTAATAGCTACAACAGTTGTTGAAGTTGGAATATCTTTACCAAAACTTAGTACAATTGTTATTGTTGGTGCTGAGAGATTGGGCTTATCAACCTTGCATCAGCTTCGTGGTCGTGTAAGTCGTACAGGGCTTAAAGGGCATTGTTTTTTATACACCAACTCTAGTTCATCACAAAGATTAGATAAATTTACTCAAACTATTAGTGGATTTGATATAGCAAATTTAGATTTAAGATTCAGAAAAAGTGGTGATTTGCTAAAAGGCTCTTCTCAAAGTGGAAATCAATTTAATTGGATTGATTTAAGTGAGGATGAAGGAATAGTTAAAAGTGTGAAAGTAGATTTGTTAACTTAGTAGTTTGCTTCAAAGAAGTAAACTTTAGTAACCGCAGCGGTTCAAGCGGAGTAAAGAGATTACTCTCTTTACGGGACTATTAATATAGTTGTTAATACAGTCCAAATCTTCCATCGTTTCTTTTATAAAGAACACGAGTTTTATCTTCATTATCTAAAAATATTTCAAACATTTTATTGCTATCTTTTAAATCTTGAAGAACATCTTCAACTTCACGAGGTTTATACAGAGTTAATTCTACAGGAACTATCTCATCCTCAAGAGCTTCACTTGCTTGACTTAAATCAATACTTGCATTAGCTTCATTTTTAGCTTCATTTATACCATCTTTATAGTGAGATATCCCTTTATCGTGCATACGACGCATAGCTTTTTGCGCGCGTTCTGTTGCAATATCTATTGCAACATAAAGATCATCATCTCTTTGCTTAATAATTATAGAGTTTTTATGCGCTAGGTGGATTACATATTCAATTATAGTAGATTCTTTTCCTTTTTTATTTTGAGAAGTTGCAATTGCATTAACTGAGATAATGTCCATATGGTATTTGTTTAGTGTTTGAATTGATGAAGCCATATGAGCCTTAATAGGTTCTGTGAGTTCTACATGTCTTCCAGTTAGAGAAATATTCATTTAAAAAATCCTTGATGTTATAATAAAAGAATTATATCATTAAAAGATTTACGATCGCTTACTTATATAAATTTATAGTTTCTGTATACTTCTTCTAAAATAGCGAATAGGTTCGGTACCTGCATTAGTAGTTACTGTTATATCCATTAAAACAGAACCACTTTGTTTATCAGTTTGAAGTGTTGTGAAATAGTTATTAGCAGGAGGAATAAAAGTGGTACAATCTAAACCTCTGTAAACATATAAAAGTGTTACAGTTGCATTATATAGACCACCTTCAAATGGGTAAGGACCAACATTTACACATGGACCATTATCCGCTATATCTAAAAGAGCTAACTCAGCTGCACTCTTTGAGTATAAGATAGCTTGTTCATAAAGATAAATATCTGTAGTTTTTTTACTTGTTTTTGTAGTTAAAGAGAGGGAAAGAGCCATAATGGTAGATATAATAATAATAACAGCTATCGCCATAATCATAGCAAACCCATCTCTGTTTTTATGAGGATAAATTTTTAAAATATTGTTTTTTCTTTGCATAATGAATAATCCCCCATAACATCAGAATTTACACAAACTTGAATTTTAACTATTGAACCAATAGATTGAAACTGAAAAGTACTTACATTTTGCATAAGTATCTCACTTTTTGTTACAGTACCATCATTTTGCAATAAATATGTATCACCCTCCCAAGGTTGATAATCATAAAAAAGCATAAGTGTTCCAGTATTAGTACCTGCATTAGCACCTATATTATAATCTGTTATTCCAACTGCATAAGCTGTCCATGCAAGTTGGTAATACTCATACACATCAACACCACCAAAGTTTAAACCTATGCCTGATTGAAACTCAGTTGGATTTCCTGTTAAGTTTATTCTTTGCATTACACTATTATTATGATCAGCTAAAGCTACTCCATCCCAACCATAACCATTTAGGATATCATTGTCTGAACCAATAAAATATAGTGCGGCATTTGCAATGCCACTATCGGTATACGAAAGAACATTTATAAGATTATTTATAGCTGTCGTATTTGTCTCAGGTGAATTTAGAATTGTCGCACTTGATGCATCAAGATCAATAATTCCACTCCAGTTCGGTCTAGAATTTCCACGGTATCCTTCTATATCACTTCCAACCCATTCTATAATATTGTGAAGATTTGGATCTGCATTGGCAATTGCAACAAAATTGGTTGCAAAGTTGGCATCATTACTATTTCTTACAATTACAGAGTCTTTTATACGATATTGAAGCTTTGATGCAACGGATTTAAGAGCAAGTGAACTTTGAGCTTGTAGAGTATTGTTTATGCTCGAAAATATAAAACTATTGTAAGCTTGTGCTAAAAATTCAACACCAAATTTACCTAATATTCCCATAATAACTATAACAAATACAAGTTCTAACATAGTAAAACCAAGGCGACGCATTAAAATCTCCTTTTATAATAATCAATCTCACCAATGTTAGCACTTTGTATATTAAGGACAACAATAGGTATACCATCTAAATTACTTATAGTTGAAGTGATTGTTTTTACATTACCAATTGTAGTTACAGTAATAACGCTGTTGTAAGTTTCTTTATACCCTGCAGCGTTTGTAGTAACATTTGTATATAAATTACCATTTTTTGCTGCATCATTTAAATCTATAACTAAACCGCCAGCAGCATCATTAGCAGGTGTAGCAGGGTTATCTAAACATCTTCTATGAAGAGGTTGGGCAATATGTCCAGGTCTTAAGTTAGTTGTGAGATTACAATCACCTGAAATATCAATAACCCTTGAGATAAAGCTAATATTTATATCTTGCATAGAATTTTCATCCCAGTATCCAGCAGATGCACTCATAAGTTCAGCAGCTCCAGCAAAGATAGCTTCTTGAACAAGGTTATCATCTATAGCTTCAGAAGTTACCCTTGTTATCATAGGAAGTGAGAGAACAGCTATAGCAATAATAACTATTGCAAAAATAAGTTCTATCATAGTAAAAGCAGCTTTGTAAAGAGTAGTTCTTACCACATACTTCTCCTATTTGTTATTGTTGAAGTATTGTTATCTGTAGTAGTAGTGGTGGTGTCTTGCTCCCCACTCCAGTTTGTATTAGGTGACTCAAATTCAACTTGAAATTGATTTACATCTGCATTTATATTATGCTCGTTATGAATTAACCAGTTTGAAGCATTGTTTTCCATAGTTGTTTTATATGGGTAACCTTGAGTTATATTATATGTCATAAGTGATGAATCATCTTGGTGATTCCCATCTGTTACCCCTAATACGTCTACATTATTAGCATCTCTTTCAAAAACTGTTCCAGCAGTTCCTTCATTTGATGAATGGTTCTCATTTATATACCATCTTATATCATCAGTTCTTATTGAATTATTTTGTTGTTGTAGTCTAGTTTTTTGACAATCATTGGTACCTATTTCACCAAAACAATAAACTTCATAAAAAATATTTGCTGTTCCTTGCCCCCCAGTATATCTTTGTCTCGATGCATGAGAGCGACCATAATAATGTCGTATAGTAATGGAGTTTGTTGTTATTAAAGTTTGATTTAAATCCATAGTTCCTTTAGTTTCTTTAGCAGAAATTAAATCAGCATTCATGCTACAGTTTGCTGGAGTTGTACAGCTTGAATCATAAGCAGTATATGTTAACATTTCAGGATTTTGAACATTTAAAACATCTCTATTAAAATTAAGGCTTAGCTCTGTATTTGTTGTTCCATTATTTGCTTTAATAAAATCACTAGTAACCAATGAAATAGTTCCAGATACACCATTAATTGTTCCATTTTGTTCGTTAGCAGGTACATCAGTATTATTAAAATTATAGCGATAACTTGAAATATTAGAGTCTGCTACTGTTTTGTTTACAGTTAAATTTATTGGCTCTGCATAACAGTTGTCAACAAAATTGCTAAGAGTTGAACCATTATATCCCACAGCACTAATAGCACCATTTAGATGAAAAGACATCTCTTCATCATTGGTCATATCAGTCATATAGACAAAAGTTTCTGCATCAAATATTGTACTATTATTTATACCATGAGATGGAATAATTCCTGCCATGTTAAATTTATAAGGATGTATAAATAGATCTAAATCTCTATATTTTAAGTTTGTATCGCTTGAACTATCATGATTGCTACTAATATTACAGCCATTTAAATTATCAAAAGCACCAACATTTTCAACGTTAGAGCTATTTAAAACACAATCTCTAGTGTCTTGTATGAAATAAGATCCTGTTTGATGTGATTGTTGCTCACTATCAATTCTAGTCCATGATGTATCAAGAAGTTTAAGAGAATATTCACCTACTTGGGGGATAGAAGTTTCTATATCAGCTTCACCATTTATTAATATTGTTGTAAACATACTATCGTTAGTATCATTACAATTTGCTGCTACTATACTTACATCTGGTTCCCAGTAATAACCTGAGCTTGTTCCAGAAATGGTATTTAAATGAACATTATAACCGCTGGAAGCTTGATTGTCTAAATGATTAGTAGCATTAACTTCTAGGTTATATTTATAACCAGCTGCTATATCTAATTGTGTTCCAGAAGGTGCAGTAACACCAGAAAAACCGTTAGTTATTGTTTTTTGAGTTGCAGTATTATTTTGATCTTGATCATCTAATTTAATTAAAAAAGCTTCTGGTCTAATGGAAAAATTATCCCTAGCACACAATACTTTTGTATTGATTCCATATACACATTCCATACATACTGCTAATTCTTCTGGTGTCATCGCTGAATCGTAGTCTGCACCTGAATTAGTACAATGTTCAGCTATCATATTTGATCCCATTGCCATATCAGTTGAACATTCTCCACTTTTAACAGCATCTGAAAAATTTAATACATTCCATCTATCATTACCAGAATTTGTTACTTTTTCAAGTTGAATTAAGTCACCATTATCAGCATTAACATTATAACTTATACGAAGTGCTACATTTTCTCTAGCTATTTCATAAAAAGTCAAATCATTTGTTACAAGTGGTGTAATATAGTCTTGATCAACAATAACCCAAGTTCTATCACTAATAGCATTACCAATCTCACCACAAGAAGCACCTGTATAATGAAATGATTTTAGGTCTAGCATATCTATACCAATTACAGCAGAGACATTATTTGTAAGAGTATGCAAATCTGCATTTGATGTTAAGTTTCCATCAACAGAAGCAATACTTAAACTAGCCTCTCTGTTTGTAACTTGTGTATTTATATTGTAAAAATAGCTTGATTGATTTGTATACAAACCATTTTCGATAATATTAAAAATACCATAAACTGGATCATAAGTATTTGAACCACCACCACAAATTGGTATGTCAGTATCAATTAGACTAGATCTTTCAATTGTTATTGTTTCAGTTAATGAAAGTGGTATTATTAAGTCATAATCAATACGAGCAATAATTGGTAAAGATAGAGTATTTACTAAAGGATCAAGTGAAAAATATGTATAAAAATATTCAAAAGAGTCAAAAGATGCAACGGGAATATCGTATATATAGCTATTACTTACATTTAAATCAACATCATCAATTTTTATTTTTGAAACAGTGTTTGGCTCAGTTACCCAAACACTTTCAGTTTTATAGGTTGCTTGTGATGTATTGATATCGAGGATGTTTACAATAATATTATCAGCAGTAATTTCTGCTTCGTTTGTATTCATAAAAAACATTGCAACTTCAATAGGACTGCTTGTTGATACATCACCACTAATAAATGGTCCTTTAAGAGCATCGTAACCTTCAGTTAAAAATAACCCATTTTGTTTATAAGCATAGTCATAGCAGATACTTGGTTCTGTAAGACCTCTTATTTTATTAACAAAAACACCAGTATTTAATGCTGAATCTGATGAATCAGCAATTGCCATTTTAAAATGGTATGTTTCGCCTGGGGTTAAGTTATCCAAAGATGCATGTAGTGTACGAGTTAAACCATCGTACTCTATAATTACAGGAGAGACACCTCCATCATTATTTTGATTATTATCTATAAAAAATGCTGAATTACTTAAATCCTCTGGAGTTGCATCATCATGAATACCAACTTCACCTATGTTAACATTATTAACAACTACAACAGGATAGTTATCTATATCGTTGATAGTTACATATGTATTGTTATCAACAACTCTTGCTATATTATAAACAACTCCATTTGGTAAATCCCCACCAGAGATAAAAAAACCAAAAGCATCATTAAATCGTGAACCAACATATTCAGGATACTCTTCAGATGCAAATTGATAATCAATAAGCAATAGTCTTGTTCTATCATCAAGAGTTACATCAAATTGAAAAACAATAGTGTTGAATCTAGCATTTGCATCTATATCTATAAGATCTGCATCATCATTATTTGCATTATTAACACTAAAGTCTGTCCTATTATTGGTAGAAAAAGATTCGTTAACACTCATTGTTGTAAGTATGATACCTTCATCTATTTCTAAACCTGCACCAGCTCTACCATTTGAAAATATCCCTCTTTGTGTATTTGTTCCAAAGGTTATTTGAGGATTAGTTATAGTTATGCCAATCCCTTCTATTTGCTCAGCAAGTTCTGTAGCAGTTGATCCTTGAGTAAAAGTTGCTGTTGCATTAGCTTGAGTAGAGGTAATTAAGACCAAGATAAAAAAAATATTTTTATAATACGAAAATAAAAAATAAAAAAAATTCATGATAGACTCCTTAAGCAGGATAAAATAATTGCACACAAAAATAGGGCTCTGTAGCAATTATATATACAATTATCACTATTATACTACTAAGTAGGCTTAATAAGTGCTGAAATAAATAAATATACAATTAAATTAAACTATATTAAATATATAATTCAACTATTATGTTAGTTTTCTAAGAAAGTAGAAATTTTCTCTGCAACACCATATTTAGTGGATTCTTGTAAGATAATCTGAGCTAATTTGTTGTTATCTGTATTAAAAATTATTGGTCCTATGAAATTTACAACAGAGTTTTCTATAGGAGACTGAATTAAAACAATATTTAAAATAATTATATTAGAACCTTTAGAAATTTCCAATAATTCTTGTATATTAGCAGGTACTTCAAAATCATATTCTCTTAAGATAAAAGGATCAATAAGAGTAAAAGATATATGTTCGTTGTTTGTAGATTGCATTTTCATAAAGATATCATCAATTTTTTCTAAAGTTACTTCTTTTACATCTTCAAAACCTAAAATAGGGACGCAGATATCAAATTTCATAAAAAACCTTTTGTAAATATTTAGTAATTTTAATACTTTAAGCATAAAATGTACCTAATTTAACATGTGTTATATATCTTTTAGATAAAATAACAATCTATTTAAAATTAGGAACATATTTAATGAAGTTTAAAACTTATATACTGGTAATATTATCTATTATACTTATATTATTGAGTGGTTGTACAAAAGAAGTTAAAGAATATAATAAACCCGCTTTTTATTGGTATTCAAAAATAGTAGAGGTTATCGCTCAAGGTGATTTAGAACAAGCAGATAGTTATTATAGTTCACTTCAAGGTGAGCATATTGGTTCCCCTCTTCTTCCTGAAGCAACAATGATTTTAGCTTTAGCACATATGGATTATAAAGAATACCTTTTAAGTGAGCATTTTTTAGATGAGTACATAAAAAGATACGCAACTGCCAATGAAAAAGAAGAAGCTGAATTTTTAAAAGTGAGAGCGAAGTATATGGCTCTTGTAAACCCTAGACGAGATCAGGCTTTGATAGGTGAAGCACTAAAGAGTGGTGAAAAATTTAAATATAATTATCCAAACTCTATGTATGAAGAAAATATAGACACAATGCTTACAAGATTATATCTTGCACAGGCTGTGTTAAATAAAACTATTGTAGATTTATATGAAAGACTAGATAAACCAAAAAGTGCAGCTTATTATAGAACTGTACACGATAATTCTTGGGTACCATGGGATGATGTAAATAGAGCAGATACTCCGTGGTATCGTGCTTGGTTTGAAGGTGATGGAACTTCTAGTTGGTATGCTTTTATGATACCTGATACAAAAAGTGTTGTTTCTAGAAATTCAATTTCTGAAAAAAATACAGAAGTTAAAACAGAAAAAGTAGATACAAAAACTGATGAAATTATTCAAACTGATGATGCAGAACAAGAAGTTGTAAAAGAGATTCAAGAAAAAGAAAATAACTCAAGTTGGTATGATTTTATGATACCAACTTGGGGTGATGATTCAGAAGAAGATGAAGAAGAGATTGAAGAAATTCAAGAGAAAGTAGATAATTCAAGCTGGTATGATTTTATGATGCCGAAATGGGGAGATAATGAAACTAAGTGATTATGGTGAATTTCCAGCAAATATACCTGTAATAGCAGAGGATGAGTTATTCTTATATCCTTTTATGATATCTCCGCTTTTTTTAAGTGATGAGAGTAATATATTAGCTGCCACTAGAGCTATTGAAGAGAGTTCTTTAGTAATAGTTTGCTCAACTAAGCCATCAAAAGAGGGTGAACGTGTATTTGAATCACTTTATGACACGGGTGTAGTTGGCTCTATTATGAGAAAAGTAGCACTACCTGATGGTAGAGTTAAAGTTCTTTTTCAAGGTTTGGCTCGTGCAAAAACATTTGGAAAAGTTAGTGAAAACCCACTTGTTGCAAAAGTTGATATTATAGATGCTACAAATGTAAATTCATTAAAAATAGATGCTATTTTAGAGATAGTTCGTGAAAAAGTGAGAACACTCTCAAGTGTAAGTAATTATTTTCCCCCAGATTTACTTAGAACGATAGAAGAAAATCATGATAATAACCGCATAATTGACCTGATTTGTAGTAGTGTTAAACTAAAAAAAGAGCAAGCTTATAATCTATTTGTAGAATCAGATACAGAGAAAAGATTTTTAGATTTAATAGAGTATCTTATAGATGAGATAGAAGCAAATAAACTTCAACGTGAAATTCGTTCAAAAGTTCATACCCATATAGAAAAAGTGAATAAAGAGTATTTTTTAAAAGAGCAGTTAAAACAGATTCAAAAAGAGTTAGGCTCAGACACTTCAAGGGATGAAGAGATTCAAGAGTATCAAGATAAGCTTGAAGCTAAAAAAGACAAAATGAATGAAGAAGCTTATAAAGAGATAGGTAAACAAATAGAAAGATTTTCTCGCATGCATCCTGACTCTTCAGATTCTTCAATGACTCAAACATATCTTGACTGGGTTTTAGAGATCCCTTTTGGTGAAGTTAGTAAAAGAGCTTTAAAAATTAGTGATGTTGAAGATCAACTAAATAAAGATCATTATTCACTAGAAAAGCCTAAAGAGAGAATAGTTGAATTTTTTGCTGTTAAAGAGTTGATGGAATTAAGAGGTATAAAAAGTAAAGACGCAACAGGAGCAATACTCTGTTTTTCAGGACCTCCAGGTGTTGGTAAAACATCTTTAGCAAACTCAATAGCAGAGGCGCTAAATCGTCCACTTGTAAGGATAGCACTTGGTGGACTTGAAGATGTTAATGAACTTCGTGGACATAGAAGAACCTATGTTGGAGCAATGCCTGGAAGAATTACTCAAGGTCTAATTGACGCCAAAAAAATGAATCCTGTTGTAGTTTTAGATGAGATTGATAAAATTTCTAAATCTGGAAGAGGTGATCCTACGGCTGCTCTTTTAGAGATACTAGATCCTGAACAAAATAAAGAGTTTCGTGATTATTATCTAAACTTTAATATAGATTTAACAAGAGTTATATTTATTGCTACTGCAAATGATGTTGGTAGAATTCCTGCGCCACTTCGTGATAGAATGGAGTTTATAACACTTAGTTCATATACTCCTCAAGAAAAATTTGAGATAGCTAAGAGATATCTAATTCCTCAAGAGCTTAAAAAACATGGACTTAGAAAATCAGAGATTAGTATCTCTAAGCCTGCATTAAAAGAGTTAATACATAGTTATACACGAGAAGCAGGTGTTAGAAATCTTCGTCGTCGCTTAGCCAATATGTCAAGAAAAATTGCACGAGAGATTTTGGAAAATTCCGAAACTATGAAAATATCATTAACTCTTAAAAATCTTAAAAAATATTTTGATAAAACTGTATTTGAAATAGAAAAAACTACAAAAATACCAATAGTTGGTGTAGTAAATGGACTTGCTTGGACAGCTGTTGGTGGGGATGTTTTAAAAATAGAGAGTATCCGTATCAATGGGAAAGGCACTATGCAATTAACTGGTAGCCTTGGTGATGTGATGAAAGAATCAGCAAGAATAGCATATAGCGTAGTAAAAACTTTAATTGATACTAAAAGATTAGAGATTGACATTGATAATATCCCCTTAACATCTAAAGAAAAAGAGGAAAATTTAAAAGTAAATATTAGTGAAGTTTATAAGCGTTATGACTTACATATACATGTTCCTGATGGAGCAACACCAAAAGATGGACCAAGTGCTGGTATAGCTATGGTTAGTGTGATTTCTTCTATTTTAAGTTCAAGAAAAATTCGCTCAGAAATAGCGATGACTGGAGAAGTCTCTTTAAGTGGAGATGTTTTACCAATTGGAGGACTCAAAGAGAAATTAATAGCTGCACATAAAGCTGGAATGGTTAAAGTTTTAATACCATCAAAAAATTATGAAAGAGATTTAGAAGATATACCTAAAGAGGTTAGAGACTCTTTAGAAATATTAGGTGTTAGTAGAGTAGAAGAGGTTTTAAAAGAAATCTTAGTTGGAATGTCCCCTAAAAACTAAACAAAACATAACACAGTAAATAAATAGTAAAAATGGAGAGTAAAGACAATGACTGACAACCTATATAATTTAGCATTTGAAAGAAGTATTTTAAGCTCAATAGTGTTTGAACCAGAACAGTTTGATGAGCTGAGTGTGGCACTAAACAAAGATGATTTTTATCTTCCAGCTCATCAAGATATTTTTAAATCTATGATGCTACTTTTACAAAAAAATCAACCTATTGATGAAGAGTTTATAAAAAAAGAACTTATTAAAATCAAAAAATTTGATGAGCAGGTTATGCTTGAAATTTTATCTGCAAACCCTATCTCAAATACTAAAGCTTATGTTGA
The DNA here is from genome assembly GCA_021648465.1 of Sulfurimonas sp. Taxonomy (GTDB): domain Bacteria; phylum Campylobacterota; class Campylobacteria; order Campylobacterales; family Sulfurimonadaceae; genus Sulfurimonas. The sequence goes on along the minus strand of JAKISR010000011.1, from coordinate 21,328 downwards.
TGAGATAAAAGACAAATCTTTAAAACGCCACCTTTTAACACTTACAACAGAGATAAAAAGAGTTACGGTTGAAGAAGAACTTCCATCTGCTGAGGTTATAGATATTGTAGAGAAAAAACTTTATGAAATTACACAAGACAATCAAACAAGTGATTTTAAAGATTCTCCAAAAATGACTTTTGACACTATGGAGTATATTAAAGAGATGAAAGCTCGTGGTAATAACATCTTAGTTGGTGTAGATACTGGTTTTCATGAACTTAATAAAATGACTACTGGTTTTGGTAAAGGTGATTTAGTTATTATTGCAGCAAGACCTGCAATGGGTAAAACTTCTTTTATCTTAAATACTGTAAATTCGCTTATAGTACAAGGTAAAGGTGTAGCATTTTTCTCGCTTGAAATGCCTGCTGAACAACTTATGCTTAGACTTTTAAGTATCCAAACTTCTATCCCTCTTCAAAAACTTCGTGTTGGAGACATGAATGATGATCAATGGGGCAGGCTTAATGGTGCAGTAGATAAAATGAATGATGCTAAACTTTATGTTGATGATCAAGGTAGTCTCAATATCAATCAACTCCGCTCAAAATTACGAAAACTAAAGAACAAGCACCCAGAAATAGAGATTGCTGTCATTGATTACCTACAAATTATGAGCGGTATCGGCAATCAAGACAGACATTTGCAAGTTTCAGAGATGTCTCGTGGACTTAAAATGCTTGCTCGTGAATTAGAGATGCCAATAGTAGCACTTTCACAACTTAACCGTGGACTAGAATCTAGAAATGATAAAAGACCAATGCTGAGTGATATTCGTGAATCTGGTTCAATTGAGCAAGATGCAGATATTATTCTTTTTGTTTATCGTGATGATATCTATCTTTACAAAGAGGAAAAAGAGCGTGAAAAAGCTGCTAAAACTGAGGGTAAAGAGTTTATTCCTACCTATGTAGAAAAAGAGGAAGAAGAAGCTGAAATAATCATAGGAAAACAAAGAAATGGACCAACTGGTCATATAAAACTTGTTTTTCAGAAAAAACTTACACGATTTGTTGATGCACCTGCTTACTCACAAGGAGTTGAAACTGTATATGAAAATGTAGATACTCGCTCTGCAAAAGTTGATTTAAAGAATGAATCCTTTTCAATGACACCTATTTAATTATGTAACTCTATTTATGATAGAAAAAATCTCCTTTTTTAGCTCAAAAAGAGATTTTTATTTATTTATTTTAGTATCCTCATTTATTTTATTTTATTCTTTGCTTATTGAGTATAATGAATATAAAAAATTTACGCATTTTGATTCACAAATCACTCAGGTCACAGTTTTAAAACAATATGAAAAAATAAAAAAATCTAAAACAACTCAAGTACTAAAATTAAAAACAATTGATGGAATAACATTTTATACAAGCTTTAAAAAGCCTCTTCAAAATCTAAAAGGTAAAAAAATTAATATTGAAGTTTATGGTGGCAAAATAAATTTTTATGAGTATCTCACTTATTTTTATGCATATACTAAAGTCAAATATATTCACGAAAATATTACTTTAAAAGAAAAGCTTAATTTACATATATCTTCTTCTCATACAAATCAAGATATCTCAAGTATTTATCAGGCTCTATACACTGCATCACCTCTTCCAAAAAAGCTACAAACAACATTTTCTGCATTAGGGGTATCTCACTTATTGGCTATAAGTGGCTTTCATCTAGGAGTTCTTAGCGCACTTCTATTTTTCTTTTTAAAACCAATTTATAATTTTTTTCAAAATAGTTATTTTCCATATAGAAATTCTAAATTTGATCTTTTTAGTATTGTAATTATTACTCTGTTTGTATATTTACTATTTTTAGATTCCCCACCATCTCTTGTTCGTGCTTTTGGAATGCTTTTAGTTGGATTTATACTCTATGACAGAGGTATTAAAATCATCTCTTTGCAAACTCTTTTCATAACAGTCCTACTTCTTTTATGTTTTTTCCCAAAACTATTATTTGCTCTTGGCTTTTGGCTTTCAGTTAGTGGTGTTTTTTATATATTTTTATTTTTGATTCACTTTAAACATTTAAGTAAAATCTGGCAATTTATCTTAGTGCCATTTTGGGTTTATTTACTAATGTTACCATTTTCACTTGTGATATTTGGAAATTTTAGCATTTATCATCCACTCTCAATAATTTGGACATCACTTTTTACATTTTTTTATCCAATCTCTATATTTTTACATCTTATTGGTTTTGGAGATTTATTTGATAGTTTATTGGAGAGTTTAATACTTTTAGCAAGAGAGTCGAAACATGTAGAACTTAGTTCTATGTTTTTAATAATACAAATATCTATTTCACTCTTTAGCATTTTTGATAAGCGATTTATCTACGCTCTGCTTACCTTTAGTTTCGGATTTTTTATATATGCAATCTATCATATAACATAATTTAAGACCATATATAAATATAATCCAAGATACATATATCCATAAAAATAAAAACATAACAATTGCAAAAGATCCATACATCGTAGTATATGATTTGTTATAAAAAACATACTCTATAAAAGCATTTTTGGAGATACTAAACACTATAGATATGATAAATGAACTAATAAGTGATGCTTTAACATTTACTTTAGCATTTGGTCCAATTTGAAAGATAAGAAAAAACAATGCCCAAATGATAATATATGGAATGATTGGTAATATATTTACACCAGATGTTAAAGAGTTTGACTCTATCATTATTGCTAATTTTGCTGTTATAAAAAATGATACTCCAAGAGCTATGGGAGTAAGTGTAAGCATTGTCCAATATGTAGTTACTGACTCCCAAAGAGTTCTAGGTTTTGCATGAAAAATTTTATTTGCAATGTACTCAAAGTTCTTAAAAAATAAAAGCGAAGCAACTAAAATCATTATAAGTCCTATCACTCCTAATTTTGCAGAATTTTGTAAAAATCCATCGATATGTCCCATAATAGCTTCTGAATTTACTGGCATAAGGTTTGAGAATATAAATCCTTTTATAGTCTCATAATGCTCAGCAAATGATGGTAAAGATATTAAAAGAGTTAACATAATCAAAAGAAGAGGAATAATTGTAAATATAGTATAATAACTAAGACTTGCAGCAAAAAGAGTAAGCTCTTTATCTACAAATGTTGTAATAAAAAATTTTATATGTTTGAAAAATTTTTCATATTTTAGCATTTAAATTGTCTCCTGTTTTATAGTATTAATATGATATAATATCTTCATTTTTAAAATTATAGCATATACAGAGGATACCACATGAGCACTAGACAGAGAATAACAGCAATATTAGCTGGACTGTTTTTTGTATATTTAATTGCTATGATTGTCATAATAACATTCAATTTTAGAGGTTTTGGTATTGAAAATGCAGAAAAAAGAGCTCTTCTAACTGCAGAGGTTGTTAAAAGTGGTTTAACTGCTCATATGGTTAATGATATGATGGATAAGCGTGCTTATTTTCTTAACGAGATTGAAAACATTGAAAATATAAGTTCTCTTTGGATTGCTCGTTCACCTACAGTTATTAAGCAATTTGGTCAAGGGTTTAATAATGAACTTCCTCGTGATGCAATAGATAGAAAAGTACTTCGCACTGGTGAAATTGAAGAGTTAATGACTGAAACAGCTACAAAAAGCACTATGCGTATGACTATTCCTTATACTGCAACAGCATTTGGAACAACCAATTGTTTAGCTTGTCATAAAGCAAAAGAAGGGGAAGTTCTTGGTGCTATAAGTATGGTTATTGATGTTAGTGATGTTAGAGGCAGTAGTTTACTTACTGTTGCGTACACAGCTTCTATTGCTATTGTAATAATGTTATTAATACTGCTCATTGTAAATATATTTTTAAAACCTTATATAAATATTTTTTATTCTATTAAAAATGTAATGAAAGCTGCATATAATGGAAATTATTCCAAACGTGTAGATGGTGGAGATTTTAAAGAGAGTAAAGATGTTGCAGATATGCTCAACACTCTGCTTGAAAAATTACAAAACGTTTTTGATGAAATTGATAAAAAAGTATATATTTTTCTTCAAAACAAAAATAAAGAAATTTCCAATGATCCATTAATAAATATAAATAATACAATTGATCAACTCTCTGAAATATATAAATTTAAACAAACAATAGAGCATGATGAAGAACTTGAAGATATCTATAATAGATTAGCATATGTATTCCAAACTAAATTTGCTCTAGAAGATTTTACAATAATTGAAGCTGATAGGATAAGTGGTATTAAAACTATCGTTTATACTATAAATGATTGCCATTGTAGTGTTTTAAAAGGTGAATGTCGTGCTGATAGAATAAACTCTATTGTTGACTCAACAATATTTGAACATACATGTCCATATTTTAACGAAGATGAAAAAAACCTAAAATATATCTGTATTCCATACTCAATCTCAAATGAGTTAAATCTTGTTATATCAATCATTGCAAAAGATGAAGAAGATAGCTTAAGAATTAGAAACTTTATAGGTCTTATTGAGGGTTATATTGCAACAGCTCAACCAGCTATTGTAAGTAAAAAACTGATGCAAATACTAAACAAAATGGCAAGAGTTGATCAATTAACGGGCATGTATAACCGTAAATATCTTGATGAATTTACAGAAACAGCTATCCCTCAAGCCCTAAGAACAAATACGCCATATGGTATATTAATGATTGATATTGACTTCTTTAAAATGATTAATGATACTTATGGGCATGATATAGGAGATGAGGGAATTAGAGTCGTATCTCGCGTTATAAAAGAATCAATTCGCTCATCAGATATAGCTATTCGCTTTGGTGGAGAAGAATTTATAGTACTTCTTCATAATTGTGATAAAAAGTTTATAAAAGAAATCTCTGAAAAAATTCGTATAAGTTTTTCTGAGCAAGTTATTAATGCTGGTCCAGAATCATTTAGTAAAACCCTTAGTATTGGTGCGGTTATGTTTCCTGAAGATAGCGATAGTATTTGGAAATGTATCAAATATGCAGATATGTCACTTTATTATGCGAAAAGAAATGGACGCAATCAAGTTGTATGCTTTGATAAAAGCATAATCAAAGATGACTCAATGCAAGATTCTTTCTAATCTAATCCCATCTTTGCGGGATTTAGAATGTTGTTTGGGTCAAAAGCCTTCTTTATCGACTTAAATAAATTCATCTCTTCATCGCTAAAAGCCATATGCATATATGGAGCTTTTGCAAGACCTATGCCGTGCTCACCACTTAAAGTTCCACCCAAATCAATAGTAGCAGCAAAAACCTCTTCTATTGCTTTGTAGGCGATTTTAACCTGCTCTGGATCACTTCCATCAACCATAATATTTGTATGAACATTACCATCACCAGTATGTCCAAAACATGGAATCTTGATTTGATATTTATCCGCAATAGCATAAAATTTCTCTAAAAGTTCAGGTAAAACGGCACGGGGAACTGTTACATCTTCATTTAGCTTTTTACTTCCATAAACACTTAATGCTGGTGAGGCATTTCGTCTTGCAAACCAGATATCTGCCGCTTCTTTTTCATCCGCAGCAATTTTAAATTCTCTACATCCATTTTCACGAAAAACTTTCTCAATTTGAGATAGTTGAAAGTTTAAATCCTCTTCAAGATTTCCATCAACATCTGTAACAAGAAGTGCTCCAGCATCTACAGGCAAACCTTTGTTAAAAGTCTGCTCAACTGCTCTTATGGTTAGGTTATCTAAAAACTCCATAGCAACTGGCGTAATTCCACTAGCCATAGTTTTATAAACAGCTTCCATAGCATCGTTTACACTATCAAAAATTCCCATAGCTGTTTTAGATAACTTAGGCTTAGGGATAAGTCTAAGTGTTATCTCACTAAGTACCGCTAAAGTTCCCTCAGATGCAATTAAAATACCACTAATGTTATACCCAGCTACATCTTTAATAGTACGCTTCCCTGCCCTAATAATATCTCCATTTGGTAAAACCGCACGAGTAGCCATCACATAATCTTTTGTGATTCCATACTTCGCAGCACGCATACCACCAGCATTTTCACTTACATTTCCACCCAAAGTTGAATACTCTTGAGATGCTGGGTCTGGTGGATAAAAAAGCCCAATCTCTTCAACTGCTCGCTGCAAATCCATGTTAATAACACCAGGTTGGACTACGGCTACCATATTTTTAACATCGATTTCTAAGATTTTATTCATATGTCGCTCCATAGCTAAAACAATTCCGCCTGAACTTGGAAGTGCTCCGCCTGTAAAACCAGTTCCAGCTCCACGAGGTACTATAATGATTTTATGCTCATTACAGTACTTTAAAATCTTACTTATATCTTCTTCATCTCTTGGAAATATAACAGCATCTGGCTCAAAATGCTCACGAGTCGCATCGTAAGAGTAAGCAATTAAATGTGCTTTGTCATCATAAATATTGTCATTGCCAACAATTGAAGTAAAATATTTCATATGTTTATCATCTATCATAACTACTCCTTTATATTAAATTTCTCAAGTATATATTGTAATTTCTTTTTTGAATCTTTTATTTTTTGGTAGAGTTCTTTATTATTTGGATTTGCTTCTGCAATAAGTTCGTAATAATGTGGTTCATAATCTTCAAGTTCGCTACTACCTTCTCCCCACCAGTTAGCATCAATCTTTTGTATTCTTGTATAAAAAGGGAGAATAATCTCTTCTTGAATTAATGAAACCACAGTAGCTGCTAATATTTTAAAACTTTTAGCATCTACTGTGTATATAGTATTATCTAAAAATATATATATTAGTCCTATAGAGTTACTCTCACTCACTCTTGTAAAATCTTCTCTTAATGGTGTTGGATGCCCAACGAAGGAAAGACTTGTTGCAAAAATATCTGGATGCACCCACTGTACTTGAGATTTTTTAGTAATTCTATAATATATGTCTTCACTTGGAGCAATTAAAAGTCCTCTATTATAACCAAAAGTTAAAATTACATAATCACCAATTTTTATTTTAAAGTTTGCTTTTGGCAAAGTTTCATTTCCAAACGCAGTATAGTCACTAAGCTTAAGTGTTGCTACTTTAGTATTTTCATCAAATTTTGTTACTACAGCATTTTTTATAATTGTTTTATGATTATCATCTATTTTATGAACAACCGAACCACTTATTCCGATATCTATCTTTTGGATTTTGATAGTTACTTCTGTTTCATCAGCATTAATACTAATTATTGGAGACCTTATAACACTTCCAAATAATTCTAACATAAAAATTAATAATAAAAAAATATACTTCATTTCTCTCTTCTTTATAATAATATACTAGACTTCTTGCATAATTCCTAATAGTCTCAGCATTTTATAGAGAGTTTTAATCAAGACAGATGTTCTCAAGCGTAGCCATAGCTACGGTTGGGGTTATCTAACGCTGAGTAAAGCTCTCTATAAAATGCCCTGCGGGAAAAATGAAAAGTGGCAACCTTGAACAAAAAAATATTTTATCCTTAGCTAAGGCTAGGCATAAAAATTTATTTTACTCAATCTTACCACTTTTCATTTCTCTGAGGCTATTAGGAATTATGCAAGAAATCTAAAGAGATTATATCAAACAAACCTCATACTAAGCAAAATTTTGTTAGAGTTTCGCAATTATTTTTAAATTTTTTATTTATGGCTATATATATGATACGATTTTTTATACTTTTTTTATTTGTTACAACTCTTTTTAGCTCTAAAGTTGAAGACTTTAAATGGTCTGAGGGGGAAACATATTTAGTGTTTTTAGAAAAACATAATCTTCCACAAAAACCTCTATATTATAACTTAGATAAGGATGATCAACTTTTAACTCAAGAGATGCGAGCTGGTATTAACTGTCAAATTTTAAGAGATACCCAAAAAAATATCACTCAAATATTACTTCCTCTTAATGATGAGTTACAAATTCATATTTATCAAAATAAAAACTCTTATAGTTTTGAAGTTATCCCTATTATCAGTACAATAAAAACAGAAGCTTTTACTTTAAAAATTAACCATTCTCCATATCTTGACATTATTAATGCGACAGGAAGTAAAAAACTAGCAGAAATTTTTGTATCTAGTTTTAAATACTCACTTAACTTCAAAAGAGACTTACGAAAAGGTGATACTTTAGTGATGGTTTATGATCAAAAATATCGCTTAGGTAAAATTTTTTCCATGCCCACACTAAAAGTTGCCATGATAGAAATGAAGAAAAAAAGACATTATATATATCTAAATGATGATGATAGATTTTATGATGAAAAAGGACATGAAATAGAGGGATTTTTACTTACTCGTCCAGTTAAAAATGCAAGAATTTCATCCCGTTTTACAAAAAGAAGATTTCATCCAATTTTAAAAAAATGGAAAGCTCACTTAGGTGTTGATTATGCAGCAAGAAGAGGAACACCCGTTGTTGCAGCTGGAAGTGGAAGAATTTCATTTGCAGGAAGACTTGGTGCTTACGGAAAAATTATTAAAATTAGACATAATGATGGATATGAAACAAGATATGCTCACTTAAAATCTTTTCGCAAAGGTATAAAACGTGGAAAATATGTAAAAAAAGGGCATACTATAGGTTATGTTGGAAGTACAGGTCGCTCTACTGGTCCTCACTTACACTTTGAACTTAGAAAAGGAGGTCGTGCTACTAATCCTCTTAGAATTGTTCAAGTTACTACTAAAAAGTTAAAAGGCAAAGCTAAAAAAGAGTTTTTAAAACTTAAAGAAGATTATGATGAAGTTATTGCTGGGCATCTTGAAAATAAAACAACTTTTATAAAAACACCTAAACAAGATAAAGTTTGTTATTTTTATAATGGAGGTAGTCGTGAATAAGATAAACTCAACCGAGGAGCTTAAAAATCCTAAATTTATCAAACCTATTCTTATAAACTACTCTCAAGATGGAATGACTAAAAAATGGGAAGCGGTTATAAGTCATGACAGTGTTGCTGTACTTCTTTGGCATACTCAAAAAAAAGCTTTTATCCTTGTTAAACAACTTAGAGCCACTGTATTAAATAAAAATAAAACCAATGGTATGATGTACGAACTTTGTGCTGGTATAGTTGATAAAAACATAACAAATGCTCAAATTGCAAAAGAGGAAATTTTAGAAGAGTGCGGATATGATATACCAGTAAATAACTTAGAGAAAATTAGCTCCTTTTACACAAGTGTAGGGATATCAGGAACTCATCAGACTCTGTATTTTACCACTTGTGATGATGATATGAAAATCAATGGTGGTGGTGGTTTAAATGATGAAGAGATAGAAGTTATCTATATCTCACTTGAAGATGCAAAAGAGTTTATGTTTGATGAGAGCTATCAAAAAACTACTGGGGTTATGCTCTCAATTTATTGGTTTTTAGATAATAAACAACATCTAATCTATTAAATTTTTAACCAAACTCTATTGGATCCATATCTATCTCTGCTAAGTGATTTTTTGATATTGAAATAGCTTTTATTATATCAGTACTTTTATCACTTCTTAACAATATCTCAAACCTATACTTATTTGCAACTTTCTCAATAACGCACTTGCCAAAACCAACTATCTCAACCCTCGAAGGAGGACAAGCATTTGAGATTTGTATCAGTCTATTTTGCATTTCATTCATTGCTTCTTGAGCTTTAAGTCCATTCTTATGTGAAAATAACACACGACAAAGTTTCTTATACGGAGGGTATAACTCTTTTCTATACTCTTTTTCTTCATGTAAAAACTCTTCATAATTATCTACATGTGTTTTAAAAAATTCCTCATTAAATGTTTGAACCAAAACTTTAGCATTTTGTTTTCGTCCACTTCTGCCTGATACTTGAATAAGTGAGGAAAGAGCTTTTTCACGAGAACGATAATCACTCATATTTAGCATATTGTCCATACCCATAACTACTGCAAGTGTAACTCCATGATAATCATGACCTTTACTTAGCATCTGTGTCCCAACAAGTATATCAACTTCTCTGTCATTAAATCTTTTAAGAGCTTTTTTTAATTTGTTTGCTGTAGTTATAACATCTCTATCAAATTGCTCAATATTTGCATCTTTAAGCTCACTTTGTATATTTAAAACTGCCTCAGCGGTTCCTAGTCTACTACTTGTTAAATGATTACTTCCACACTCACAACACATTTGAGGAATTGCTTGAGCAAAGTTACAGTAATGACACTTAATCGCTCTACTTTTTTGATGAATACTCATACCAACACTACAAAATTCACATTCATAAGTGTGTCCGCAATCTCCACAGATAAGGTACTTAAAATTTGCACGAGTAGGAAGAAAAACTATAGCTTGTTCTTTTAATTTTACAATATTTTTTAAATTTTCATATATTAAAGGTGTTAAATTCTCAATACTTTTTTCATAAATAAACTCTTTTTTTGACTCAAAGTGACCACCTTTGAGTCTTGTATATGGAAATTTTGTAAAAGAACTAAGTGATGGTGTTGCACTTCCAAGAACAACAGGTATATCATAAAGTTTTCCCATATAAATAGCTATATCCCTAGCATTATATCTAGGTCGAGAAGATGATTTATAACTATCATCATGCTCTTCATCTACAACGATAAGTCCCAAATTTTTTATAGGTAGAAAAAGAGCAGAACGAGGTCCCGCTATAATTTGAGCTTTACCATTATGTATCTTTTGTAAAGCCTCTTTTTTTTGTTTTGGAGTGAGTTTTGAGTGCCACATAACAACACTATCACCAAAGTGTTGCTCTAATCTTTGAGACATTTGTGGAGTTAAAGAGATTTCAGGCATAAGAAAAATAGAGCGTTTATTTTGTTGTAGCATATCACAAAAATGCTGCATATATATCTCTGTTTTACCACTACCTGTATCACCAAAAAGAAGTGAGACTTTATGATTTTTTAAAAATTTAAGTGCATTATCTTGTTTATCTGAAAGTATAATCTTCGGAAGTGAGGCTTTTAGGAATGCTAACCCTTGGCATTCTCCACTATGAGCCTCGCAAAAATCCATAGGCGAGGCTAAAGCCTCACTTCCGAAAAATGGAAGCATCAATCCTAAAGCTTCACCCAAAGAAGAAATATAATAAGTTGAAATAAATTTTGCTAATTCTAACTGCTTTTGTGAATATTTAAAATCACAAATCTCTAAAATTTCATTTGTTTTAAAATCAGGTTTTTTTGTTTGAGAGACAACTACACCATCAACAAGTCTATTTTTAACTTTTAAATTAACTTTTGTACCAATATTTACCTCACTTAAACTATTATAGGTAAATAACTCAAGTGGGGAGTTTAAAAGTGAGATATTATAGTAATGCAACAGGTTTTATTGTTTGTTAGTCAGTAAGAGCATTACAATCATCTGTATTAGCGACACAATCAAATATACCACCATCTCTTGTGTATGTAAATGTTGTAGTAACATTATTTATTTGATAATTATATGTAGAACTATTTACATCAGGTCTTGTTAAATTTGTCCATCTACCATTAGCTACTCTATCAGCTATTGGATATGTTAAAACACCTCCAAAAAGACCATTATTATCAAGTAGACCTGCACCATTTCCAGCAGCTATAAATAATGAATCTCCTGTTATAAGCCTAGCTTGTCTCTCAGTTACTATAGCAGAACGAATCGAAGCAATATCTGCACGACCTTTTGTTATCTCAGCATCTGTTCTTGTTGCAGCAAATCTTGGTATAGCTACAGCAGCTAAAATACCCAGAACAACTATAACAAATACCAATTCTATCATTGTAAAAGCTTTTTTTGATTTTTGCATAGGAAATTCCTTAAAATAGTAATTGTTGTACTTATAATAACATTTTTTAGATTGTTTAAATTTGAAGTTTTTGATTTGTTTTAAAATAAAAGAGAATATGAATGCATTCCCAAGAGAATCTTGGGAACGAAAGAAAAATTAACGAGTAACTGCCGTACCTAGAATATTTACTGCACCAATTACAGCATTTGCTTGAATTAAATCACATGAAGGATCAGCAATATCAGCACCATTAGTAACTTCAATACCTGTAGTACCATTCAAATCTATATTTACACATTCTATAGCACCGCCATTAGTTGTAATATTAACACCAGAACCACCGTCACTTTCGATACCATTTGTCACTGTCGTTGAATCAATTAAATTACCAGGCATTGCTCCTGCTGCGGTTGCAACGTTACTAATATCATTCAGTACAGTTTTATAATTAGCATATGCTGTAGTAGCAGCAGCATCAGTTCTTGTTGCAGCAAGTCTTGGAATAGCGACAGCCGCTAAAATACCTAAAATAACGATAACAAAAATCAATTCGATCATAGTAAAACCTGCTCTTTTCATAAGAGACTCCTTAGTATATAAAATATTTGGGTTACTCTAGTAACCTTAAGAACCATTATGGAGCAATAATCTTTAAAAGTTGCTTAACTATTTATAGTAACTTTTATGGAACTAAAATTGCTTTGAACTAGTTAATTTAAGGAGTATTTCATGGGCATACAGATATCTGCAACACATTCTTTACTTGCTAAAGCCCTAGACTACAGGGCTATGCGTCAAGATATGATATCATCAAATATAGCAAATGTGGATACACCTTTTTATAGACCAAGGGACATAAGATTTGAAGAGGCTCTTATATATGAGAAAAATAAAATTTTAAATAAAAATTCTCCTAAACTTGAACTTGCTCAAACAAATGCTTCTCATATTACCCCTAAAGATGAAGAAAATATTTTTAAACCAACAGTTTATTTCAGAGATGGTCATATGGCAAGAAATGATGGAAATAGTGTGGATTTAGATGTTGAAACAACAGAAATGAGTAAAAATGCGATTATGTTTAATGCGGTTATAAACACAGGTAAAAAATCTTCAAGAATTTTTAAAAGTGTGATCGAAGCATCACAAAAAGTGAACTAAGGATTTTTTATGAGTAATTTTTTAAATAGTTTTGATATTAGTGGTTATGGTTTATCTGCTCAAAGAATGCGTGTAAATGTCATATCACAAAATATAGCAAATGCCCAAACAACAAGAACTGACGAAGGTGGACCTTATAGAAGAAAACAGGTTGTTTTTAAAGCGATTGACTTTAATAAACAGTTTAATAAAGCGATTAATTCTATGACACAAGGTGCTAGATTTGAGGATCCTCTTAATGAAGGTGCTTTTGGTAAAAAAGTAAATCCTGCTATAATGAGTGTAGTGGTCGATAAAATCTCAAGAGATGATAGAGAACCTAAAATGAAGTATGATCCATCACATCCAGATGCGGACACAAATGGATATGTTGCGTATCCAAATATTAATCCTGTTATCGAAATGGCCGATTTAGTAGAAGCCACTCGCTCTTATCAAGCAAATGTAGCTGCTTTTGAGAGTTCAAAAAATATGGCAAATAGTGCTATATCATTATTACAATGAGTTTGGAAGGAAAGCAAATGAGTGAATTTGGAAAGATAGATGGTTTATCTGGCACATCCACAGCAGAATTACTAAAACAAAAAAGTAAGATTGAAACTGGTGGTGAGGCTTTCGCTAAACATCTAAAATCTGCTGTTGAAGAAGTAAATAAAATTCAAAAAAAAAGTGAAATTGCTGTTGCAGATATGGCAACTGGTCAAGTTAAAGACCTTCATCAAGCAGCACTTGCAATTGGAAAAGCAGAAACAAGTATGAAACTAATGCTTGAAATCAGAAACAAAGCACTAAGTGCTTATAAAGAGTTAGGTAGAACACAACTATAGTTATTTATTTATAAAAAATCTACTTCTTCTCTTTTGCTACATAATCACCTACGATAAATTAATAGCTTTCTCAATTTAAAATGTTATAATCCATTAAAAAAGTTTTAATGAAAAATCAAAATAAAAGCAAAAAAATATTTCTTCTTTTTAGCACAATAACTCTAGGATTTTTAATATTTTTGATTGTAATGCTTTTAATTACTCTTAAGCCTCGTCATATTCCATCATTGTACACGAAAGAGAGTTCAAAAGCATCTCGTGGTTTTATCATAAGTGCTGATGGTTTTCATATTGCTACTACAAAAAAACTGTATAAAGCAGTAGTAAATACTCACTTTATGGACCCACAAAAAAAAGAGTTATTTATAGAGTTATTTAGCATCTACTCTGGAATAGATGCTAAAGAAATCAAAAAAAAACTATTTAAGAAAAAAGGTGTTGTTGTTCTTTCTTATAATATACCTCAAAAACAAGCTCAGTACTTAAAAAGCTTATCATACGAATTAAAAAAATTTAAAGTATTTATAGAGAGAGAAAATAAAAAAACAGGAAAATTAATTCTGCAAGGTCTTAGTATAATTGAGAGTGGAGAGAGTAGAGAATATGCTTATGGAAAACTCTTAACCCCAATCATAGGTTATTCACGTAAATTTGAAAAAAATGGTTACACTTATATAAAAGGGATAAAAGGTTTAGAAAAAAGATTTGAAAATGAGCTTCAAGCAAAACAAGATGAAATGAGCCAAGGTCCAAGAGATGTTAACAGTTATATAATTTTAAATAAAGATAGTTTTACAAAAAGAAATATTAATGGTCTTAATATAAAACTCACTATCCCTGTTTCATTACAAATTCGAATAGAGAGAATGCTCGATGATATGAAAAAAGAGTTACGGGCTTCTGAAGTTATGATTGCTATAATGGATTCTGTAAGTGGGGAAGTCCTTAGTATGGCTAGCTCAAATAGATATCTGCCAAAAGATATAAAAAAGAGTGATTACCCATCATTAAATAGTTCAATGATAGAGTACAGTTTTGAGCCTGGTAGTGTTATTAAAACCATTACATTTGCTCTTTTACTGGAAAATGGTCTTGTTAACCCTTATGATTTAGTTAACGGGCATAATGGTCGTTATAAAATTGGTAAAAAAACTATTACAGATGAACACCCTTTTGATTGGTTGTCTGCTGAAAACACTATTGTTCATTCATCAAATATTGGAATTGCTCAACTTGCACAAAAATTATCTGGTCCACAATTTCATAATGGTCTTAAAAAATTTGGTTTCTCAAAAGCATCTACACCTGATCTTATTTATGAAAGAGTTGGGTCAATTCCTAATGCGCAAAGATTAAATAATGAAATATATAAAGCAACCTGTTCTTATGGATACGGTATGCGAGCAAATCTTATGCAAATCATAAAAGCCTATAGTGCTTTTAACAATAGTGGGGAAATTGTAAATCCAAAAATTGTAAAAAGTTTTATAGATGAGAAAAATATTTCTATTCTTCTTCCTGAGAGTGAATATTCCCAAGTTATAAAAAGCTCAACAGCTCAAAGGGTAAAAAAAATTCTTATCAAAACTGTTAATCAAGGAACAGGGATAAAAGCCAAAACAGAAGGTTTAGAGATTGGTGGAAAAACTGGTACAGCTCATATTGTTGAAAGAGGTAAATATGTCAATAAATATAATACTGCCTTTATAGGTTTTGTAAATGACAAAAAAAGTAGCTATACAATTGGTGCAGTTGTGATTAAACCAAAGAAAAGTCAATTTGCAGCTCAAACATCAGTGCCAGTATTTAAAAAAGTTATTGATATTATGGTTGAAGAAGGTTATTTACTGCCAACCTTATAGTTTTAAAGCCAAATATTGTCTAAAAGCCTTGTAGTTCCGATTTTTACTTCAACTAAAATAATTGTATTTCCAATTTCAACTTGTGAGAGTTGTTCAAAATCACGATTTAATATTTCAACATAAAAAATCTCTAACGGAGATAAAACTTCTTTCATTTTTTTAGTTATCTCATCAGAATTCAAAATATTTTTACTAACCATTATTCCAGCACTATGAAGTGATGCAGAAATTTTAAGAGCATCTTGTCTCTCTTTAGTTGAAAGATAACAATTTCTACTACTAAGAGCTAATCCATCACTTTCTCTTACGGTATCAACAGCAACTATCTCTACACTCATAAAAAGTTGTTTTACCATTAATGATATGAGATTTAACTGTTGTGCATCTTTTTTACCAAAATATGCTTTAGTTGGAGTGACTATATTTAAAAGCTTCTGCACTACAGT
Organism: Sulfurimonas sp.; assembly: GCA_021648465.1. Taxonomy (GTDB): domain Bacteria; phylum Campylobacterota; class Campylobacteria; order Campylobacterales; family Sulfurimonadaceae; genus Sulfurimonas. Next base: position 5,218 of record JAKISR010000011.1, on the reverse strand, counting down.
TAAAACACCATTAAAATGAGATGGACGAGTTGAACCCTCTAACACATAACCTCTTATTTTTGGAGCCATTAAGCTAACCTCATCATCCTCATAAATATCTTTAATTTGTGGGAAAAATAAAACACCCACTCCAATCAATTTACATATATGTTTATCAGCTTCATCTTTTTTAGGATATTTATCTAAATCTTCATTTTTACAAAATTGTGTAGGGTTTAAAAAGATAGAAACAACAACCAAATCATTTTGTTTTTTAGCTTTTTTAATTAAAGAGATGTGACCATCATGCAAAGCACCCATTGTAGGAACAAATCCTATAGATAGGTTTTTATTTTTTAAATACTTTTTTAACTCTAAAGGACTAGAGATAATCTTCATTTTAAGCCTCATTTTTATATAATCGCAATTATACTAAATGTTATATAATATTTGGTCATAAAAAAATCTAATCTCTTTTGAGGATTGTTTAAACGGATAATAATGGATAACTACGAATACACAGAACTCTTAAAAAATTTAACAATTAAAATGAATAATATTACCGGTGTTGTTGAACCTGATAAGCTTCAAACAAGATTAGATAAAATTGATAAACTAGAGAACGAACAAAAGTTTTGGAATGATGCGAAACATGCTGCAACTATTCAAAAAGAAAAAACTCAGCATCAAAGAAAACTAAATAAATATTTCATCGCAAAAAATGCTATTGAAGATGCTAAAGAGTTTTACGACATGGCAAAAGAAGAAAATGATGACGAATCTATAAGTGAGTGTTTTAATGAAGCAAATGAACTAGAACAACAAATTTTAAATATGGAGATAGAAGTACTTTTAAGTGAAGAGATGGATTCAAATAATGCGATTCTATCAATCCATCCTGGAGCAGGAGGAACAGAATCTCAAGATTGGGCAGAAATGTTACTTCGCATGTATAAACGCTTTGCAGAGAGACAAGGATTTAAAGTTGAAGTTCTTGATTATCAAGTTGGTGATGAAGCTGGAATTAAAGATGTTTCTATTTTAGTTAAAGGTGAAAATGCATATGGATACTTAAAAGTTGAAAATGGTATCCATAGACTTGTTCGTATATCACCATTTGACTCTAATACAAAAAGACATACCTCATTTAGCTCCGTAATAGTCTCCCCTGAAATTGATGATAGCATCAATATAGAGATTGAAGATAAAGATATTCGTATTGACACATATCGTGCAAGTGGTGCTGGTGGACAACATGTAAATAAAACTGAATCAGCTATTCGTATCACACATATAAAGACTAATGCAATAGTTCAATGCCAAAATGATAGAAGCCAACATAAAAATAAAGCTACAGCTATGAAAATGTTAAAATCTCGTTTGTATGAACTAGAGCTTGAAGCTCAAAAAGCAGAACTTACAGGTGTTGCAAAAAGTGAGATAAGTTGGGGACATCAAATTCGCTCTTATGTTATGCAACCATATCAACAAGTTAAAGATACAAGAAGTAATGAAGCCTACTCAAATGTATCAAGTATATTAGATGGCGATATTAGTAAAATGATAGAGGATGTGCTTATTGCTAAAAATAAGAGTTAACTCTTAGGTTTTATAAAACTATATCCCAGAGATCCAATCCCTAATAGCATAATAATTATGGTCAAATATTCCATCTGTTTTTTTTGTTTATTTTTTAACTCTTGCATAATTTTTGCGCTACTAGATTTAGGTTTTTTTACTGCACTTCCACTACCTCTCATGGCATGTGATTCCATTCTTTGTGCATTTATAGTCGCTATTTCATTTTTGGAAAGTCCTTCTTTTGGTGTTACCCAAAAATGCACTGCAAAACCAACCACGAGCATTAATATACCCAATGTTCTTAGTATAACTATTTTATACTTAATAAAAATTTCTTTCATTTACATACCTTTATAATGAAAATTATGTCAAAATTAGGGTATGAATCTACTTAAAGAATTTATGACAAATGATAAATGTTCCTATTTAGACGACAAGCAGCAAACAACACACTATAAGATTATTGATAACTGCTCTACAATTCAATGTCAAGAATTAATAGAACGTGGATATAGAAGATTTGGTAAAATGTATTTTAGACCTATATGTGCCTCTTGTGATGAATGTAAAAGTATAAAAATTGATATAAATAATTTTAAATTTTCTTCATCACAAAAAAGAATTATAAAAAAAGCTAGTAATATAACAAGCTATATTCAAAAACCATCTCTTAGCAAAACTCATTTAGAGCTTTTTGAAAAATATCATCTATTTATGAAAGATAAAAAGGGTTGGGATCATTATCCTACTACTGCTCAAGGGTATTATAGTTCTTTTGTAGATGCAAATAATGATTTTGGTTATGAAATTTTATATTATATGGAAAATAAATTAATTGGAGTTGATTTAATTGATATACTTAATGATGGAATATCCTCTATTTACTTCTATTATGATCCAGAATTTTCAGCATATTCACTTGGAAAACTATCTCTATATAATCAAATTACACTCGCTAAAAATTCTCAAAAAAAATGGATATATTTAGGATATTATGTAAAGGATTGTCCATCACTATCGTATAAGTCTCACTATAAACCATACCTCACTTTAGATGGAAAACCAGATTTAAATGAAAGGCATAACTGGTTCTAATCTTGAGAAAGTTCTTTTTTTTGATTTTCTCTTATATCTTTTTTCTTTTTCATTACTTCTTCATCAAGTAACTTTATTACAGCTTCTTCTTTCTCTTTATCTCTTTTACGAATTCTTTTTATCCTAGCAGCATCCGTATCTTTTTTGAAAGTATTTACACTCTCAATACGCTCTTGAATAATTTTTTGTTTCTCTTTTTTTTCATTTAAAAAAATTTTAATAATCTCTGATGGTTCCATCTCTTCAGAATGTTTTAAATAATAATCAAGAATTTCATTTTTATATTCAGCTGTATCAAGAAGCCCAGAATCAACCATTGATAAAAATAACTTATTATTTTTATCCTGAATTGAGTTTTTAAAATTATTTTCTACATATTTTAGAAAAATATCATTAATACTTGATAATTCTCTTAATCTATTTAGGTACATTTCTTTGCTAACATTATTTTCTTGTTCTCTAACTAAAAAGCCATCTTGTTTTATTTGTTTTACATCTTGGATATATCTATCTATCTTATTTTCATAGTTTTTAAATTCAGGTATTGTTTTTAAATTCTCAATTTTTTCTATATTACTAAATATTTCATTCCCAAGAGTAGAATATACATTAGGAGTTTGAGCAAAAATTTGTATTGCAAAAATAGATAAAAATAGTAACTTTTTCATAATGCACCTGTGTTTTATTTTATAAAACATACTTTATATGATTTATAAAATAAAAATAGATATCTATAGTTTAACAAAAAATAGTAATAAAAAAGCAGATACTTCCAAAAAAGGAAGTATTACGAAATTTGACTTAGCCGTTTCTCTTTTTTTGTATCTCTTCAGATACATTTTTAGGAACTTCTTCATAATGATCAAATTCCATAGAGTAAGTAGCTCTACCTTGAGTTGCTGAACGAAGATCTGTCGAGTAACCAAACATCTCAGCAAGTGGGACAAATGCATCAATAATTTTGTTACCTGAACGGTCACTCATATTATTAACTTGACCACGACGACGGTTAAGGTCGCCTATAACATCCCCCATGTAGTCCTCAGGAACTTCAACTTCAACTTTCATCATTGGCTCTAAAATAGATGGACGTGCTTTACGACAACCCTCTTTAAATCCCATTGAAGCAGCAAGCTTAAATGCCATCTCATTTGAATCAACATCATGGTATGAGCCATCATATAGAGTGATATCAATATCTTCCATTGGATAACCTGCAAGAACACCAGCTTGCATAGTCTCTTTACAACCCTTCTCAACAGCAGGAATAAATTCTTTTGGAATAGACCCACCCTTAATAGCATTTGTAAATATAAATCCAGAATCTGGTGCACCTGGCTTGATTCTAAGGTAAACATGACCAAATTGACCACGACCACCAGATTGTTTAGCATATTTATACTCTTGTTCTACTTCATCTTTAATAGATTCACGGTAAGAAACTTGTGGAGCACCAACTTCAGCTTCAACTGTAAACTCTCTTTTCATTCTATCTACAAGAATTTCAAGGTGTAACTCACCCATTCCTGAGATGATAGTTTGACCAGTTTCTTCATCAGTATGAACTCTAAAAGATGGATCTTCAGCAGCAAGCTTACTTAATGCAATACCCATTTTTTCTTGATCTGCCTTAGTTTTTGGTTCAACAGCAACAGAAATAACTGGTTCTGGAAAGTCCATTCTCTCAAGAACAACTTTTTCACCATTTGTTAAAGTATCACCCGTAGTAGTTGATTTAAGACCAATCACCGCACCAATTTCACCAGCGTAAATTTCTTTAACTTCTTCACGTTTAATAGCATGCATCTTAACAATACGCCCTATACGCTCTTTCTTATCTTTTGTAGTATTATGAACAAATGAACCTGATTCTAAAGAACCACGGTAAACACGAATAAATGTAAGAACACCAACAAATGGATCAGTCATAATTTTAAAAGCTAATGCTGCGAAATCACCATCGTCAGTTGATGGAATCTCAACTTCAACTTCTTCATCATCCATTAGTGTACCCACGATAGCTACTGATTCAACAGGTGAAGGTAAATAGTCAACTACAGCGTCAAGTAGAGTTTGAACACCTTTATTTTTAAATGCAGTACCTGGAGTCATTGGAACAATATGCATTCCAAGAGTTGCAGCTTTAATAGCAACTTTAATCTCTTCTTGAGAAATCTCTTCACCCTCTAAAAATTTTTCAGCAAAATCTTCATTACCATCAACTTCAGAAAGAGTTTCTAGCATTTTTTCTCTATACTCATCAGAAATTTCTTGTAATGACTCACGAATATCTTGCTCGTGATATGCTGAACCCATTTCAGCATCAGCATCCCAAACAATCTCTTTCATTTTTACTAAGTCAACAACACCCTCAAATTCAGCTTCAGCACCGATAGGTAATTGAAAAGGCATCGGATTACCCTTAAGACGCTCACGAATTTGTTTTTCAACTTCATAAAAATCTGCACCTGTTCTATCCATTTTGTTTACAAAAACAATAGATGGAACTCTATAACGGTTTCTCTGACGCCATACAGTTTCTGATTGAGGCTGAACACCACCA
>JAKISR010000070.1 GCA_021648465.1 Sulfurimonas sp. | reverse complement strand
GGGCATAAGTTGTTTAATTAAAGAGCTTAAAGCTCCATCTTTACCACCGATACTTTTACCGGCTTTCATATCATGAGTAAACTGCTCTACATCTATTTCTATCTTCATCTGTGTTTCCTTGGGTATTCGTTATTTTACCCGATTGACATAGATTTTTGAACAGTCCCTATTTTTTAACTAGATGTGTTTATGAAGTTATTTAAAAGTTTGTTAATTGGTTTAGTTTTTTGAATAGTTCCAGAGTTAGGTTTTATGTGCGAAAGTTGAGTTATTTATTAAATCTTAGACTGAATAGTCATCTTCTTCGCTTCAAATAACTCTACAGCTTTTTGAACCATAGGTTCATTTTTTATATCTGCACCGTTTATCTCTTTTGATGACTCATTACCACTCTCACAGTTTGTTACGCAACTAGTATTTCCACCCATTTCTGCATCTTCAATCATTGAAGTCGACTGCTCTTGTTGCATTGTTGGTTGCTCTATTGTAGGTGTCTTTTCAATAGTTTCGGTACAAGCTTTATGTTTAATTTTTGTTTCAAAACTAAATACTTCTCTAACTAGTTGTTTTATAGCTGAGTAGCCATGAGTTAAGATTTTTTTTTCTTCATCATTTGGGCAACTTTCCCATGTTAAAATATTACCTTCAAAGGAGATGAAATTTATGCTACTCTCAAAACATTTTCCTAACTCTATATTTCTATCTTTAATTTTTAAAACAAGCTCTTGAAATATTTTTAGATTAGGGTCTGGTTCTATAGTAGTTGTTTTTATATCTTGTGTTTGAATTGGCTGTACTATTTTTTCTTCTTGAGGCTCTTTATGTAGCTCCTCTTTTACAGTATCGTTTTGTATTAAAGTTTCATCTTGTGTTGTTTGAATTTCAATTGGTTGTATATCTACAGAAGTGATAGCTGGTCTATGAATCTCTTTTTGAAGTGACTCTATCATCTGGTCAACTTCTTTTATGCGAAGAGCTTCTATCATCTTAAAAAATATAAGAGATAAAACAAAAGAGCCATCAGCATTTATACTAAAAAGATATTTTGAATCACTTAGTATTCTAAAGAATCTATCTAACACGAGAGTTGAGTAAAGAGCATCGTTAGCATACATTCTATCTTTTAGATATGCTATAAGTTCATCAACAACCATATCAGCTTCATAGTCTTCTAGTATCTTTGTTTGTGTAACTAATTTTGCATAGTTTTTTGCAAATACTGCTTCAAAAAGTTCAGCTATAAATTTAGGATCAACTAATCCCAACATATCAGTTACGGTTTGAATATCAACATGACCTTTAGAGTAAATAATAGCTTGATCAAGTAGAGTCAATGTATCTCTTAAACTTCCACTTCCACTTCTTGCAAGTATTTCTAAAGCATCTGTTTCATACTCAATCTCTTCAAGATTTAAGATATGTGCTAAATGATTTATGATTTTATTTGTAGCGATTGATTTAAATCTAAAATGTTGAGTACGACTTAGAATTGTTGCTGGAAGTTTAAGTGGGTCAGTTGTTGCTAAGATAAATTTTACATACTCTGGTGGTTCTTCAAGAGTTTTAAGTAGAGCATTAAATGCTTCTTTTGTTAACATATGAACTTCATCAATGATAAATATTTTAAATCTAGCAGTGGCTGGTCTATACTTAGTTTGCTCTATTAGGTCTCTGATATCATCTATCTTTCTTGATGATGCACCATCCATCTCTACTATATCCATATGGCGATTTTGAAGTGCTAGTATACAGTTTTGACATACTCCACATGGTTGATGACTAATCCCTTTTTCACAGATAAGAGCTTTAGCAAAGATACGAGCAGTAGATGTTTTTCCACTTCCGCGAAGTCCAGAAAACAGGTATGCATGAGAGAGCCTATTTGAATCAAGTGCAAGGGAGAGGGTTTGAGATATGGTCTCTTGACCTATAAGTTCATCAAAATTTACTGGTCTATATTTTCGTGCTAATACTTCAGAAGACTCTTTCACAAATAACTCCACTTTTTTATTAAAAATATTTTATCATTTATAGAGTTAAACTATCATCAATATTATTTTATTTCTAGCCAAAATTGAGATTTACTACCGTATCCTATACCTTTACTCTCTAAGGTAACATCTCCACCTAAAATCATTGCCATTTTTTTACTAAGCGAAAGACCAAGACCTGTACCTTTATGACTTTTTTGCATAATATTTTCAACTTGTGTAAAGTCATTAAAAAGATTGCTTAAATCATCTTTTGCTATGCCGATACCACTATCTGTTATATTTACATAAATATTTTCATCATTAGATGAAAGCTCAACTAAAATAGTTCCTTGTTGGGTAAATTTTATAGCATTAGAGATTAAGTTTAGTACAATTTGTTTAAACATTTTTTGATCAGTTGTATAGCTGATATTTTTAAAATTATCATAAATTAAATTAAATTTAATATTTTTATCTTTGGCAAGTGAGCTAAGCATTGTATAAGAACTTTTTACTAACTCTAGTATATTACAACTCTCAAAATTTGTATTAATTTTTCCTGATTCTATCTTCGCAATATCTAATATTTCATTAATCATACCTAGTAAATATTGTGCGGATGACTCAATATTTCCAATAGTATCTTTTTGGTCTATATTGATATCTTCATACTCTATCATATACTGTGCAAATCCTATGATAGCATTTAGTGGGGTTCTGAGTTCATGGGACATATTTGATATAAACGCAGATTTTGCTTGTGAGGCACCTGTTGTTCTTTGAATTAGTCTTATTTTATCAAGTTGATGAGTTATCATAGAACAAATAGAGTCATAAAAATCTTTTTCATTTTTATCTTCAAAAGTGTCTATACCTAACTCTATTGAGCCAAAATACACTTTTTTATTGTTTTTAAAATCAGTTACATAAAGATCTCTAAACTCTACATTTGTATCTTTTTTCTTCTCTTTGAAAAAATGTAAATTATTTTGATTTGTAAGTTTTCTTATCTCTTGCATAAAAATATTTATACATTCATCCTCACTTTTTGTTTGGATTATAGTGTTAAAAACTTCTATCAGTTGAACAAATCTTTTAAGTCTTAGTTTATTTTCTTCTTCTAGTTTTTGTAATGCAGATGAAGTGGTTTGAATCATTTTGTTAAAAGAGTGGGTTAGGGTAGCTATTTCATCTTGTGTATGAATTTCAAGTTTGCTTGAATAATTATGTGTTTTAGTGATAGCATCAGTAACTATAGTTAAGTCTGTTATTGGCTTCACTATATTTTGTGAATTGGAAAATGATACAAATATGATTAGTATAAAAATAATAATGGAAATATAAAACATTAATGTTGTTAAATCGTAAAAAAACTCTAATGCTATGTGCTTGTCTACAGCGTAAACGATATACCAGCCATTTAGAAAAGATGATAGATTTTCATAAACTATCACTTGTTTATCATCTATAATTGTTCCAGAACTGTTTTTAAAGTCTATATTTAAAGAGGTGCCTTTTCCAATGATAAAATTATTTTTTGGATGTTCAATATAAGATTGTAAAGTCTTATTATTTGTTAAATATATATTTAAATTATTAAGATTATATTTTAAAATCAAGTAGCCAAGTTTCTTTTGTTTGTCAAATGAAGCATTAATTTGAGAGTAAAAATATAGTGTTTTACCTTTTATATAGGTACCATTACTATTTGTACCTATTTGCTTAGTGTTATATTTTTTTAGTAAGTCTTCTTTTTTGGATGAGGAAACTATTTTAGATTTATTTGTTATTGCTACAAAAGCAATATCTAAATTTAAATCATTATATTTTTGTTTTAAAAGCCTAGAGATTCTTTTATCCATATCATCAACTAGAATATCATCCATTAAATCAAGTGAGCTTAAAAATATTACCTCTTTTGCTATAGAAGTTAGATGGTTATTTATTAAACTTATAACAACTTTAGTTCTTGAAGATTGCTCGATTATAGTTTTATCTAATATTTTTGATTCGCTTAATAGTAGAGTATATGTTAATAATGTAATAAATGGTAAAAAACCAATAATTAAAAAAAGTGATAATAATCTATTTTTAAGTGATTTTTTTAAAAAACTAAACATTATTTATTTTTGCTCTTATCTCTAAAATTTCATCTAAAAAATCAATAAATATATCAACAAGATCAGGATGAAAGTGAGAACCAGAATGCTCTTTTATAATTTGTATAGTTTTATCAAGTGAGTAAGCTTCTTTATAAGGTCTTTGACTAAGTAAAGCATCAAAAACGTCTACAATAGAAACTATAGCACCACTTAGAGGTATCTCATCACCTTTAAGAGCTCTAGGGTACCCTTGACCATTATGTTTTTCATGGTGAGTATGAGCTATTTCCGCAGCTAATTTTAAGAGTGGAGTTTTTTTCTTTGATAATATAGAGTAACCTATAAAGGCATGTTGTTTCATATATTCATATTCCATATTGCTTAGTTTACCTTGTTTTAAAAGTATTTTATCAGCAATACCAACTTTTCCAATATCATGCATAGGAGCAGCGAGTCTTATTAGCTCAACATCTTTATCACTCCAATTAAATTTTTTAGCGATAAATGCTGCCATTTCTCCAACCCTTATAGTATGAGCCGAAGTTTCATTATCTCTATATTCAGCTGTTTTAGCAAGTATGGAGATGATATCTTTTTCGCTATCTTGTACTTCTTTTAATGCAATTTGTAGTTCTTGTGTCTTTTTAGTAACCTCTTGTTCTAAAATTTCTTTATGCTCATTAATCATACGCTGATAGGTACCAAGTTTTATGGCATTTTTAACTCTTAGAGAAAATTCTATAATATCGTATGGTTTTGTAAGGTACTCATTTGCACCAAGTCTCAGTCCCATGTGAATAGCCTTTTTATCTGATAATGCTGAGATTATTATAAGTGGAATAGTGCATAAATTATCATCATTTTTTATGATACTAATTGCTTCAAAGCCATCCATCACAGGCATCATTAAATCCATTAAGATTAAATCAACTTTACGCTCTTTTAAAATATCTATAGCTTCTTGTCCATTTTTTGCTTCTAAAATATTAAAACCCTCTTTGTTTAATATTTTAGATGCAACTTTTCTATTCATAAGCTCATCATCACACAAAAGTATATTTTGCATTATTCTTTCCATTTATACAAAACTTTTATGCTATTATCAATGTTTTTTGCATCGATATATCCAATTCCACCTTTAAATTTTTTAACATAAGTTTTTATATTTGTTTGTGATTTATAATATTGATGCAAATGTAGTTTTGATTTTTCAGAGGTTGTTTTTAATATTTTATCTTCAAAATTCATTCTAAGTGAGGTTTTTGGTTCTGCATTAATTGGTTTAAATTTAATACCATCTAATATAGTTAGTTCTTTAAGAAAAATTGCTTTTATCTGCTTTAGAGATAATTTTTTCATACTATGATTGGCAATAATAGCATACTCATTATCATTCCATCTATATAAAATTTTTACACTATCATCTACGTCATTAGCATTTATATAACCTATGGCACCGTTAATTTTTTTTACAAATGCTTTTACACTAGCAGCAGATTTTATATTTAAAGGTGGTCTTTTATCAACACTATGTTGTTTTTTCCAGTAAGATTTTAATTGTATCAAATCCATATGAAGAACTCTTTCTTGAAATTTTTTTCTTAAAGAATTTTTTGTCCCTAAATTAAGAGGAATAATTTCTAAATTGTTTATACTATTTAATTGTTTTAGATAAATTTCTTTAATTTGTTCTATAGATAAGTTTTGCATTTTTTTATTTGATATTACAACATAATCATCGGCAAAAGAGTATATTTGAAGAAGTGTACTAAGGATAATGATTTTTAAAAGACTATACATAAAGACTTTTATTCAGCCATTTTGAAGCAATATTTTTGAGTGCATCAGGGTTTTCTGACGCAAAAAACTTTAATTTTGCTTGTTGATATTTTGTATCAAAATCAAAATTATTTTCTAAATACTCAACTATCGCATCACCTGAATGAATTAGTATAGTATTTTTATGAAAATATTTTTTAAGAGAATTAGATATAAGTGGAAAGTGAGTACAACCGAGTATGATAGCATCTGGTTTGGTAGTTTGGTTAAAGTAGTATTTAAAAGTTGCTTCTAAAATTTCACCACTATAAATCTCTTCTTCAACAAGTGGAACAAAAAGTCCTGTTGCTTTAGCTTGTAAGTTTTTAAAACCAAGTGAACCTAGAGCATTTTCATATGCTTTAGAGTTTATAGTAGCTTTTGTACCAAGAATTAAAATATTTGAATCTTTATCTTTAAGTGCATTATTTGTAGCTAAAACACCAGCTTCAACAACTCCTATAATAGGACAGGATGAAGTCTCTTTCATCTCATTTAAAGCATAAGCACTAACAGTATTGCAAGCTACTATAATTAAATCAAGTTCAAAGTTTTTAAAAAATCCTACAGCTTCTATTGCATAACGAACAATGGTATTTTTATCTTTGATTCCATAAGGAACACGAGCAGTATCTCCAAAGTAGACAATCTCTTCAAATAGTTGATGTTCCAGTAATGATTTAACAACTGTTAAACCACCAATACCGCTATCAAATACACCTATTTTCATGATAACTAATTCGTATTCATACTTTCTAAAAACTCTTCATTTGTAGCTTTTTTGCCCATAGTAGCGTAAACAAATTTTAGTGCTTCGATTTCATTTTCTTGTTTATGAATCATTTGACGAAGTATAAATACTTTTTGTAAAACTTCAGGACCAATAAGAAGTTCCTCTTTACGAGTTCCAGATTTAAGAATATCAATAGCAGGAAAAATTCTTCTATCAGCGATTTTTCTATCAAGAATAACTTCTGAGTTACCAGTACCTTTAAACTCTTCAAAGATTACTTCATCCATTCTACTACCAGTATCAACTAGTGCAGTTGCGATGATAGTTAAAGAACCACCATTTTCGATGTTTCTAGCAGCTCCGAAGAATCTTTTTGGTTTATGAAGTGCATTTGCATCAACACCACCAGATAAAACCTTACCACTTGATGGTGTAACAGTGTTATAAGCTCTTGCAAGACGAGTGATAGAATCAAGTAAGATTACAACATCTTTTCCTAATTCAACACGTCTTTTTGCTTTTTCTATAACCATTTCTGCAACTTTAACATGGTTTTTAGCAGGCATATCAAAAGTAGAGCTATAAACTTCACCTTTAACGCTTCTTTCCATATCGGTTACTTCTTCAGGTCTCTCATCTACAAGTAAAACCATTAAATCAATTTCTGCATGATTTTGAGTTATACCATGAGCTATCTCTTTAAGCAATTCAGTTTTACCACTTCTTGGGGGTGCAACAACAAGACCACGCTGACCTTTGCCAATAGGAGCGAATAGATCCATCATACGACCCGTTAAACCTTTTTCTCTGTATTCAAGTTTAATTTGATCTAGTGCATAAAGTGGTGTAAGATTTTCAAATAGTGGTCTTTTTTTACTCTCTTCAGGTGGAAGTGAGTTAACAGCTTCTATCTTAATAAGTGCGTAGTACCTCTCTTGATCTTTTGGAGGGCGAACTTGACCAGTTACAACATCACCATTTCTTAGAGCAAATCTTTTAATTTGAGTGTTTGATACATACGCATCATTTATACTCTCATTAAAACTTTTATCGATTGAACGAATAAAGCCATAACCATCTTGCATTATTTCAAGTATTCCACTAAAAAGGATAAAACCACCTTGCTCAGTTTGTGCCTTTAGTATTTCAAAGATAATATCTTGGCGTTTAAGTTCTTGAGGGTTTTCAACTTTTAGCTCAATTGCTAAAGCTGTTAAAGCTTCTATGCTGGTTGTACGAAGCTCTTCAACACTAGCACCTTTTACAGGTTTGTGAGTTCTTTGGCTTTTGTTAGTATTTCTATTGTTGTTCTTACGAGGTTGTTGAGAATTATTTTCACCCATATAATAATAGCCTTAATATTTTTTTTGATTATCGCATCACAATGGCATTTCAGTGTGGTACAAGGGAAAGTAAAACAGAGATATTTTGTATATCTAGTTTATTAATACGTAATTTTACACTAATAAAACTTCTAAAGTCAAGTTTTTAGATTTTAAATACACTTAAAGTTTAGTTTCATCCTCATCTTGATAAAGATTTTTTAGTCTTTGAACTTCATTGTGTAGATTGTCATTGTTGATATGCATGGAGTTTATCTCACTTAAAAGATTTGTTCTTTCATCTTCTAAGTCTTTTACTATCATCAAACTTTGTATACTTCTTTTTTTTGAGTTATGATTTTTATGAAGAGAAAACCCAATGATAATGCCTAAAAGAAAAAATACTATAGAAGCAACTAGGGTGTAAATATAGTTGTTGTTTTGGATAATTTTATCTTTATAAATTATATTTTTAGATAAGTTTTTAATATCTTCTTTTACAAGATTTACTCCATTGTTATTCATTTTAATGTATAACTTTATACTACCCCAAGAAAATCAAACAACTTTTTGTAAAGTTTAATTCTCAAAAGAGTAAAATTAAACAATAAAAGTAAGGGTATAAATATGAGTAGGAAAATGGCTAAATTTTCAACACAGTTAAAA
>JAKISR010000069.1 GCA_021648465.1 Sulfurimonas sp. | reverse complement strand
TTTTTAACTGTGTTGAAAATTTAGCCATTTTCCTACTCATATTTATACCCTTACTTTTATTGTTTAATTTTACTCTTTTGAGAATTAAACTTTACAAAAAGTTGTTTGATTTTCTTGGGGTAGTATAATATTCAAAAAAAACAAGGAAAACATATGGGATTTTGGGGTAATTACAACCTTTATACAAAAGAAAAGAATTTTTTGAATAAGTTTCTTCTTTCCAATAATATCGTCGAATATGACGGTATTATTGGAAAAATTACACTAAATACTAACCATACATTTGATGGAAGAGAATCTAGAGCTTCAGCAACTGCTACTTTTGAATATGTTGAAGATGTATATGAATTATTTATTGATAGCATAGATTATGGTTTTAATATGAATGCTGTGATTGAAGAATCGCAACAAGAATTTTCTAGTTTCTTTGAATATGCAGAAGCAAAAGAGAAAAGAGAGTTTCATCAATTTGAGAGCACTTTTAATTATTGTACAGTTGAACTAGAATCATTAAAACATAACTATAATGAAAAAAGTATCGATCTCATTTTTGATTTTCGTGGAGATATGCATGATGCAAATATTGCGGAATGGCATTCATTTCAAGTTGCTATAGAGACATTAAATATTGTTGACAATGTTCCATACTGGGGAAGATTATTATCTCAAGCAACTATACTCATGAATAATAAACAGTATGATCTAGCATTTTTACTTATTTTTAGTGCAGTCGAAAACTTCACCACTCTTTTATGCGAACAATATGAAGAAGATTTTTATAACGAGATTAATATAACTTCTATGGAACTTCTTAAAAAGATAAAACTTGTTATAAAGCATACAAACGGGGTGAAACCTTCAAAAGGACGAGAGGAACATCCATCAATGAATATTATATTAGATCTGTTTGATAAGCTTTATAAAAACCGTAATAATGTAGCTCACGGTAAGTATAGAGACATAACTTTAGATAATTGTAAAACTTGCTTAAATTTTTTTATACTTTACCACACTATTGTTACTCGAAAACCAAATAATAATAATGAGCTGTTAAGGTTTATTAAGGGATACAGCAATGAGAGTATATTTCCATAGTTAATTTTAGTATTTTAAATTTACATCTTTTTCTTTAAAGTACAAACTTGGCAAATAAAAGATTTCTCTACAAAGCCTAATGTAACTATTATCCTGAGTATCTTTTTTAACATTTTTTAAATCAATATATACATTATCTGGAATATGAATATTATGTAAATAGCCTATCGTGATTTTGAAAAAATATTGCTGATGTTCTCGTTGATATTGAGGGTTCCGCAGTATCTTTATAAGTCGCTGTTGAAGTAGTTCTTGACTTTCATGTGCTTTTTCTAATTTTGCTTGTGGAATCATGCTAATTTTCAGTTCATATGAAAATTGTTTAGATAAAAAGTTGGTAAACTCTGCTAATGAACTTCTTTGACCTGGATATATCCATAAATAGCCTTCCAAGATATACATATTTGGTGTTTCATTTTTAAAATTATTACAATATTGAAGAAATTTTACCGCTGGAGTTAAAGCTAAGCGGATAGAGCGAAATGTAATTCTTTTCGCTTTGAATTTGTGTAAAAGTTTTTCATAATAACTTTCTAAAAGGTTAGACCTATAATCATCTTTCTGAAAAGTATTGAGGTATTTCTGAATAAGGTTTAAATTTGCATATTTGTCTTTAATTGCTTCATCAATCTTAAGTACACCAACACTTTTAAAATAAAGATGGACTAATAGGTTCTTACCTTGTGTAGCATGAGGGAAAGTTGCGAGTAACTCTTCATAATCAGGCAATCTATCCAATTGAATACTTAGCTTATCGATTTGAAAAAAATACTTTTGATAGTTTTGGATATGTGTTGATGCAAATAATACTCCTCTTCGTAGTTTTAACCATTTTGAAAAGTCGATAAAATGTTGAGCTGTGTGTTTCGACATTGCTTTTTCTATAAATGTAGCTTTTTTAACGAGAGCATTTTGGTAATGACAATCTGAGCATACATGTCCAAACCCAGCAGGAAATTTACCTCCACACTCCTTGCAATCTCTAGTAACTTCTATAGAACATGTTTTACAGAGTGGCTTGCGGTTTAACTGATATGAAAAAGGTTTTTTTCTATAGCCACAACTATTGCATGTTGGTAAAGTCTTATCATAGCACTTTTGACATAATAATTTTTGTGAACCGTCAACTAAAGTACGGTTTGATGTTGGTCCATTGTTTTGCTTACAAGTAGAGCATTTTTTGTATTGAGTATAATATTTAGCACATGAATTACAGACAGGACCATATTTAGTAATCTTACCGTTAGTATATTTAGTTTTTTTACATCTAATGCAAGGCTTATCTTTTACTTGACAAAACTTACAGATAGGAGGTCTTTGAGAATAATAAATTTTTCTTCGCCTATTGCACTTGATACATATTTTATAATGAAATAGATAGTGATAGCATTTTTTACAATAGTGCTTTCCTTGATATCTATAATCCCAATCAGTTAAGAGAACGCTACAGTAATCACAACTAGTATTTTCAGGTACTCTATATTTCATATCAACTCTAAAAGTTCACAATAGAGACGATTCACTTCATCTTTAGTATTGGGTTTAATAACATATTGTTTTGGGTTTTCAATTTTCGAGCCATTGGTATTTTTTAAATATTTAGACAAATATAATATAGTTGGGGACATAGAAGCAGGCTTTGATAAAAAAGCTTTGTTTGTAGTACCTAGCTGCTGTAAAAGTTTCTTGATTATCTTTAAATCGGATTGCAGAAATTGATAAATCAGCTTCAATAAAAACTCTCTATCATCTGTGCTCATCTTCTCAAAGACATTCATTATTTTATTTTCTTCCATATAGCTAATATCAAGACTGAGTGTCTCAAAGAAAAGATGATACTTCTTTAGTTTGTATGTATGTAGTAAAAATGGGATTATGCTTCTAATGGTCATAAACAGGTCTTGAAGCGATTGTGTGTGCAATGCTGGAAAAGATGTTGTCTGTGCATTGAAAATGGCATTATTGAGCATCTCTTGAAACTTAAGAGCTTTCCCATTGGCGGGTGTAGTTCTTGAGTCTCTTAAGTCAAATCCACACGAGCTACATAGGTACATTTTTGGTGTGTCATACTTTAAAAGTTGAGGAGAAAATATAATCTTACAGTTTGGGCATCTATTTAGAAGTTTGATCTTGTGAACAGGACACCCTATGTTCCACGCTAATCGCCATTGTCTTTTTAAATATGGAGTTGAATCACTAAGACATTCAGAACAAAAGTGCATCCCATTTGTTTGAGATAAACCTCTCTTGCCTCTAGGAATTAAAAAATACCACAAACCTAAGGGATTTAAAGGCTTATTAATAATCTTTTGGAGATAAGGCTCTAATGTTAAGTTTTTAATCTCTTCTGGAGTAAGTGCTGTCATTTTTGCTAAAGAATAAGCTTGTTGTTTTGGTAAGTGTTTGTCTAAATCTTTGTTCCAAGCTTTATACTCTTCCCATAAAGCAATATAAAAGCTTCGTGGGTCACTTCCATTTGCAATTGAACCTCTTATGAGCCAAGAGTTGAGTGATTCATCACTAAAAACTTTTGGCTCAATAGCAAGTTTCATTTTAAATTGGTATCTCTCTAGGTGTTAAAGAGTTGGTCGGTTTAATCCATTTAAACTTATTGATAATATTAAGAGTTATCTCTTCTATTTCATTTTCAATGGCATAAGAGGCACACTCTATTAAAAGTCTATGCAAGTTGCCTAAATTACCTTGGGAAATCATATGCAGAAGTGTGGCTTTCTCTTTAGATGCAAGATTAGAAGGCTTTTTAAGTGGTAATCTCTTTTCAAATGCTTGTAGGAGTACTCTAAAATCTTTATTGAGTTCCCACTTTGATAATTTAATCAAGTCAAATCTGCTACTAAGTTGTGGATCAGAGGTTAAAATTAGAGAAGCCTCTCTTAGTCCAACACCTACGATAGGTATCATTAGTTTAGTGCCAATATTTTTGAGTGCATCCATCACATTGCGTTGCTGTTTAGAAGTACCTCTTAAAAAATGGTGTATCTCATCAATTATGAGTATCTTTACATTACACTCTTGCATCTGATGAAAAACTTGATGTCGTAGTTTCACAAGTGTGTCTCCTGGATTAAAAGGTGACCAAAACGATTCAAGGATAGATGTGTATAAATCTTTGACATCTGCATTGTCAGAGGCTAGTGCTAGAATAACAGGTCTTACTATAACACTCATCTCATTTTCATCTTCTATACCATAACTATGATGCTTCTTCTCAAATGAAGATATGATAGAAGTCTTACCGATGTTTGATTCTCCAATAATTAAGAGGTTTTGCATTCTAGGTTTTTTTGGTCTATCCATCAGTTGATTAAGCAGACTGTGAATCTCTTTTATTTTGGGATACTCAATCAAAATATCTTTATGCATGTATCGTATTCTATCTTTAGCATCCAATAAAACGATATCTTGACACTGCTCATTTAGATGTTTATATAATATCTCCATTACCAATCCTCTGCTATATCTGAAACATCTTCATCCCAAAAATCATCATCGTCTTGAACCTTTGGTAGTATCTCTTTTGGTGGGGTTTGTTGAACCATCTCTTTATCTTTATTCTTAAGTCTTTGTTTCGCTCGTCTTGCTTTTTTGCTTTTTTCAGATGCATCTTCTATTTGTCTGTTTAGTTCTTCATGAGCTTCTAATATTTCAGCATTATTTATTTGTCTTGAACCTGACTCTCGTAAGTGAGTTTTAATGGACTCTAATTCCCACAAAGTCATATCTGGCATTGATTGGTCCGCTGCTGGAATTTTAAAATACTCCATAGTCTCATCATCATAAAACCAGATAAACTTTATGTTCCGTGGATCTCTTTTAAAAATAAATCGTTTTTTCTTTCCATCTTCATCAAGCATATTAATTTTTGAACGCAATAGGTGGTCATAATAGTTTATACCGTCTATATTAACACCATTTTTTTGAATAGTTCTTTTGAAGATTGGTAAAAAATCAATTGTTACACTCAGTGGGTCTGTAGGTTTTGGCATTAATCCTACTGGTGCATCTTCTCCAAATACTCCATCTTCCCAAAGTTGTTCTGGAGATAGGTTGATTCCTGTATGCTTTCTCTTATGATAGATTTTCGTAATGAAGGTCACTAGCCACTTTTCAAACTCACTAAATGTCATTGAGGAGTGCTTATCTGAATCATACTCTTGGCGTTTTTGTATATTTGAAAAGGTAGTACCTGGAATTTCATGTACGGCATTCATAAGAGTTCCTATTACTCTCTCAATATGTCCTCCAAAGTTAGATCTTCCTACTGGGCGGAACTCTATATTTATTCCATGTGCTAATCCAGCAACTTTAATAGCCTCTGCTCTAAAGTCTGCACCATTATCAACATGTATAGTCTCTGGAAAGCCCCAAACATCCCAATTAGAATCAATATCTAATTCTAAAAGAAGTTTGTCTTTTGGAAGTACCACATTTGTAATACACATAGCAACAGAGGTAACACTAGGAGCACTAAGTGATAAATAATATCCAACTATCATTCGACTATAGATATCAATCGCTACAGTTATCCAAGGTCTTCCTATGGGCTCTCTATGTTCATCATCAACTAAAATTAAATCTACAGGAGTGTGGTCAATCTCAATAAGTTGCATAGGATAATCAGATTCAAACTTTCCAGGTACAGGCTCAAACTTAGTTCTTGCCATAGAGCGATTGCCTTGCTTTTTAAGTACCTCATATTCTGAGAGTTTATGAATCCTGTTTCTGATTGTATTTTTCCCCGGTGCAACGATCTTGCGGTTTTTACATTCAATATTTATCTTGCGAATTACCGCTTGAATAGATGGTTTTTGCTTTGAAAGATAGTAGGTATTTATAATATCTTGCATAAGCTGTTCAGTAGCATAGTCAAGTCTAGTCTCTCCTTTCTTTCTTCCCGATGGTTTTGGAAGCAAACCTAAAAGTGTACCCGTTGATTGATATCGTCTTAGCCATCTGTAGAGTGTTGTATAGTGAATATCAATCTTTTTTGCATGCTCTTCAATCTCTTTTCGTGAAATATGATCAGATAAAAGAGGCTCAATAGCTAAATATTTTTTCTGTATCTCTTGAAACTCACTATCTGTATATTCTCCTATATCATTAAATATTGGTAGCTTGATATCTTTATCATTTGAGATAGGCTTTATATCACTTATTCGTAGTCTTTTAGCTCTCTTTGTCTTTATGTCAATACCAACAACTTCGTTGAAGTCGATAATACTTGAGATTTTATATACTTCGCCCTTGTACTCAACATATTCATTTTCTTTGATTTGAATACTGCTCCTATTGAGTTTTACCGATTGCATTGCTTCTTCTTTATGCATCATCTCCTCCAAATAATAAATTATCGTTTACCCAAACTATCGTCTGTTTATCGAGTATTTTACTAAAATCACATAGTAGTTTCTTATTTGCAAGTAAATTCCATATTTGTCCTAAGCCAAGAGATTTTTGTTCTTTGCTTACAAATAGATACTCAATAACAGCTTCAATAGTTAGTGAACCAGAGCTATTTATATAGGCTAAAATATTTGATTCATCTTCTTCCCTATATGTAAGCCTTTTATACCTCTTTAGAAAAAGAATGTTTTTTAAATATGGTGTTCTGATTTTGCTTTCATCATATATTTTAAATACCATATCATTTTCGCGTGCATATCGCATTGCAATTTTAAATCTAGGCTTGAGTTCTGAAAAATGCTTTTGTATTTTTTCTCTGGGCTTAACTTCAATTAAGAGCGGTTTTCTAAGTCTCTTTAGGGCTGAAGCCTCCGCCTCTTTAAAGTCAACTAGAAAATCTGGTGTATATGTCACATTTCTTCCATTGTGGTTTACATATTCAATAGTAAGTGGTTGCTCAATTACATCATCGACACTATCATTAAATTCTAATAATGTGAGCAAATCTCTTTCAAGTGTTGATTCAAAGGCAATGCTTTTTTGTTTGCGAAATGCAAAGTGTCCAGATACACTTCCATATGTATAGCCTATTTTCCTCTTTTTCATAGATATCTTCATTTGTCACCTTTTGGTTGGTAATGTTGTAGCTTATTTAGTTGGATATATTCAAGGTTGTAGCAAGATTTATAGGTATTTGTAGCAAGGTTAAGTGGAATAATCATCTATAAAGTCCTTATTTAGTGTTATATTGTAGCATGTTTTAGTGGAAATGTCAGTGGTTCACACAAAGCTCAGATTGGTGAAGTTGGTTTAGCTCACAATGGCATCTTGTTTTTTGATGAGCTTCCTCACTTTTCAAAAAATATACTAGAAGCTCTAAGAGAACCTATGCAGGACAATCGCATAAGAATATCAAGAGTAAGCTCTAAAGTGGAGTATCCTTGTGATTTTTTATTTATTGGTGCTATGAATCCTTGTCCATGTGGAAACTTGCTAAATCAACATTTAGAGTGTAGATGTAATGAACTTGAAATTGGGAGATATAAAAATAGACTCTCAGATCCTTTTTTAGACAGGATTGATTTAAATGTTATTATGCAAAATGTGAGTGCTGATGATAAAATAAGCGTTACCTCAAAACAGTTACATAGACAAGTTGTAGAAGCTCATATATTTGCAAAAAACAGAAAACAAAGCAGTTTTAATGCAAAATTAAATGATAAAGAGATTGAAAAGTTTTGTACACCTAACAATGAAGCACAAAATACACTAGATATTGCCATAGATAGATTTACTCTTTCTTTTAGAAGTATAAAAAAGATCCAAAAAGTGGGGAGAACTATTGCTGATTTGGATAAAAGTGAAACTATAGAAAAAAAGCACCTATTGGAGGCACTTAGTTATCGAAGAAGATAGTATAATCACTTTATGAAAAAATACATACTTTTTGATAATGATGGTGTACTTGTTGAGACTGAAATGTATTACTTTAAATCAAACAAAAAAGCGTTAAAAGAATTTTTTTCACTTGAGTTAGAGTTTGATGTTTATATGGAGATAATGGCAAGAGGTGGTAAAGCTTGGGAGATAGCAGAGATTAGAGGATTTTCACAAAAAGAGATAGTAAAAGCTAGAATACAAAGAGATATCTATTATCAAAAATATATAAAAAATGAAGATATTGCCATAAATGGTGTACAAGATATTTTAAAAGAACTTTCTAAAAAATATAAAATGGGAATAATCACAACTTCAAAAAGAGATGATTTTGAGCTTATACATAACGGTAGAGGTATAGTTGATTTTATGGAGTTCACTCTTTGTGTAGAAGATTACAAACGCTCAAAACCACATCCAGAACCATATCTAAGTGGACTAAAAAAATTTAACGCAAATAAAGAAGAAGCAATAGTAGTTGAAGACTCACAAAGAGGACTGACATCAGCCTATAGAGCAGGAATAGAATGTGTAATCGTTCATAATGATTTTACTTCTACACATGATTTTTCAAAAGCTACATATAAAATAAAAAAACTCTCTGAATTAGAAAAATTACTAAATAAATAATGTTACAAAATGAACTCCAATGTTAAAATATTTCAGTATAAATATAATACATAATTGACAGGTTATCTTTTAATGTTTATTCTATAATAAAATAAACTCAAGGGGATACAATGGCACAAACACAAAATAAACCAAAATTAAAATC
>JAKISR010000010.1 GCA_021648465.1 Sulfurimonas sp. | reverse complement strand
ATAGACCAAGAAAATCTCTCAATTGGAGAACTCCAAATGAAGTTTTTTATGGATTAGAAGCAGCAGCTTAAGGAAAAAATGATATGATTTTTTAACTTGAAAGTTGCACTTCAGATTTAAATGTTGGGATGGTTTCTTATGTGGGGTTTCGTAAAGCTAATATTTTAATAACTAAATTAACATATAGCGCATATTTTGTACTTAGATTATTATTGTTTGTTGCTATTTATTAACTCTTTATATATAAAATACTTATAACTAAACATTTTATATGTTTTATTATTATTTTATAAAAAGGAAAAACATGGGACTTTATGATCGTGATTATGCAAGAGAAAATACATCTGCATATACTAATAATACTAGAAGTGACACACAAATTATATCTTTTGTGAAAGAAACTTATAAACTTTTTGCTGCCTCTATGATGGCTGGTGCTGTTGGTGCTTATGTTGGTGTTCCTATAGCTGGGACTATTTCAGCTTATTTTATACCTCTATTTATTTTAGAGATTGGGCTATTAATAGGTTTATTTTTTGTAAAACGAAAGCCTGGAATCAACCTTGTGGTTATGTTTAGCTTTGTATTTATGACAGGCTTAATGTTAGCGCCTTTGCTTGCTAAAACTCTTGGCATGAGTGGTGGTGGGGCAATAATTGGTAATGCTTTTGCAATGACTTCACTTATTTTTGGCGCAATGAGCTTTTATGCAATTAAAACAACAAAAGATTTTTCTGGTTATGGAAAACCATTAATGATTGCTTTAGTGGTAATTATAATTTTCTCTGTAATTAATATGTTTATGGGTAGTCCATTAATGTCAATTATAATCTCTGGAGTTGTTGTTCTATTATTTAGTATTTTAGTTGTATATGATACTCAAAATATTATCAAAGGTGCTTATGAAACACCAATTGATGGAGCAATTGCACTTTATCTTGATTTTTTAAATATTTTTACAGCTCTTCTTCACCTTTTTGGTATATTTAAAGGTGATGATTAGCATGTCATCAGAACTACATCATGATCTCGAGCTTTATCGAGTGATTGATGCAAATCTAAATCGCCTCAAAGAGGGGATTAGAGTTGTTGAAGATATTATAAGATATCGTTATAATAACCAAGAAATATCTTTAAAACTAAAGCTAATTAGGCATAAAATAAATATTCAAGAAACAGAGAATCTACTTAAATCTCGCGATGTTAATAATGATGTGCTTGCTTCTACTATAGAGAGTGAATTTTATCGTATAAATATTTCAAGTATTATAATAGCTAACTTTAAAAGAGCTCAAGAATCTTCAAGGGTATTAGAAGAAATATATAAACTTCATAGTGAAAAAGATAGTGAAAATTTTAAACAAATAAGATATGAACTGTACTCTTTAGAAAAAGAAATCGTTTTAACTTACTATAGAAATTAAGATGTGATAAAAACTACTTCAAACTCTAAATAATTAAGTGGATATTCATTAAATAATTTTTTACTCTCTTTATAGTTTAAAATTTTTCTTGTGCCACTCACTCCACTCTTTTTGATATATCTAAACATATTTCTAGTTGATTTAAACTCTAATTTATAATTTATAACCTCAAAATTGACATTAAAATATTTTTTTTGTATTTTATCTATCTCATCTACACTTCTAAGTAAAGAATTTATAGAAGCTGTGTCATTTATACTTTTAAAAGTGTTTGATGTAAAAATTGCTAAAGCGATTGGTGTGTTAAATTTTTGAATACTTTTGAATACTTCATCTAAATTCTCTGCCCATTGAAGAGCTGAAGCTGAAAAAATATAATCATATTGATATGTATGTAGATTATCAAAGAGTGTTTTATCATTAAAATCACCATATATTGCTTCTATTTTTTTTGATTTTGGGTGTAGTTCTAACATTCCTGGAGCAAAATCAACTCCTGTAAAATGATTATAATCCCAATCAATTGCTTTACATAATGAACCATTTCCACATCCCAAATCTAAAATATCTTTTGGCTTTTGATCAATACAAGAAAGAAGTTTTTTTATAACTTTATTTTGTATTATATTATGATTATTATACTCTAGAGCATGTTTAGAGAATTCTGAACTTATTTTCATTTTCTATTTATAATTAAAGATATTATAAAAATAAAAAGAACACATAAAACAATTGTTGCTCCTGATGGAAGTGAAAAATGAAAAGATAGGGTCATCCCTGCAAAAACACTAATTAATGCAAAAACAAGTGAAATCATAACTGTTTTTACAAATCCTACTTTAAACTGCAACGCGGCTATTGTTGGTATAACCATCAAAGCACCAATAAGTAAACTTCCGACGACCCTAATAGATAGAGCGATGATAATAGCAACAACGCTAACAAGTAAGAAATTTAATAGTTTTACTTTAACACCGCTTGTTTTTGCAACTTCTTCATCATAAGCAACAAAGTATAATTCTTTTGAAAAAAGTAATAAAGTGACTAAAGCCATGGTCCCAAAAATAGAAATAGTTACAACATCTTCATAGCTTACTGAAAGTATAGAACCAAAAAGATAAGAAAACAAAGAATTATTAAAAGCTCCTCCAAGTGAAACAATTATTACAGCAGCTGCTAGTGAACCTGAAAGCAAAATAGCTAAAATAGCATCTGAATAAAGTGAAAACTCACTTCTTAAATACTCTATTAGCCAAGCAGAAAAAATTGCTACTATCACAGCCATCCACAGAGGGTTAAAACCTGCAACAAGACCAACTGCAACACCTACTAAAGCTGAGTGTGCAAGTGTCTCACTTATCATAGAGTAACGACGCAATACTACAAATGTTCCGCTTACAGAAGCAAGCACAGCTATAATCATACCTACTATAAAAGCTCTTTGCATAAAATCATACTCGAACATCTCTACCATTTAATGTTCATGCTTATGATTATGAAGAAGGTGAGCCTCTATACCATAAAGCTCACTCATGTCTGCACAACTCAAAATCTGTTTTGGATCATTACATATAACTGCTTTTTGATTTATAGTAAAAAGTTTTGCTATGTCATCCGCTATTACACCAATATCATGTGTAATAAAAACAATAGTAATTCCATCCTCTTTGTTTAATTGTTTCAAAAGTGCGTAAAAGTTTTTTTGAGAAAGCATATCTACGCCAGTATTTGGCTCATCTAAAATCAAAATTTCTGGCTTAGAAGCAAGGGCACGGGCTATCATAACCCTTTGTCTTTGTCCGCCTGAGAGTATTCCAACCATTTTATCTGCTAAATCTAAAACATCCATTTTTTGCATTGCATCATGAACAAGTTTTTTATCCTCTTTACTAAAAGAGCTAAAATAGCCTCTTTGTGTTGTTCTTCCCATCTTCACAATATCTAGAACTGTTGCTGGAAAAGCACTATCAACATGTGAAGCACGCTGAGGAACATAACCTATTTTATACCATTTTTTAAAATCTTTAAGTCTTTTACCAAAGATTTTAATCTCTCCAGTTGTTGGTTTATCTAATCCTAAAAGCATTCGAATAAGTGTAGTTTTACCTCCGCCATTTGGACCAATAATAGCAATATATTCTGAAGCAAGAATATCAAGAGATATATTTGAAAGGATTTTCTGACCCTTAATATTAAAATTTAAATTTCTAACACTAAAGATAGGAACACTAAATTTCATTGGCATTCTAGAGCCTTTGAAATTTTTTCTAAATTACTTTTCATTATATCCTCGTAAGTGAGCTTTTGGTTTGCTTCATCAGCTGTAATATTTCCAAGTGGTTGAAGAACATCAACATTTACTTTTGCTTCATTTGCTATACTCTTAATAGCTTTATCACTAACAAAACTCTCAAAAAATATTGTTGATATTTTATACTCTTTAACATATTCAATTAAATTAGCCATATTTTTTGCACTAGGCTGTACCTCTGGAGAAAAACCACTAAGGGCTTTTACTTTAAAGTCATATTTACTAGATAGATATGAAAAGGCATTGTGGTTTACCACTATAGTATTTAATTTACAAATGGCTAATTTATTTTTATAATTTTTATCAAGATTTTTTAATTTCTCTATATAAATATCTTTATTTTTAATATATAGTTCTTTATTCTTAGGAGAGAGTTTTATAAGTTCCCTCGTAATAAGTTTTGTTGCAATTATCATATTTTGTATATCTAACCAGTAATGGGGATCAAAATTTTGTATATGTTCATGATGATTTCCATTACAATGTTCATGTTTATCTAATTCTTTTAGTTTTACATGTAAACTAATATCTATAGCTCTGTTTTGAAATTCAAAACCACTTATCCATGGCTCTAATCCTGCCCCGCTATAGATGACTAAATCACTTTTATGTAATTTTATAACTTGTTTTGGGGTTGGCTCATAACTATGTGCGTCAACACCAAAAGGCAAAATCATAAATAAATCAACGTTATCATTTGCTATGTTTTTTACTATATCATAAAGAGAAAAAGTACTAGTTGCTATAGTCGTTTTTTTAATATTGTCACTAACAGGTTTATTTTTGTCCATTGTTATCAACAAGGAGATAAAAATAATAAATATAAGAATAAGTATAATGTTTTTTAAACTCATTTTCTCTCCAAAAATTTTTAAAATTATACCTAATTTTGCAATATATTATTTTTTTGGTATAATTCGCCACTTTTTAAATAGGGATGCTCCCTAAAGGATATATAAATGACAGCCGATTTTTTACTCATTGTGCAAATTGTTTTAGTTGTAGTTTTAACTATTGCTGTGCTACTGCAAAAAAGCTCAAGCATTGGTCTTGGTGCATATAGTGGTTCAAATGAATCTGTATTTGGTGCTAAAGGACCAAATAGTTTTTTAGCAAAAGCAACATTCTTTATAGGATTTATATTTGTAGCAAATACAATAACATTAGGTTATATGTACTCAACAGCTGCTGATAAATCAGTTATAGACAGCTTGATTGAAACAACCAATATTGTAGCTCCATCTACAACTGTGCCAAATGAAACTTCTATACCAATATCAGTACCAAATGAAGAAACATCTCCAAAATAGTTGCATATAATTGCAACTATTCATAATATAAATTTATACATTAACTTTATATCTTACACTTAATTTTTAATTTTCTCTTAAAACACCCCTTGATATAATGGTTTTATCTATGTTACAAAAGAACAATAATGAATTCGCAAAAACAAATAATAGTGGTAGGTACTGCCTTTATTATAATATTTTCCATATTATTTTTTAGTGTTTATTTAAAGTATGAAGTAGAATATGATAAAACAAAAAAAGAAATTATTGGATTATCAAAAATTACCAAAATTCACAACTTAAATCTTCATCTTAGAGAACTTCGGGGCTTAAGCCAATTTAAAAATGTTTTAAAAGATTCTATTGATAATTTATCAAATCCAAATCTTTTAGAATCTATACAATTATTACATGAAAATAAAATAGAAGAATATTTTTTAGAATTTCTTGCTTTATCTAAAAAGATGTCTAGAGATGAGTACTTTAATAGATATACCCATTTATTAAATCTTTTAAAGCATAAAAAAAATAATGTTGCTGACTCATCTTATTTACTTTTTGAAGAAGACAGGAAAATATATTTTTTAATTTCCATTTCTATATTAAGTACTCCTGAAGCTATTGAATATATAGCAAAAATCAGAGGTGTTGGTACAAATATTTTAAGTAAAGATTATACAAATAAAAATGAAAAGATTTTTTTATTAAAAAACTATTTACGCTCATTTAAAGATATTATGAAAAAAGTTCAATACTCAATAACAAAAATTCATTTTGATCAAGAATCAAATTTTAAAGTTTTACTTTTAAATATTGATAATGACTTTAAAAATATAAGCAATATTGTAAATAACATTCATCAAGAAAAAGTATCATCAGAGGAGTATTTTTTTGAAACTTCAAAATTAGTAAATAACTTAAGTTATTTAACTATATTTACAAAAAAATTACTTACAAAAAAATTACAAGAGAGAGTATTTGAATTAAAAAATAGATTGTTTTTAGGAACAACCTTTTATGTTTTAATCATTTTAATCATAATATTTTCAATGTATATGACTTTTTTTAAAATCCAAAGAGAGATTAAAGCATCAAAAAAAGCACATGATGAAAATCAATTTATCAATGCTCTAAGAGATGATTATTCACAGAACATAACACTTGAGAAGATATGTAATATCTCACTTAATCATCTTGTAAAAAAATTCGATGTTATTAATGGTTCTTTATATATATTTGATAAAGAAAATTTTAAATTATATTTGGGATCTGCTTATGGAATTAAAAAAGATTCTCTAAAACAAACCCTTGATTTACATGAAAATTTAATTTCAGAAAATATACTAGAGAGAGAAATAAATATTAAAAATGTACAAATTCCTACTAATTTAGGAAATGTAGAAACAACTTGTACAAAATTGATTACTATCCCTCTTTTAAAATTTGAAAAAAGTATAGGAACCATACAGTTAACAATTGATGATAAATTTAATGATATTGATTTAAATTTTTTACAACAAATTGTATCAATCATGACGACATACATCTATAAAGCACAAATAGATGATGAATCTTCTAAATATTTAAAATTAATAGATAAAAATGTTCTTATCTCTAAAACAGATTTAGATGGTAATATAATAGAGATAAGTGAGCAATTGTGTATTCTTTCTGGGTTTTCTAAAAAAGATTTAATAGGTAAAAATCATAGGATAATGAAAAGTTCTCGTATGTCAGATGAATTTTTCACTAATATGTGGGATACTTTATCAAAAGGTCAAATTTGGAGTGGTGACATACAAAATGCAAAGAAAAATGGTGATTATTATTGGGTGGATACTACTATATCTCCCGATTGTGATTTAAATGGAAATATTATTGGTTATACTGCCATAAAGCGAGATATTACAGATAGAAAAACTATTGAAAAAATTGCTATAACAGATGGTTTAACTTCTCTTTTTAACAGAAGACATTTTGATACAATTTTTTCTCAACAAATAAAAATTGCTTGTAGAGCTAACTCCTTACTTTGTTTTGTACTTTTAGATATTGATTTTTTCAAACAGTATAATGATACTTATGGACATCAAGATGGCGATATAGCATTAAAGAGAGTAGCTCTTGCTCTAAAACAAGTGATAAAAAGACCTAATGACTATGTATTTAGATTAGGTGGTGAAGAGTTTGGTATGCTCTATAATGTTAAAAATAAAAAAGATGCTTTTACTATTGCTGAGAACACAAGAAAATATATTGAAAATTTAGAAATAGAACATTTACAAAATACTGCTTCTAAATACCTTACTATCTCTGCAGGAATTTATATTATTAAGCCAAATGATATATTAAGTGAAAATCAAATTTATAAAAAATGTGATGATGCCCTTTACCAAGCAAAACAGTATGGTAAAAATCAAATATCAATTATTATATAAACCCATAAATAACCTCAATTAATATTACTTTTATGTTACAATTACACAATTATTTTTCATAAACAAGGGAAGAGAAATGCTAGAAGAAATATATGGCGAATGTGAAACAAAAATGAGATCAAGTATAGAACATATGCAAAGAGATTTTAAAACACTTAGAACAGGAAAGGTGACCACTTCAGTTTTAGATAATGTAAAAATAGACTACTATGGAACTCAAACTTCACTTGATCAGGTTGGTTCTGTAATAGCTCAAGATGCTACAACTATTGTTGTAAATCCATGGGAAAAAAATCTTTTAGGAGATATTGAAAGTGCTATTGCTGCTGCTAATGTTGGAGCAAATCCAAACAATGATGGTGATCAAATTAAACTATTTTTTCCTGCAATGACAGTTGAGCAAAGACAAGACTCTGTAAAGCAAATGAAAGGGATGGGTGAAACTGCGAAAATCTCTATCAGAAATGATAGAAAGCACTCAAATGACCAAGTAAAAAAACTTGAAAAAGACAAAGAAATAACAAGTGATGAATCAAAATCAGCTCAAGATAAGATACAAAAAACAACTGATAAATTTAGTAGCGAAATTGACACTATTCTAAAAAATAAAGAAGCTGAAATACTAAAGGTATAATTAATGAATATAAAACAAATTTATATAAACTCAGATGCTCTATTAGAAGGGCATTTTAAACTAAGCTCTGGAAATCATTCACAATTTTATCTTCAATCAGCAAAAGTTTTAGAAAATCCAAAAACTGCAAAAGCTCTAGCAGACGCCTTAGCACAACAAATAAAAAAGAGTGGTTTAAATATAGATACCGTATGTGCTCCTGCTCTTGGTGGTTTAATCGCTGGTTTTGCTCTTGCAACTGCACTTGATGTTCGCTCAATTTTTGCTGAAAGAGTTGATGGAGAGATGAATATTCGCCGTGGTTTTGAGATTAAAAAAGGTGAAAGAGTTTTAATATGTGAAGATATTATCACTACTGGTGGTTCTGCTATGGAAGCCGCTCGTGCTGTAAAAGAGCTTGGTGGTGAAATTGTTGGTATTGCTTCACTTGCAAATCGTGGTTTTTGTAAAAGTGGAAATAATAATATTAAAACTAAAGCAAACTGTAAATTATCTCAAAACATTCCATTTTTTACACTTGATGATTTTACATTTGAGATGTATTCACCCGATGATTGTCCACTTTGTAAAAATGGCTCCAAAGCTATAAAACCCGGCTCAAGAGACAACTAATAATGGCGGAAACACAAGTAGCTCTAAAGCTGCTTCATTAAAATGAAGAAATTTTTTATATTATTTATCGGCATTGTATTAACTCTTGGTGCAACAAACACAGCAAAACTTCCAAGCGATGAAAAACTTCAAAAAATGATAGGAAGAATGCTTCTTATTGGATTCCCAGACGAAACTATAGATAAAAACAGTGAAATATTACGGCACATAAAAAAATATGAACTTGGTGGTGTTATCTTGTTTGATCGTTTTTATAACGATAAAGATAAAATAAAAAATATAAGTTCCCCAAAACAACTACAGCTCTTAACCTCAGCACTAAAAAATATATCAAAAAAGCCACTTTTAATCTCTGTTGATCAAGAAGGGGGGAAAGTTGCAAGACTAAAATCATCTTATGGTTTTAAGAAGATTCCATCAGCTCAAAAGATATCTAAATTAAATGAAAGAGAAGCTAAAAATATATATAAAACTTTAGCTCAGATGCTAAACGACTCTGGTATAAATACTAACTTTGCTCCTGTTGTTGATTTGGCAATAAATTCAAAAAACAAAGTTATAGTTGGTCTTGAGCGTTCTTATGGAAATAATCCAGATAAAGTAATTAAATATGCAAAAATATTTATAAACTCATTAAAAAGTGAAAATATTTTTTCTGTTTTAAAACATTTTCCTGGTCATGGTTCATCACTTGATGATTCACACAAAGGTTTTGTTGATATAACAAATACTTGGAGCAAAAAAGAGTTAAAGCCCTACAAAGAACTTATTAAATCTAATGATGTTGAGATGATTATGACAGCTCATGTTTTTAACTCTAATCTTGATAAAAAATACCCCGCTACCCTCTCTTATAATGTAAACACAAAACTTTTAAGAGGTCAACTAGGATACAAAAACATAATTATTAGTGATGATTTACAGATGAAAGCAATTTCAAAACATTATTCTTTAGAACAAACTGTAACTTTAGCTATTAATTCTGGAGTTGATATCTTACTTTTTGCAAACCAATTAGCAAATCAAGATATTGATGAACTTATAAAAATTATACTAGCTCAAATCAAAAATGGTTCTATTTCACTAGATAAAATTTTAGAATCAAATGCAAGAATAAAACAACTTCATAAAAAAAGAATTTCTCTCTGATGCAAAGTGCTTTTTCAATTTTTGATTGGGTTGTATTTATAGGTTATTTTTTAATTTTAGCTCTCTCTTCTTTTCTTCTAAGTCGCTATAAAATCAACTCTTCAAGAGAATACTTTACTGGCTCAAACAAGATGCCAATGTTCGCTGTTGCTATCTCAGTTTTAGCAACTTCACAATCAGCTGCCACTTTTTTGGGTGCTCCTGAATTTTCATATGCACATGATTTTACTTTTATAGGTTTTTATTTTTCTGCTTTACTTGCTGTAATATTTGTAGCTTTTGTTCTTATCCCAAAATTTTATGAGATGAGGGCAGTTACAGTATACGAGCTTTTAGAAGTCAGATATGGAGAAAGTGCTAAAAAACAAGCTGGTGTAATGTTTTTAATTGGAAGAATACTTGCAAGTGGGGCAAGACTCTACATCGGAGCATTAGCAATTTCAATGATACTCTTTAGTGATATAACATTCTTACATATGGTTATATCTATATTTATACTAATATTTGGAGCGTTAGCTTATGCATATTTTGGTGGTGTTCGTTCAATTATTTTGAGTGATACTATTCAAGCAATCACTTATATAGGAGCTGGCATTGCGGTATTGATTTTTCTTTATTATTCTTTAGAAAATATTAATATTTTAAGTACTCTACAAGAGCACAATAAACTAAAATTTATTGATACCTCTATAGATGGTAAATTTAGTCTTATTGGGCTTTTGAGTGGTTGGTTACTTCTTAATATAGCCGCTTTTGGTCTTGATCAAGATATGACACAAAGAGTTCTTACTTGTAAAAATAAAAATGAAGCTGCAAAATCTCTAATTTTTTCAATTATTTTAGCTATCCCTGTTGTGCTTTTATTTTTAACTATCGGAGTGTTTCTTTTTCTTTTTTATTTACAAAGTGATATAACTCAAAGTTTTAGTGGGGAAAATATCACTATATTTATGTACTATATCTTAAATGAGATGCCAGAAGGACTGCGAGGTTTAGTTACAGTAGGAGCAATTGCAGCAGCACTATCTAGTACAAACTCTGTTCTTGGTGCTATGGCATCTGTAGCAATCGAAGACCTTTACAAACCATGGAAATTAAAGCAAGGCTATGTTGATGATACCCACTTTATAAAAGCTTCCAGATTTGCCGTACTATTTTTTGCTGTAGCTCTTTGTATTATGGCAATGATAAGTTACTTTTGGCAACGCTATAGTGATCTTTCACTACTTAGTTTTGCGCTTGGTATTATGGCATTTGCATATACTGGATTATTGGGTGTTTATTTCTCAGCAATTTTTACTTCTCGTGGAAATACAACTACAGTTTTATACTCACTTATTGGTGGTTTTATTACGGTTTTAGCTCTACAATCTTATACTTTTGGTATAAACATTGGTTTTTCATGGCAGATGGTCATAGGTACTGCTGTAGCTTTTTTAATTATGCAACTAGGAGAGAGTGATGGATGAATTATATATAGGTGTAATGTCTGGGACTAGTCTTGATGGAATTGATATAGCTCTTTGTGAAATTAAAGGTAATAGTTTTGAACTTTTACATTCTCAAAAATATCCTTTTGGTAAAAAATTAAAAGCAAATATCTTAACTGCTATAAACGGTAAAACAACTTTAAAAAAAATTGGTAGATTAGATACTCAATTGGGTTATCTTTTTGCACAAGCTATAAGTGCTTTTTTATTAGAGAAAAAAATTAAAAAGAAAATGGTTAAGGCTATTGGTTTGCATGGTCAAACACTATGGCATGAACCAAATGCTAGATATCCATTCTCTATGCAACTAGGAAATGCCAGTGTTATAACAGCGCTAACAAACATTAGTGTTGTTAATGATTTTAGACAAAAAGATATAGCCCTTGGAGGTCAAGGTGCTCCTTTTGCTCCAGCATTTCATCAATATTTATTTTCTCGCCTTAAAGGTAATATAGGAGTTGTAAATATTGGTGGTATGGCTAATCTCAGTGTATTGGGAGAAAATCCAACTGGTTATGATACAGGCTGTGGGAATATTCTTATGGATTATTGGGTCTCTTATAAAAAAAATCTTCCTCTTGATAAAAATGGGCGATGGGCAAGACTTGGAAAAGTAAGTAAAAAATTATTAGATAAATTACTTAGTGATAAATACTTTTTAAAAAACCCTCCAAAAAGTACAGGACGAGAATATTTTAATGAAAACTGGCTTCAAAAACAACTAAAAGATTTTATTTATCTTAGCGGTAAAGATATTCAAGCAACCTTACTAGAATTAACTGCTAAAAGTATTGCCGAAGAGGTCAAAAAGACATCTATTTCTTTACTGATTGTTTGTGGTGGTGGTCTTAAAAATATACAACTTATGAAAAGATTAAAAGCAAATCTAAAGAAAATAGATGTTGTTTCAAGTGATGAATGTGGAATAAGCAGTGAATACATGGAAGCAATGGCTTTTGCATGGCTTGCATATAAACGAATACATAAAGAAAAAGTAAAGCTTTCCTCTGTTACTGGCGCTTCAAAAGATACTATACTTGGTGCTCTTTATGAATAAAATAAAAGAGTGGTTAAAAACTACTCCATATAAAAGTTACTCTATAAGAATCTCTTCTACTGATGCTAGTTTCAGAAAATACTATAGACTCACAAATGCTGATAACAAAACAGTTTTGCTTATGGATTCATCTTTGGAAAAAGAATCATTAAAACCTTTTTTAAATGTTACTGAAAAACTTCTAAGTGCAAAAGTGAATGTTCCACTAATTTTAGAACAAAGCTTAGAAAATGGTTTTTTAATTATTAAAGATTTTGGAAGCACTCATTATCTTGATATACTAAATAATATTAACTATAAAACCATGTATACAAAAGCTATTGATTGTATTTTAAATATGCAAAAAGCTGATGCTTCAAATCTTCCTATTTACGACAAAACATTTTTACATTTTGAGATGAATTTGATGAGAGATTGGTATCTACAAAAAAGATTAAAAATCACTCTAAGTGAGGCTGAAGAAGAACTAATTGAAAAAACTTTTAACACTATATCTAATATAGTTCTTCAACAACCTCAAAACACTTTTGTTCATCGTGATTTTCATTCTCGTAATATTATGCTTACAAATAATGATAGAATTGGTGTAATTGATTACCAAGATGCAATGAATGGAGCTATCACTTATGATTTAGTCTCACTTTTAAAAGATTGTTATATTTCTTATAAAAGAGAAGAAATAGAAAAACTTGTACTAGAATTTCGTGATAAAAAATCTATAAATATTGATAATAAAACTTTTATAAAATGGTTTGATTTTATGGGTTTACAAAGGCATATAAAAGTACTTGGAATATTTTCTCGTTTATCTATTCGTGATAAGAAAGATTGCTACTTAAAAGATATACCACTTACACTAAAATATATTATTGATACTGCTAGTAGATATGATGAGACAAAAAAGTTAGCAGAGTTTTTAAAAGCAAAATGTTAGAATATTCATTTCCACTATTTAGACCTCCATCAGAAGCAAATAATATAATTATTCAAGTAACTTTAGGATGTAGTTATAATAATTGTAGCTTCTGTTCAATGTATAAAACAAAAAGTTATCAAGTGAGGAATTTAGAAGATATACAAAAAGATATAGAATCTCTTGCTTTGTCTTATCCAGATGCAACTAAAGTATTTTTAGCCGATGGTGACGCACTTTCATTAAAAAATGAACAGTTGTTAACCATATTAAAACAGCTACAAAAATTATTTGTAAAACTAAGAAGAGTATCATTATATGCTTCTGCTCAAAATATTCTAAATAAATCAAAAAAAGAGTTAGAAGCTCTTGTTGAAAATAAATTAAATCTTATCTACTACGGTGTAGAGACAGGTAGCGATACTGTACTAAAAAAAATTACTAAAGGGGTAAGTCAAAGTGAGATAATAAATTCATTAAATTTAGCTCACGAGGCTGGTATGAAAATCTCTGCAACAGTTATTTTAGGTATAGGTGGTGATAAATACTCAAATTTACATATAAAAGAGAGTGCGAAAGTTATAAATAGCACAAAAGTCAACTACCTATCAACTCTACAATTAGGTTTAGAGGAAGATACGAAAGAAATTTTTTATAAGCACTTTAATGATTTTAATATGCTTGATGATTATCAACTACTTCATGAACAAAAAAACTTTTTAAAATTACTAAACCCTAGTAATAAAATTATTTTTAGGTCAAATCATGCTTCAAATGCTCTTCACTTAGCAGGAATTTTACCAAAAAATAAAAATAGACTTATTCAGGAACTAGAACAAGCTCTTCTTCTTGGCAAAACTGCTTTTGTATCTAATACATTTAGAGGGTTTTAATCATAACCAACAAACTAAAATTTACTTCTTAGAATTTAATCTTGACTGAAACGCTTCTGGATGTTTACAAACGGGGCAAATTTTTAATGCTTTTTTACCATAATGAATATGTCCACAAACTTCACAAATCCAAGCTTCTTCTTCATTTTCACTAACAAACTCGGCATCAGCATTAAGTCTATCTAAAAGCATCTGAAACATTTTCTCATGTTCAACTTCAATTTTACTTATACCATTAAATAATCTTGCTGCTTCTTTATGACCATCATCTTTTGCAATTTGTGCAAAATCTGGGTACATAGTTGTATTTTCATATGACTCACCATCTATAGCCATTTGAAGATTTTCTTTTGTATCTCCAAAATTATTTTCAGAGCTGTTTTGCATCCTGTTACATAATGAAAGTTCAAGTTTAGCATGTGTCTTTTCATTATTTGCAGCTCTTTGAAAATGCTCAGCGATATCTCTATAGCCTTCTTTTTGAGCTACTTTTGCAAAATATTCATATTTATTTCTTGCTTGAGATTCCCCTGCAAATGCTTTCATAAGATTTACCATCGTTAAGTTTTCAGTAATCATCTCCATGGCTTCACCACAACAATGAAGCTCACCTCCACCAACATTTTGTACCTCAACTATGTTTCCACATTTGTTACATCTATATGATTCGTACTGTCTCATCTTGTTTTCCTTGTTTTCATTTTATTTAATTTAATCTATTTTACTCTTTAAAAGCTTACTTTATCTTTATCTATTTTACATTTTGTTATAATCAATCAATGAAAGCAATGATACTTTGTGCTGGTCGTGGAGAGAGAATGCGACCACTAACAAACCATGTTCCAAAACCACTATTAAAAATCAAAGGCAAATCTCT
Organism: Sulfurimonas sp.; assembly: GCA_021648465.1. Lineage (GTDB taxonomy): Bacteria > Campylobacterota > Campylobacteria > Campylobacterales > Sulfurimonadaceae > Sulfurimonas. The sequence continues at coordinate 32,491 of JAKISR010000010.1, read as the reverse complement.
TGTAGTTTGGCACATAGAAAAACTTGCATCCTTAGGTTTTAATGAAATTATTATAAATATTGCTTATTTGGGTTATAAAATACCTGAAGCTTTAGGTAGTGGCTCAAAATGGGGAGTAAAATTTTTTTACTCTGATGAGCAAAAAAATGGTGGTTTAGAGAGTGCTGGTGGAATTATAAAAGCTCTTGCTTTACTTGGAGAAGAAACCTTTCTAGTTGTAAATGGGGATATTTTTTGCGATTATGAGTTTGATAGGAATTTTGATTTGGGTAATTATTTGGCTCATCTTATTTTGGTTAAAAATCCAAAACATAATTTTAATGGAGATTTTGGATTGATTGATGGTATTGTTTATAATGATGCAAAAGAAAAATTAACTTTTAGTGGTATTGGCTATTATTCACCTAAACTGTTTAAAGACTTGAAGTGTGAAAAAAGTACTTTAGCCCCTCTTCTAAGAAAAGAGATAAATCATAAAAAAATTAGTGGCTCACTTCATCAAGGTATTTGGCATGATATTGGTACTCCTCAAAGATTAGATGAAATAAATAAAAAGAGCTAAAAATGTTTACAAAAAAATTAGAATTTTTATTTATTGGAATCATAATAATTGCAATTGTTATCCTTGTTAATAACTGGTACTCAAATAATAAATTTAAAAATAATCCAATATCTGATGAATATCAAGAGCTAATATCTAGAAAAGAACAAGAAATTCTTTACAATATGCAACAGCACTACAACATAATATTTAAGGTTCCGCTTATCATAACTGATAAGTTTAAAGGCAAACTTTACGGTGCTACTTCATATAGAAATGGAAAAATAAAAATATATTTAAATAAAAATGTTATGCAAGAAAGTATGGAGTATATGATTAATAGTGTAATAGCTCACGAATATGCTCACGCACTTATGTTTAAAATGGGTTTTCACCATTCAAATAGTGATGGACACTCTAGTAAGTGGAAAGAAATGTGTACCAATCTTGGTGGCATTAACTGTGAGAGATATGTTGATAGAGAAGAGATAATTATGTCAAAGATGCCTTTTTGAATGATTATGAATTTGAAGAGGATAATGAACCTCCTTGGTTAGCTAAACAAAAAGAAGATGCTTTACTTGCTGAAAAAAATTACTCTAAAAATGAAAAAATTATCTATAAAAAAGGTGATCAAGTTGGAAACTTTTTGTTTTTTCACTATAATAAGGCTAGAAACAGAGCAACATTTGAGTGTCAAGAATGTAGTAGAAAATTTACTTATAATATCTACAGTATTAAAAATAAAAAGCGTTGCAAATGGTATAAGTTTCATGACAAAGTATTTAAAGTAAAATAATTACTTCTTTTATATACCATCTTCTGTTATGATTAGAGACAGAAGCTAAAAAAGGTGTTTAAATGAGTATTGATAGAAGTGAAGAATATGTAATATCTCTTATTCAAGAACTACTAAAACAACCTACTGAAACAGAGTGGTTAGAGTTTAAGCACAATAATTTTGATAAAGAGATGATAGGTGAATATATAAGTGCTTTATCAAACTCTGCTGCACTCAACAGCAAAACAAATGCTTTTATGATATGGGGTGTTGATGATTTTACTCATGAACTACTTGGAACTATCTTTAAACCATCCAAGACTACCAAAGGTGGTGAAGCTTTAGAGAATTGGCTATTAAAACTTTTAACACCAAAAATAGATTTTAAATTTTATGAAGTAACTATAAATAAAAAAAATATGGTTTTATTAGAGATAGCACCTGCCAATATAAATCCTGTTATGTTTAGTGGTATAGAATACATAAGATTAAACTCCCACAAGAAAAAACTAAAAGATTTAGCAGAAAAAGAAAGAGAACTTTGGAGAGTATTTGATAGAGTTCCTTTTGAGAAACAAATAGCAGTAGATAGTATTAGTGGCAGTGAAGTTTTAAGTTATTTGGAGTATACAAAATATTTTGAACTTTTAAAGTTACCATTACCAGAAAATAGAGATGCTATCTTAGAGAATTTAGTTAGTGATGATCTAATCATAATAATGGATAATGCAACATACTCCATTACAAATTTAGGTGCTATCTTATTTGCAAAAAATTTAGATAAATTCAATACTCTTAAAAGAAAAGCCATTAGAGTTATACAATACAAAGATGATACAAAGTTTAAAACAATTAAAGAAATGGAAGGGAAAAAAGGCTATGCAGTTGGATTTGAAGGATTAATTGAGTATATCAATAATATTCTACCTTCAAATGAAATCATTAAACAAGCCTTTAGAGAAAATAAAAAGATGTATCCTGAATTATCAATTAGAGAAATAGTAGCTAATGCTCTTATTCATCAAGATTTTTCTCAATCAGGAAACTCTGTAATGATAGAAATATTTGCAAATCGATTTGAAGTAACTAACCCTGGAAAACCTCTTATTGATACTGATAGATTTTTAGACTCTCCTCCAAAATCAAGAAATGAAGCTTTGGCTTCTTTTATGAGACGAATAGGTATTTGTGAAGAAAGAGGAAGTGGTATTGATAAGGTAGTTATAGAAAGTGAAATATATCAACTTCCTGCCCCTATATTTGAATCAACTAATGAATATACAATAGCTATACTTTTTGCACATAAAGAATTAATAGATATGGATAAATCTGATAGAACTAGGGCTTGTTATTTACATGCTGGATTAAAATATTTACAAAAAAACTATATGACAAATACTTCTCTTAGGGAGCGATTTAATATAGATAAAAAAAATATATCAATGGTTTCAAAAATTATAAATGCAACACTAAAAGATAAAAAAATATTTATCTATGATGAAAGCGTTGGGAGTAAAGCTAGAAAATATATACCGTGGTGGGCTAAATGATATTTAATTTGTTTCACCGTTGTTTGACTGGTTACTTAAATATATATAAAATAAATCAAAAAAGCCCTATTTTATGGACTTTATAACTATAAAATTGCTTGATGGTTGTCTGACAATTAATGATAAAAGGTGTTTAAATGATAAAAATTATCTCTTTGCTGCTTTTTAGCACGCTACTTTTTGCTGAATATTCAAACTGTGAATTTAAAAATAAAAACTATGAAGATATTTGCCAAAAAGTTGTAAAAAAAGGCGTGTCTTATGACTACGCAAATAGATTTTTACTCTCTTACTTTAAAACAAAAAAATTTGATGAGATAAGTTATAAATATCTACAACCAAAATATATTAAACAACATAGCAAAAATGAAAAAAAAGCTAATAATACACTTGTTAAATTTTTACCAAAAGTTTTAAAACATTTAGAAGAGTACAAAGAGGTTTATGACTATACTGAAAAAAAATATGGTGTAAATCGTGAGATAATAGTTGCTATCTTACTTAAAGAAACAAAACTTGGAATTATAAAACCAAAACATGATGCATTTGTAGTTTTTAACACTTTAGTAATGCGAGTAAAACCAGATACAAGACGCAACAAGTGGCTTATAAAAATGGGTAAAACAAATATGGTATCTATTATCTCTCACTGCTACAAAGCAGGAATTACACCAAATAAATGTAATCTACCAAGCTCTTACGCTGGAGCAGTAGGCATTCCTCAGTTTATGCCTAATAGTTTTATCTACTCTGAGGGTTATAAAACTAAAGTTGCAAACTTAACAAAAATGGAAGATTCTATAGTTTCTGCTAGTAAATTTTTACATAAAAAAGCTAAGTTTTCTGAGTTAATAGATTGGAATGTGATGCCAGATATTATTTCTATAGAAGCTGCATGGTATGAGTATGAATTTAGCAATGACAATGCCTCCTTTGTTTACGCAAAAAGTAAAAAATATAAAAAGAATTATGACTGTTTTACATGTGATAAACCAGAACTACAATATCTTAAAAATTATGCTAAAAAAATTATGCGATATAACAATTCATCTAATTACGCTGTTGGAGTAATGAGATTAGCTTATGATGCTTATCATGCTTCTAAAAAATAACAGCCTCTAAAGTATGTGACTGATTAGGCTTTAAAACCCTCTTATCATCAAAGGCATTAGCAGTCTCTATACAAACCATAGTTTTATATGAATCATCATTCATAGCACTCATTCTTTTACATTTATCTATCCATGGGTTCCAAACTACTACGGAAGATGAGCCTATGTTTTTAATGCTTATAACTCTATTTTTATCTTTTAAAGAAATTTCATCATTCACTTCTTGATATACTCTATCCACTTCTTTGTTAAAAATGATATCTCCATTTTGTTTTTTTTGTTTCATTGTAAGAGCATCTAAGTATGGTTTTTTATCGAATCCCTTTATGCTCACTTCTGAAATATGAGAAATATTAAAATAGCTATGCAAGGCTTGTGTAATTGTAAAAGGTTTATCATTAAGATTTTTAGTTTTTAGCATTAGAGTTAAATTGTCTGAGATCAGTATTTTTAACTCTAACTCAAACTTATATGACCAAAGTTTTAAACTTTGTTTTGAGTGTTTTAGTTTTAGAATTATTTCTGTAGTATTTTTATCTATCTCACTTGTATTATGAAATTCCCATATGAAAATTCTTACAAATCCATGTTGAGGTAAGTTTTTATCTTTAGCTAATCCAAACCATGGCCAACAAATAGGAATACCACCTCTTATGGACTCTCCATATTTAAAATTACTTGCCTCACTTATCCAAAGTATAGGCTCTTCATCACTTCTAGTGTATTCAAAAATATGTGCACCTTGAAGTGCTATTTTAGCTTTTGCTTTTGAGTTTTTTACTTCTATATATTGAAAATTATTAGAGAGCTTTTTGTACTCTATCAAAGTTTTTTCCAGTTCATTATTTTATGCCATCTAAAAGCATACATAAGGATAAAAGCGTAACAAATAACACCCATAATATATGTTGATTGCATATCCCCACTTGCATATGCAATTTTTCCAAAAATTAAAGGCATGATAGCACCACCAGCTATTCCCATAATAAGTAAAGCACTGCCTTGTGCAGTGTGTTTTCCAAGTCCCTCCAGAGCAAGGGGCCAAATTGTAGGCCAAACAAGAGCATTTGCAAAACCTAAAAGTGCTACAAAAGTAATAGTATTTGGAAGGGTTGCTATTCCAGTCCAACCCCATAATATTTCTGATATCCAGTATGATTCAGATGATGAAACTACACCTATAAGAAAAATAATTCCAAGTAAAGCGGAGCCTATAAGGGCTTTTTCTTGAGAAAAATACTTTGGTATACCAAAAATTCCAACAAGATAACCAAAAACCATAAACATCATAGTATAAGAAGTTAGTGCTGTAGCATTGGCTATACCCATACCTTGTCCGTATAAACCAATTGTATCAGCAGCTATAACTTCTATACCAACATAAAAAAATAGTGCTACAGAGCCAAGCACTACTCGAGGATAATGAAATATGCTATCTTTATCAGAAACCTCATCGTTTGTTTCAAATTCAAGCTCAGGAAGTGAGGAGTATTTTATTAAACCTACCAGTCCAGATAAAACGATGGCCATAATAATATATGGAACAATTAAACGAGATGCAAGATCAGATTTATCAGATTCTGTTAAATACTCCAAGGTACTAAAATCTGAAAGTATAACAGCTGTAAAAGCAATAGGAACAATAACTCCTGCTCCTTTATTTATGATGCCCATAATAGAGATTCTCATAGCTGCACTCTCTATTGGTCCGATGCAAACAACATAAGGGTTTGAAGCAGTTTGAAGAATAGTGAGTCCAGTTCCAAGAGTAAATAGAGCGATAAGAAAAAAGAAAAAATTTGCACTCATTGCAGCTGGAATAAAAAGAAGACTACCAACAACCATAACGCACAAGCCGAGAGCCATGCCATCTTTGTATCCCGTTTTTCGTAAAACATAAGACATCGGCAGAGCCATAACGGTATATGCAATATAAAAAGCAAATGTTACAAAAAGTGCTTGATACTCATTTAGCTCACATATTATTTTTAAAAAAGGGATAAGTGAGCCATTTAACCAAGTTACAAACCCAAATATAAAAAATAAAATTCCTATAATCATCATAGGGAAAAAAGTACTTTGTTTAGCCATTTTTTATACCTTGTAAGTATTTTGCTACACCATCTTCATTGTTAGTATCTTCTAACACAATATCAGCAACTTTTTTTACGCCCTCTTGAGCATTTGCCACAGCTATCGATTTTCCTGCTATCTCAAACATGCCAATATCATTAAAATTATCACCAAAAACACTAAGTTGTTCTAATTCAAAATCAACATACTCATTTATGCTTTTAATACCGTGAGATTTATCTGCATCTTTATGAAGTATCGTTAAAAAATAGCACCCTGTATATGCTTCTGGTGCAAGGATATACTTAAGTGTCTCTCCAAATATACTCTTTAAATGTAAAGTTAATTTTCTAAGAAGACTTTCGCCTCCCATATAAACTATTTTAAAATTATCATCCATCCCACGAATATCTCTACATTCCACTAAATTATCATCATTTGAGTAATTTTTCAAAACTTTTATCTGTGATTCATTTAAAATAGTTGAGTATAAAAAAGATTCATTGAGATTTTTATCTGCTAATGCTAAAACAAAAGGGTATGTACCAAACTTACCACCCTCATCTATAATGGTATCTGCTATCTCTTTATTTATAAATTTCGTATCAATTATTTTTTTATCTATTGTAGCTGTTAAAGCACCGTCAAGTAAAATCATAGGAGTATTTATATCAATACCTCTTAAAAACTGTGCTGTTTTTTTATATGTTCTTGCTGTTGCAACTGTAGCTATAGAGTTTTTTGCCATCTCATTCCAAATCTCTTTTGTAAAAGAGCTAAGTGTTAAATCATTTCGTAAAAATGTATGATCTAAGTCTGTTATGTAAGCTTTTTTCATTTTACTCCTGCTTTAACTTACAAGTTGTCATTCTATCAACTAAAATACGCCCTATTTCAAGTTTAGAATCAACTACGGATGTAATATCTAAATCACTTAAACTCTCTTTTTCTTCTAAGGATATTATTTTTACAATCAAGTTAATATTTTTTGTATGTTTGAGAACTGCTTTACAAACTGCTCTTTTTTTATTTATATTTTCAAGTGTAACGATAATCGCAGCTGAACTCTCAGCATGTAGAGCTTCTAAAAGAGAGAGTCTTGACATGTCACCAAGGTATGCTTCTTTATTTTCTGATAAAGCTTCTTGAACATGTTTTGGATTATTGTCTATTATTATATACTTAGCGCCTAGTTTATCAAGATTTTTTGCAACATGCTTTCCAACTGTGCTGTATCCACAAACTATAACATGATTTTTTCTTGTGATAAAATCTGAAGTATCTAAACATAAATACTCATGATGACTAATACGGCTCACCAATTTGTTAATTTTAGAGATGAAGAACGGTGTAACCATCATAGATAAAATAGTAACAAGGATAAATAAAGACTCTAGCTCTTTATCTAAAAGTCCTCCAACACTAGCAGCAGCAAATATTACAAAAGAAAATTCTCCAACCTGAGAAAGAGAAAGAGCAGTTTTTAGAGATAATACATGTGAAGATGTTATACGAAGTAAGAAATACATAATTATACTTTTTAAAATTAACACAAGTAAAAATATACCAACAATTGTATCTATATTTTCTATGAGAAATAGGATGTCAACCTTCATACCAACTACAATAAAAAAAGTACCAAGAAGGATGTCTTTAAATGGTGCTATATCAATTTCAACTTTATGATGATACTTAGTCTCAGCGATAATCATCCCTGCAATAAAAGCACCAAGTGAGTATGTAAAGCCCATATATGAAGCTAATAATGAAGCACTAATTACTATAAATAACACTGAGCTCATAAAAAGCTCGTCAACCTCACTTGATGCAGAAAAATGCAATAGCCAAGTCATAACTCTTTTACCAATAATAAACATAATTACAATTACTATAAAAGCACTTATAACTGTGTCTTTTAAAATTATTGCAAAGGAGCTATTACCATCCCCTGTTAAAAAACCTAAAAAGATTAAGATAGGAATTACTGCAATATCTTGAAAAATCAATATTCCTGTAGCTTTTTGCCCATAAGGATTATATATCTCTTTTGAATTTTTTAAATAGCTTAGTACAACTGCTGTTGAAGAGAGAGCAAATGCCAATGATAATATAAGAGCAGAAACAGATTCAAGTCCAAAAATATAGTGACTTATGGCATAAATTATAGCTGCTGTTATACCAACTTGTGCGAATCCATTGAAAAATATCTCTGTTTTCATACTGCCCATTTTTCTAAATGAAATTTCAAGTCCAATGGTAAACATTAAAAAAACTATACCAAACTCACCTATATGTTCAAGGGTTTCTGAATTATCCATATCTTTTAAATCAAAAGCATAGACAAGTATAGTACCTGTTAAAATATACCCTATTATTTGTGATATTCCATATTTTTTAAATACCAAGTTCAGCACCGTTGAAACACCAAGAGCAATAACTATGTAAAAAAGAGCAGAATCCATTAATCAACTTTCTATTTATTAAAATTGTTCTTATTGTAGCGAAAGAATCTTTGAGCTGTTGCTATGCCATACAAGTTTTAAGAGATTCTATACTATAATTCGCAATTATTTAATATTTTTGGAGTTATCATATGACTAAGTATATTTTTGTTACGGGTGGTGTTTTAAGCTCTCTTGGAAAAGGGATTACAGCGGCTAGTGTTGGTACACTTTTAAAACACTCTGGCAAAAAAGTAGGTATGCTAAAAATAGATCCATATATTAATGTTGACTCAGGAACAATGTCACCACTAGAACATGGTGAAGTTTTTGTTACAACAGATGGTGCTGAGACAGATTTAGATATTGGAAACTATGAAAGATTTTTAGATACATCTTTTTTAAAATCTTCTAATTTTACAACTGGTCAAGTTTACTCTAGTGTTATTGAGCGTGAGAGAGCTGGTGGTTATCTTGGCCAAACCATTCAGGTTGTTCCTCATATTGTTGGTGAGATTGTAAATCGTATAAAACTGGCGGGAAAAGATCATGATATACTTATTGTAGAGCTTGGTGGAACAGTTGGAGATATAGAAGGTCTTCCTTTTATGGAAGCTATTCGTCAGATGAAACATGATGATGATGTTGTAGGAACATTTTTTATTCATGTTACGCTTATCCCTTATATAAAAGCTGCTGGAGAATTAAAATCTAAACCTACTCAGCACTCAGTTCAAGAACTTCGCCGTATTGGTATCACTCCTCAAATGATAATTGCTAGAAGTGAGAATGCTCTTCCTAAAACATTTAAGAAAAAACTTGCTATGAGCTGTGACGTCAATAGCGATAGTGTGATTGAAGCACTTGATGCTAAAACAATTTATGATGTTCCAATGTCTTTTTTAAGACAAAATATTTTAGATCCTATTGCAAAAGATTTAAAACTTGGTGAAATAACTCCCGATATGGAAGAGTGGGATATTTTAGTTAAAAAAATAGTTTCTCCTAAAAATAAAGTTATTGTTGGCTTTGTTGGTAAATATCTTGAGCTAAAAGAAGCGTATAAATCTTTAACAGAGTCACTTATCCACTCTGGTGCTCATCTTGATACTCAGGTTGAAATAAATTGGGTTGATTCAGAAGAGTTAGAGGAGAGAGGTGCAGAGGCTCTTCTTAGTGACTGTGATTCTGTCTTAGTTGCTGGTGGTTTTGGAAATCGTGGTATTGAAGGTAAAATCAAAGCAATTGAGTACGCTCGTATAAATAAAGTGCCATATCTTGGAATCTGTCTTGGGATGCAACTTACTCTTGTTGAATATGCTAGAAATGTGCTTGATTTAGAGGGTGCTAACTCTATTGAGTTTGATAAAGAAACACCTCATCCAATGGTTTATCTAATAGATAACTTTTTAGATCAAAGTGGAGATACTCAAATCCGTACTCATAAATCACCAATGGGCGGAACCATGAGACTTGGAGAGTATCCTTGTGATACAAAAAAAGATTCTATTTTAAGAGAAGCATATAATGGAGCAAAAACGATACACGAGAGACATCGTCATCGTTATGAAGCAAATCCAACTTATCGTAAACAATTAGAAGATGCTGGCATGGTAGTTACTGGTGAATCACACGGTCTTATAGAGACTGTTGAAATAACTGACCATCCATGGTTTTTAGGTGTACAATTTCACCCAGAGTTCACATCAAGACTTCAAACTCCAAGCCCTTCTATACTAGCTTTTGTAAAAGCTAGTTTAAATGCTGAATAGTTATTAAGTCTTTTTTTTTCTCTCTATGATAAATTTACCAACTTTTACAAAACACTCCCTTTTTGAATTTCTTTCACAAAGATTTAAAGAGGAAGATAAAAAACTTTCACAAATTCCTAACCCTGCTTTGCTTCATGATGCTCCAAAGGCTGCTAAAAAGATAGCTGATTCTATAAAAGAAGGTAAAAAAATAACTATTGTTGGTGATTATGATGTTGATGGGGTTAGTTCTACTGCTATTATGGTTGAATTTTTTAGACAGATTCCTTATCCTCTTGAAACTATTATCCCTAACCGTTTTAATGATGGCTATGGAATAAGTCCAACTGTAGTAGACAGGATAGATGCTGATTTAGTTATCACGGTAGATAATGGTATCTCTGCTATAGAAGCTGCAAAAACCTGTAAAGATCGAGGTATAGAGCTTATCATAACGGATCATCATACACCATCTGAAGTTTTACCCGAAGCTTACGCTATAGTTAATCCTAAGCTATTGGAATGTGAGTATCCTTTTAAAGAGATATGTGGTGCTCAGGTTGCTTGGTTACTTTTAGGGCTTATTAAAAAAGAACTAGGTCTCTCCATAGATATGAGACAATTTTTAGATATTTTAGCTATTGCTATCATCGCAGACATTATGCCTCTTGTTGATATAAATCGTACTCTTGTAAAAGAGGGCTTGAGAGTTTTAATGTGTTCGAATAAACCTTCTTCTATCATCATAAGAGATTTTTTAAATAAATCATCCATAACATCTGAAGATATTGGTTTTCAGATAGCACCTCGTATTAACTCTGCTGGAAGACTTGAAGATGCTTCTATAGCACTAGAGTTTTTAACTGCAAAAGATGTTAGCAGTGCTTATACTCAGTTTGAAAGATTAAACTCACTTAACGAACTTAGACGAGAGACGGAAGTACAAACTACAAAAGAAGCATTAGAGTGTGTAGGTGCAAACGATAGTATTATTGTAGTTGCAAAAGAGGAATGGCATGAGGGTGTTGTAGGAATAGTTGCTGCAAGATTAGTGGACGCATTTGATAAACCTGCTATAGTTTTGAGTATTGGCAATGGTATAGCAAAAGGTAGTGCTAGAAGTGTTGGAAATGTAAACATTTACACACTTATAAAGAAAAGTGAACACTTGTTAACTAAGTTTGGTGGTCATAAAATGGCAGCTGGCCTAGGATTACAAAAGAAAAATATCAATGCCTTTAGAGTTGCCATAAATAATTCTGCCTCAAAACTAAACCCTAATGATTTCATACCTAAAGACAAAGCTATTGGGATAATTTCAAGCGAAGAAATAAATCTTGAACTTTTAAACCTTCTAGATAGTTTTGAGCCTTATGGTGAAGCAAATACTCGTCCATCTTTTTTTATAAACGATGCTCAAATAATTGAAGTTAAACTATTTGGAAAAGATAAATCGCACTCTAAAATCATTGTTAGACAATTTCCTCATGAAAGAAAAACGATAGAGCTAATTTTATTTAAAAAAGTTTTTAAAATGCCAAGTGAAAAAAAACTAACATGTAGTTATAGAGTGACTAAAAATGAGTTCAATAATAGAGTCTCTGCTCAACTAATTGTGGACAAAATATATTAAGTCAAATTTTACTATAATCTTTTATGCTTAATATACAAGAATGCCAAATAACCAAGTCTGATATAACAGAATTAGAAATCTTAAATGATTCTCTTGGGGCATATAGCACTAAACTACATGGAATTAAAATCTTTAATCTTAGTGAATGTGAAATTAAAAAGAGTATTACTAATATTTACTTAAACCATGAGGTAACTTGTTCCACTTTTAGTCCTGATTCAAAATTATTTGCTTTTTCAAACAACAGAACTATATATTTTATAAATATCAAAACAAAAGAACTTCTTCCAAGTATTCAAACAGAGAATGAGGATATAGAAATATTAAGATTTGACTCATCTTCAACTTATATTATTGCTGGAACAAAAAATGGAAGAGTTCTTCAGTATAAATACAATAACTCATCATTATTATCAAGAATATGCTCTTTTCCTTACGATAGGGCTACGCACAATCTAAATCCTAAAGAAAAGGTCAATTATATAAGCTCTTTTGCTTTTTATGACAACTACTTAGCATCTACTGGTTATGGAGGTGCTATTTTTATAACAGACTTGAGATTAAAAATCAACAGATGTATTATAACTCACAATAAAAGTCGTAAAAGTGCATTATGTTTTTTAGATGAAAACACTCTAATAAGTGGAACAAATAGTGGGGAGATACATATAACCTCTTTAGATGATGTAAAAGAGTACAAAAGTATTACAACACCGCTATCATCTGTGAAACAGATCCTGCTTATGCAAAATCCAAACTATATAATGGTCTCAGGCAAAAGCAATATTATCTCTATTATAAATATTAAGACATTAAAAATTGTACACAGTAAATATATAGAGATGAATGCAAGTATACTTAAAATAGTTTTACTTAAACATGATTACTTAGTTGTTGCTTTAGAAAATAAAAAAATACAAATCATAGAATTACCAAGTCAAGCAAAACTAAAATCATTAATTCAGCAAAATCATATAGAAAAAGCTTTTAAACTCCTTGCCAAAGATCCCATGCTTAAAGGTTCTTATGAGCACAAACTACTTGAAAATAAGTTTGATAAAGCCTACCACGATGCTACACAATCACTTATTAACCAAAACAAAACAAAAGCAGTTAAAATTTTAACTCTTTATAAAGATATAAAATCAAAACAGGTGCAAATTAGAGATCTATTTAGTGCTTTTAAAAACTATAGTAAATTTCAGGCTCTCTTTTATGAAAAAAAATATGCTCTTGTTTATGCTATGGCTTCTAAGTTTTCAGCTTTAAAACAAACTGCACAATATAAAAAGACGGAACAAATTTTTAAAATTGCTTTTGCAAATGCTCAAAGACATATTATTCAAGGAAATATAAATGGGGCAAGAGCATTATTAAACGCGTATAGCACTGTTATATCAAAAAAACCTATTATAAAAATGATTTTAACTCAAAATAAAGAGTTTTTAATTTTTTTAGATGCTATACAAAAAAAAGATTTTTATACAGTTTATGAATTAGTAAACACAAATAAACTATTTAAACAGATACCAAACTACATCTCACTTAATGATGAGATAGAAAAAAAACTAGAAAATATAAAAGAGAATATAAAAAATGCTCAACTAGATGAAGCAAATGAAAAACTCTTAGCGCTTAAAAAAATTACACATATTAAGAGTAAATTAAAAAAACTACAAGAAGATTGTGACAATATGCGAATACTTTACAAGTCTTATCTGGATAATGATTTTAAAATCTGTTATAAAATCTTAGACTTGCATAAATCATTAAACTATACAAAACTTGGAATATTTTTAGAAAAACATTGGTCACAGGTGATGATACGGTGTGAAGAGTATGCCCTTGATGGCAATATTAAAGGGATAAAAGAACTTCTTAATGACCTAATAAATTTGCCTACAAGACACACTAGAATTGGTGATCTATTAAGAGTAAGTTTTCATGTAAAGATTAAACTTCTTATTTCTAAAAAAAACTACAAGGCTGCTGAAACTATTATATACTCTTATGTTGATATATTTGGTTTAGATTCTGAGATATACCAACTGATGCAAAAATTTGAATTAACATCATTTTGTTCACTTGCTATTACTCAAACTCAAGATAATAGGCCAACTAGAGATAGTTGGATAAATTCACAAATTATTGTTAAGAAAAATCCATAAGAGATATAAGTGTATTTTCTGTATCATCAAAAGAATTTTGAAATGTTGCCCCTTGAATCAAAAATTTCTCCATACCCTCTTTTTTATCTATCGCCTCATCTAGCTCTAAATCAGTGCCTTTTGTATAGGCCCCTATACGAATTAACATCTCATTCTCTTTTAAAAGTGAATAAAGTCTTCTAAATTTCATTACAGCCTTAAAATGTTCTACAGAAATAATATCATTCATGACCCTAGAAGCTGAATTTAGTATATGGACAGGTGGATATATACCAAAGTCTGTAAGATCGCGCGAGAGCACAATATGACCATCCAAAATAGAGCGAGATTGATCAGCAATAGGATCACTCATGTCATCACCTTCAACTAAAATAGTAAAAAAAGCTGTAATAGAACCTTTACCTTTTTCTTTTCCTGCTCTCTCCATCAGTTGCGGAAGAAGTGTTAAAGATGATGGCGGGTAACCTTTTGAAGTTGGTGGCTCACCCAAAGCCAAACCTATCTCTCTTTGAGCCATAGCAAATCTTGTTATAGAATCCATTATAAAAAGAACATCTAGACCTTGATCTTTAAAATATTCTGCGACACTCATAGCTGCGAATGCACCATACTTTCTCATAAGTGGAGAATCATCAGAAGTTGCAACGATAATTACAGTGTTTGTTAAGTCATCACCAAGATTTTTTTGGATAAATTCAGGAACTTCACGACCACGCTCACCAATAAGTGCTACAACTTTTATAGGTGCTTTGGAGCCTTTTACAATCATACCCATAAGTGTTGATTTACCTACCCCGCTTCCAGCAAAAATACCGAGCTTTTGCCCTTTCCCACAAGTTAATAATCCATCAATACTTTTTACACCAACACTAAAAATTTCGTCAATCATTCCACGTTTCATTGCTGGAATTGGAGCTTTAATTATTGGTGCTGATTCTGCAGAGTTTATCATACCCTTAGAGTCAATTGGTCTCATAAAAGGATCAACAACCCTGCCAAGCAGTGCCTTTCCAACAGGTATATTTAAACCTGTTTGATCTAAAAATACTCTATCTCCAGAACAAAATCCCTCTACAAAACTAAATGGTGTAATAAAAAAAACATTTCCGTCTATCTCTGTAACCATCCCCATAGTCTCTTGAGTTGTTTCATTAGAGATAATTTTCACCATATCACTTATACTAACTTTTAAACCATTAGCAGTAATAATAGTAGCATTTATTTTAATAACCTCACCAAATGCAACTGAATAATTTTTATCACAAATTCTATCTTTAAGTGAGGAAAATGGCATATAATTTAGTAACGAGTGCCAGTAGGAGAATTAATCAAAGAGAAAAACTCACTTCTTGTTTTTTCATCTTTTTTAAATAACCCTCTAAGAGCTGAAGTTGTTGTTGTTGAGTTGATTTTTTCAACTCCTCTCATCTCCATACACATATGACGAGCAGCAATTACAACCGCTACCCCTTTTGGCTCAATTGTGTCCATAATGGCATCTGCAATTTGCTCTGTCAATTGTTCTTGAATCTGCATACGCCGAGCAAAAACATTTACAACACGAGGAATTTTTGAAAGACCCACTACTTTACCATCGGGAATATAAGCTACATGAACACGACCAATTATTGGTAAAAGATGGTGCTCACAGGTTGAATAAAATTCTATGTCTTTTAAGAGTACCATCTCATCATTTGAGTTAGTAAATAGAGCAGATTTTAGTATCTCTTTTGGATCTTCTTTATAGCCACCAAAAATAAACTCATGTGCTTTTCTAACTCTACTTGGTGTTTTACATAGACCCTCCCTATTTGGATCTTCTCCAACATGAAGCATCATACTTTTTACAGCATTTTCAAATTCTACATCTTTTCTTTTTGACAACTTTTTGCCTTTTGATTTTTAATAAGTAATTATACAATAAACTTTATTTGTTGTGTTTAGCTAGAATAAGTAAATACCATAAAAGGACAAATATGAAATCGATACACCCTTATTGGAATCCTTTAGATATACAAAGCTCAAGACAAAGGGAAGATGTTGAAGGAAGTGATGGCAATTTACAACAATTAACACTTGCTCAAGATTTTGGGGTAAAATCTCATGCTTATTCAGAGGAGATATTTGTAGTATCTGGAAGATTATATGACGAAGCATTTGGAATATGGCTTGAGCAAGGTCATTATGCGAGTAGACCTCCATATGAAGAGCATGGACCATTTACCGCAGATGGGGAGGTGATAATACTTGAAATATCATATCCTAGTCAATCATGAAAGGAGATAGCATAAACTCTATTTTAAATTATATAAAGGTTAGTGAAAATATCTCAACAGCTGGGCAACCTACAAAAAAACAATTTAAACTAATCGCAGAGGATGGTTTTGATGTTGTAATAAATTTAGCTATGCACAACAAAGGTGCTTTAAAAAAGGAAGATAAGATAGTATCAAAGAATGGTATGATATATATTCATATTCCAACCACTTGGAAAGACCCAGAGATAGATAGACTAAAACTATTTTTAAAGCTTCTAAAAACTCTACAAAAAGAAAAGAAAAAAGTTTTTATACACTGCGTTATGAACTATAGAGTTTCTGTTTTTATGTACCACTACAAAAAGGGTATTTTAAAAGAGAAAAATGTTAAATTTATTGCACCAAAAGAATTCAGACCAAATAAGATATGGAAAAGGGTACTAAAAGAAAAATTTGATATTTAAAACGAGAAAAAATCTCGTTTTAGGTAGATGTGATTATTGAATAAATACGTGAGGAACGATAAGTGGATATTTCTTCATTTTTCTATAAATATGTTTTCTAACAACTTGACGAAGATCATTTTCTAATGCTTTTGGATTTTCAATTAGTCCCTCTTTTATATTAATTAAAAAATGTTCTAGTACATCTTCCATCTCTTTAGCAAAATACTTATCTTGTTTATCAGCAACTAAACCAAATGTAGTTACTAATGGTTTTGATAACATTTTAGTATGCTGACCATCAACCTGAGCAACAATCATAACAATACCATCAGAAGCAAGTTTTTGTCTATCAATAACTATATCATCATCTATTTTATGATTATTTTGATTATCTATGTAAGTTTTACCAGTTCTCACTGATTTTACTTTTCTCATATACTTAGGTGCAATCTCTACAGTATCACCATCATTCATAATATAAATATTACGCTCAGGAACACCACATATCATGCCTGTTTCTTTATGTCTCATAACATGGTTATACTCACCATGAACAGGCAAAAAGAACTTAGGATTTACAAGACGAAGCATAAGTTTTTGTTCCTCTATAGATGCATGTCCCGAAACATGGATATCTCTTTCAGTTGCTATCTTAGCACCTGCACGTTGCAGATGATTTAGCATCCCAGAAATTGAACCTTCATTACCAGGAATAGCACGCGAAGAAAGAACAATTAGATCATTTGGTTTAATTTTTACATGTCTATGTTCACCAATTGACATTCTAAATAATGCTGAATTTGGCTCACCTTGTGAACCTGTTGTAACTATAAGAACCTCTTTATCACTAAGTGAAGAGATTTGATCTGGTTCTATAAAAATATTTTTTGGTAACTTAATATATTCATACTGCATTGCAATCTCTATATTCCGCTCCATTGAACGACCAATTACACAAACTTTACGACCATGTTTTACACCGTACTGAATAGCTTGAAATACACGATGTATGTTTGAGCTAAACGTAGAAAGAAGTACACGACCTTCAGCTTTTGAAAACACTCTATCAAGAGCTGGGGCAACACTTAATTCAGATGGTGTTGGAAGAGGGTTATATGAGTTAGTTGAATCACTTAAAAGACATAAAACACCTTTTTCTCCATAATGAGCAAGCCTATGCAAATCTGATGTATAGCCATCAATCGGTGTATGATCTATTTTAAAGTCACCTGTATGGATAACAGTTCCAGCAGCTGTAGTAATTGCTAGTGCTGAACTATCTAAAATAGAGTGAGTCATATGCATCCACTCTACCTCAAAATCTTCACCTATTTTGTAAATTTTTCTTTTTTCAATCGGATTAAAATGACGTCTTGCATCTTTTATATGGTGCTCATCAAACTTATTACCAATCATTGCAAGTGGTAACGGTGAAGCATAAATTGGGAATTGCATCTCTTTAAAAAGATAAGGTATAGCCCCTATATGATCCTCATGTGAGTGAGTGATTACAACAGCTTTAATTTTATCTTTAATCTCTCTAAGATATGTAAAATCAGGTACTAAAATATCAACACCATGCATATCTTCATCAGGAAAACTCATACCAATATCAACTAAAATAGCTTCATTTTGAGTTTCAAAAACTGTAATATTTCCACCAATTTCACCTAATCCACCAAGTGGAGTGATACGAATTTTATCTCTAGAATTTAAATCTAGTTTATAGTGGGGATTCAATCTTTGTTTATGAGCTTCTTGATTAATTGCAACAAATTTTTTAAGATTTTCATCTACTGGTGTACTCTGACGACGACGCCCTCTTCCTCCACCTTTATTTTTGTTGTTATTTGGCTTATTACTGTTTTGACTATGATTAGGTTTAGCGTTGTTATTTCGATTTTGATTATTATTTGGTTTACGATTTGATGATGGCTTTGCATCTTTTTTTATATTGCCATCCACATCTGGTTTAGGGCTCTCTTGTATATTGCCTGTATTATCTTCCATCCAAACTCCTTATTTATTTTATTTTTTTATAGAGTTGGTGATAGTCATAGGTAGAAAGTTGATGAGGACGAATTGATTGTGCCAACTCTAATGAGTCAAAAATTTCTTGAAGTATAGTTTTTTCATAAGTAGTAGATAGATTCTTCATAAGAGTTTTTCTAGGCTGCTTAAATGCAGCTCTAAGCATGCTCTCAAAATTCTCATCACTTCTATCACTACTTTTTTCTATTAAAAAAACTGCAGAGTTTATTTTTGGCTGAGGATCAAATGCAGTTGGAGGAACTTTTACGATTATTCGTGCATTTCCTATACTTTGAGTTATTATACTCAAAGATCCAAACACTTTTTGACCAACTTCTGCACAAAATTTCTCTGCGACTTCAAGTTGCACCATTACAAGTATATTTTTACATTTTGGATCTGTGAGGGCTTTTAGAATTATCTTTGTCGCTATGTAATATGGCAAATTTGCCACCAAATCATAGGACTCATCTATTAAGCTACTCTGCCAAGCATTGAGCACATCCTCACAATTTATGTGAAGTTGCTTGGTTGCGATCTCTTTATCAAATTTTTTTTGTAATAGTTTACACAAATCGGTATCGACCTCAAAAGCTTCTACACTTTTGACATCTACTAAATATTTAGTTAAATCACCTAAGCCAGGTCCAATTTCAACGATTTTATTATCATTATTGGGCATCGCTTCGATAATCTTTTGTAAAACTGTCTCATCTTTCAAGAAATTTTGTCCAAACTTCTTTTTTGCTACAACTTTTTTCATATCGCGTGCATTGTATAATATTTTTGCTTATAATTATATTATAGCAATAATATTCGTTTGTTTCACGTGAAACGATATTTTTCTTTAGCTATGTAGTATGGTAGTGATTCAGAGGAATATATACCAATATAAGTAAAAAGTAGTATAATTGAACCCTCTGAACAATTACCATATTCTCAAAGAGTTTTAAAAAGGTAAGATTATTCAGAGGGTTCAATTCTATTATATTAAAGAAGGTGCTATTTTTGAATTATTTCGCTAAAAGAATTATTCCCTGTTTAGATGTAAAAGATGGTCGTGTTGTTAAAGGTGTTAATTTTGTTGGGCTTAGGGATGCTGGAGATCCAGTAGAAGTTGCAAAACGCTATAACGAAGAAGGTGCTGATGAGATTACATTTTTAGATATCACAGCATCAAGTGATAATCGTGATACTATAGTAGATATAGTTGCCCAGGTGGCACGTGAGATATTTATACCACTAACTGTTGGCGGTGGCATAAGAAAACTTGATGATATATACAAACTTTTAAATGTTGGTTGTGATAAAGTGAGTGTAAATTCTGCTGCTATTAGAAGACCGGAGCTTATAGATGAGGGTGCTAAAAGATTTGGTTCTCAATGTATAGTTACCGCAATTGATGTTAAAAAAACTGGTAACAGTTATAATGTTTACCTAAATGGTGGAAGAGTAGACACAGGAATAGACGCAGTTCTTTGGGCAAAAGAGGTAGTTAATCGTGGAAGTGGGGAAATTCTTCTCACTTCTATGGATGCCGATGGTACAAAGGCTGGTTTTGAGCTAAATATCACACAACAAATAAGTCTAGCTGTAAATGTTCCTGTAATTGCAAGTGGTGGAGCGGGGACAATGCAACATATAAAAGAAGCTTTTGATTGTGGAGCAGACGCTGCACTTGCCGCAAGTATTTTTCACTATAAAGAGATAGACATTATGGATTTAAAACACTATTTACATGATAATAATATTCCTGTAAGATTATAGGACTACATTAAATGATTATATGTGCTGGAAATAACGAAACATTTGACTTTGCTCAACCTATGGGAGTTGGACTTATAGAAACTTCTATGAATCTTACAAGACTTTGTTTATTTGATAAGCCAGAATTTTTACTATTTATTGGCTCCGCTGGTAGCTACGGGGAGCATAATATTTTTGATATTATTGAGTCTAAGACAGCCTCAAATATTGAGTTGGCTTTTTTATCGGATGATGCCTATACACCTCTGGACAATGTAGTTTCTACTAACATTGACACTACAAAAAAAGATGTTATAGTAAACTCATCTAACTATATATCTACTAACAATGAACTAACAAAAAAATTTTTAAACTTCGGTATAGGCATTGAGAACATGGAGTTTTTTGCTGTTTTAAAAATAGCACAAGAGTTTAATATACCAGCTGGTGGTGTTTTTTGTATAACTAACTACACTAACAAAAATGCTCATGATGATTTTATAAAGAATCACGAGAAAGCAAAAAAACTTCTAACAAGACATGTAACACAAAGAATTAAGGAACTAATAAGTAAATGAATATAAAACCTTCACTTCTTGATTACACACAAAAGGAACTACTAACTCTTATAAAACCAGCTTTTAGAGTAAAACAGATATATGGCTGGTTATATCATCAATATGCAATTTCTTATGATGATATGAAAAATATTCCTAAAGCTTTAAAAGAGGAGTTAGCACAAAAATATATTGTAAATCCACTAACTATTATAAATAAAGAAGTGTCTAGCGATGGAACTATTAAGTATCTACTACAGATGCAAGATGGTAAAACTATGGAAGCTGTATGGTTAAAGATGAAAGATACTCAATTTGATGATAATGGTGAAGTTATACAAGAAGCCAAGTTCACAATCTGTGTTTCAACTCAAGTAGGATGCAAAATAGGGTGTTCATTTTGCTTAACAGCTAAAGGTGGCTTTACAAGAGACTTAAGTGCTGGTGAAATAGTTGCTCAGGTTGTGACTCTAAAAAGAGATAATAATCATAAACATAATAGAATGATAAACATAGTCTATATGGGCATGGGTGAGCCTCTTGATAATTTAGATAACCTAGCACATGCTATAAAGATTTTTAAAGAAAATGAAGGCTTATGCATCTCTGGTAAACGTCAGACAGTTTCTACAAGTGGACTAAGTAATAAAATTGACCAACTAGGGAAGATGGATTTAGGTGTTCATATAGCTATATCGCTTCACGCTGTTGATGATAAACTTAGAACTGAACTTATACCTATGAATAAAACTCATAATATCTCTTCTATCATTGAAGCGGTTAAGCGTTTTCCTATAGATACAAGAAAAAGAGTTATGTTTGAATACCTAGTAATTAAAAATAAGAATGATGATATACTCTCAGCTAAGAAGCTTATAAGGCTTTTAAGTGGCATAAAAGCCAAAGTGAATCTAATATACTTCAATCCTTATCCCGGAACAACCTATGATAGACCCTCAAAGGCTAGTATGATAGCTTTTCAAGAGTATCTAGTAGATCATGGGTTATTGTGTACTATAAGAGATTCCAAAGGCATTGATATTAGTGCTGCATGCGGTCAACTAAAGGAGAAAACTGAAAATGAGTTATGTTGAAATATTTCAAATAGTTTTTTTAATAGCTGTATTTGTTGTTAGCATAGTTGGTTTTATGAAAGTTGCCACTAATGATGACAAAAAAGAAGACTAAATAAATATTGTAACTTTAATATTATTTATGATAAAATTTCAAGAGAAAGATAAAGTATCTAACCTCTTTATAAACTAATATATTAGGAATTAGAAATGGTTGAAAAAAAACAAAAAACAAATACTGATAGAATTAAAAGAATATATTCACTATGTGAAGATCACTTTGGCGATGTTCGTTTTGTTGGAATAAAATATCATAAAAAAATTGGTTGGATTGCAAAAGCTCAATTTGATGATGGTTTTGAAAATTTAACTGCTGATGGTGAAACAAGTGTTGAAGCTCTGCGTAATTTAAAAAATCGTGTTAAAAAAATTATTAATAGATATAATGCTGTTTAAACAGAGGTAGATATAGTAAAACGACCAACACTCCAGGGAGGTCGTTTATAAATGTAATAATACCCTACTTTTCTTATAAAGAAATAATCTTAAAAAAAAATCAATACTGTAAAAAATTAATATATTTTGTGAATATGTGTATTATTCACACATTGTGCTAACTTGTGAATAAAAGAAGGTCATTTTAAATATAAATTTAAAAATTCACCTCTCTCTTAAGAAAAGTTTTATATAAAAATTTGCTGAAATTCACTAACTTACACTACGCTTAATGTGCCTATTTAAGGGTCTTATAGGTAATTAACAATATTTAGACATATTTGTAAATTTAATGTCTTTAGATAGTATATAAAGTTATTCACATTAGTTAAGTTATTTTACTCGCTCTACAGGGGGATATAAGGATTTTTAGAATTTTATACTTTTAAAACATACTTTTAAAAAATCTATATTACTCTTTATATGAAATAATTTACCATATAAATTAAACTCTAATTCACTAGCATGAAGAAGTAATCTTGAAGCACCACTATTTTTTATACTATCTTTTCTATTTAACTCTTTATTTAAAAACTTTATAACATTCTCTTCGCTTTGTCCATAAATTGGGTCACCAACAATTGGATGTTTCACATGAAACATATGTACTCTTATCTGATGTTGTCTTCCTGTAAGAGGGGAGCATTCTATAAGTGTCATGTTTTTATCTGGAAAATATTTGATAGGCTTTATATCTGTTTTTGATTTTTTTCCATCTTTATGTACTTTTACAACCATTCTTACTATCGCACTTTCATCCTCTTTTCTTAAAAGAGGCTCTTCTATAGAGGTATTGTCTTTTAGCTTCCCATGAACAAGTGCCAGGTATTTTTTTTTCATATTACGTTCTTGAAACATCATTTTAATATCTCTTTCACTCTTTTTATTTTTAGAGCATAAAACTAAGCCGCTTGTCCATTGATCTATTCGATGAGTAATATTTGCATCTTTTCCAAATTGATATTTTAATTCATCTATTAGAGAGTAGGGTGTACTTCTATTTTGAGGATGGACAAGAACTCCACTTGGTTTATCAAACACAATAAATTCATCATATTCTGCAGTTGGTTTTAATCCTCTAGTAATTGGCTCAAAATAAATAAATTCAATTTCACCTTCTATCTCTTGTGAAGATTTATTCATAACTTCACCATTTATTAAAAGACGACTTTTTGCTATAAAACGCTGAGCTTCTTTTTGTGTATAGTTAAGTTCTTTAATAAGAAATTTAAAAGCTCTTTGTTTTTTTTCTACAAATATTTTTTTTAAAATAAATGGCAAAATTTTTTTCCTATTTAATCAAAAATTTACTATTTATTATGTAGAATTAATGACTTTATTTATGTGAATTCTAGCATAAAAAAACAATATAAATATTATAAGGCCTCCAATAAATGATAGATAGATATTCAAGAGAAGAAATGAGTTCAAAATGGACTTATCAAGCAAAATATCAAGCGTGGCTTGATGTAGAAAAAGCAGTTGTAAAAGCTTGGGCAAAGCTAGGGAGAATTCCTCAAGATGATGCAGATAAGATTATAGCCAATGCTGGTTTTAATATTAAAAGAATAGATGAAATAGAAGCTGTTACTCGTCACGACCTAATAGCATTCACTACTTCTGTATCTGAAACACTTGGTGATGAAAGTAGATGGTTCCACTATGGTATGACAAGTTCTGATACTATTGATACTGCTGTAGCACTTCAAATGAAAGATTCTTTAAAATTAATTATCAAAGATGTTAAAATGATTATGGAGTCTATCAAAAAGCGTGCCGAAGAACATAAGATGACTTTAATGGTTGGACGCTCTCATGGTATCCATGGTGAACCAATTACTTTTGGATTAGTGTTGTGCGTTTGGTATGATGAGATGGCTAGACATTTAGAAAACCTAGAGCAAACAATGGAAGTTATTTGTGTTGGTCAAGTAAGTGGTGCTATGGGTAACTTTGCTCACGGTCCATTAGAGCTTGAAGAGTACACATGTAAAGAACTAGGTCTTAAACCAGCTCCAGCATCTAACCAAGTAATCCAAAGAGACAGATATGCAAGACTTGCTACCACTTTAGCACTTCTAGCTTCTACTATAGAGAAGTTTGCTGTTCAAGTTCGTCACTGGCAAAGAACAGAAGTTTATGAATGTGAAGAGTATTTTGCAAAAGGGCAAAAAGGCTCATCTGCAATGCCACATAAAAGAAATCCAATCCTTACTGAAAACATAACAGGATTAGCTAGAATGATTAGAGCTTACGCAATGCCGGCAATGGAAAATGTAGCTCTATGGCATGAAAGAGATATCTCACACTCCTCTACTGAAAGATTCTGGTTACCTGATGCTTTTGTTACAAGCGATTTTATGCTTCACCGTATGAATAATGTTATAGCTAACCTAACTGTTTATCCTAAAAATATGATGAAAAATTTAAACCTCACTGGTGGACTTGTATTTTCTCAACGTGTACTTTTAGAGCTTCCTATTCAGGGCGTAAGTCGTGAAGATGCTTATAGAATTGTTCAAAGAAATGCCATGAAGGTTTGGGAAGAGATACAACAAGGTAAAGCTACTACAGATGAGAATGGTGAAAGTCTATACCTAAACCATCTTTTAGCAGATGAAGAGTTAAGAGAATCACTTTCAGAAAAACAAATTCGTGAGTGCTTTAATTATGATTACTATACAAAAAATATTGATAAAATATTTTCAAGAGTTTTTAAATAATAGGGAAATAGATGATAACAATTATAAAAAGAAACGGAAGAACAGAACCATTAGATATCACTAAAATACAGAAATATACTTCTGCAGCTATTAAAGGTCTATCTAATGTATCTCAAAGTGAATTAGAAGTTGATGCACAGATTCAATTTCGTGATGGTATTACATCTAAGGAAATACAAGAAACTCTAATTAAAACTGCTGTTGATAAGATAGATATTGATGCTCCAAACTGGACCTTTGTTGCTTCACGCCTTTTTTTATTTAATCTATATCATCAAGTTAATAGTTTTACTGGATACTGCTCACTAGAGAAATATTTTATACGTGGTGAAAAAGAAGGAAGACTTCTTTTGGGACTTAAAGATATGTATGACCTTGAAAGATTAGAAAAGCATATAGTACCTGAAAGAGATTTGCAGTTTAATTATCTTGGTATAAAAACACTTTATGATAGATATCTGATTAAAGATAGTGATTCTGTGCCTATAGAGCTTCCACAGCACATGTTTATGGCAATCTCAATGTTCTTGGCACAAAGAGAAGAAGATAAGCATGAGTGGGCTATAAAGTTCTATAACATGATATCTACATTTAATGTAATGCTCGCTACTCCAACTCTATCTAATGCAAGAACAACAAGGCATCAACTTTCATCTTGTTATATTGGTTCTACCCCTGACAATATAGAGGGTATATTTGATTCTTACCAAGAGATGGCGATGCTATCTAAGTTTGGGGGAGGAATTGGTTGGGACTGGACTGGTGTTCGTTCTATGGGTTCCTATATAGATGGTCATAAAAATGCAGCTGGCGGTACTGTTCCATTTTTAAAAATAACAAATGATATTGCTATTGCAGTTGATCAACTAGGAACTAGAAAAGGTGCCATTGCTGTTTATCTTGAGCCTTGGCATATAGATATAAATGATTTTTTAGATTTAAAGAAAAACTCTGGTGAAGAGCGTCGCCGTGCTCATGATCTTTTTCCTGCAATGTGGCTGAATGATCTTTTTATGCAAAGAGTAGAAGAAGATGCTATCTGGACACTTTTTGATCCTTATGATGTTAAAGAGTTAGCTACACTATATGGTGATGAGTTTAACAAAAGATATTTAGAACTAGAAGAAGATGATAGTATTATTAAAGAGAAGATAAAAGCTAAAAATCTTTGGAAAAAAATACTAACATCTTACTTTGAAACAGGCTCTCCATTTTTATGTTTTAAAGATAACGCAAACAGAGCTAACCCAAATAGTCACACAGGTGTTATTAGAAGCTCAAACCTTTGTACAGAAATTTTTCAAAATACAAATCCTAACCATTATAAAATAAAATTAATTTTTGAAAATGGAGATAGTATCTCCTATGAAGAAGAAGAGATAGTTAAAGTAGATAGTGGTTTAGAAAAACCTGCTAAAAAGGTTACTGCTCTTGATTCACTAGGTGGTATGCAAATTTATGTTGTTGAAAAAGAGAAAGTTAATGGTGATACTGCTGTTTGTAATCTTGCATCTGTAAATTTATCTCGCATAAACACTAAAGAGGAAATTGATAGAATTGTACCTATTGCTGTTAGGGCACTTGATAATGTAATTGATCTTAACTTTTACCCAGTTGAAAAAGTAAAACGCACTAACATGAAAAGTCGCTCTATAGGTTTAGGTATTATGGGTGAAGCACAAATGTTAGCTGAAAAAGGTATTGTTTGGGGAAGTCAAGAGCACTTTGATAAGATAGATGAACTTATGGAAGCTGTTAGCTATAACACTATTTCCACTTCTTCAGATTTAGCAGTTGAAAAAGGTATATATGCAGAGTATGAAGGCTCTTTATGGAGTAAAGGTGTTATGCCTATGGATCATGCTAACGCAGAGGTTATAAACCTTGTTGATCGTGGTGGTCTTTTTGCATCTTCTTATGAGTGGGATGATTTGCGTGAGAAAGTTAAAAAACAAGGTATGAGAAATGGTTACTTGATGGCTATTGCTCCAACAAGTTCTATCTCAATTCTAACAGGAACTACTCAAGCTATTGAGCCAGTGTTTAAAAGAAAATGGTTTGAAGAAAATTTATCTGGTCTAATTCCTGTGGTTGTTCCAAATCTATCACCTGAAACTTGGTCTTATTATACTCCTGCTTATGACCTTAACCAAACCGTTTTAATCAAAGCAGCAGCTGTTCGTCAAAAATGGCTAGACCAGGGTCAATCACTAAATATCTTTATAACTCTTGATAAAGCAAGTGGGAAATACCTAAATGAGATATATATGCTTGCATGGAAGCTTGGGCTTAAATCTACTTACTATCTGCGCTCTCAATCTCCTGAGGTTGCAAATGATGTAGAAGATAGAAGCATGGAGTGTGTAGGTTGTCAATAGAGGCTACTATGAAAGAGACAAATATATGAAACCACTTCTTGCAAAAGAGTTACCAGAATTTTTAAAAAGATTTGGTAACTTTGTAGATACTGAATTTCGCCACATTAAAATTATTTCACCAACAATAATTATAGTCTCTTTAGCAGGACAAGATAGTGCCAGAGGTTTTGACTGGATAAGTGTTGATTTTGAGTTTAGTGGTGTAAGTGATACAAGGCTATTAGATAACTCCAAGCTTTCACATATTGATATGAGTGATGGCATAAGCATACTATTTGAAAGCACACAATTTATATTTGGAATTGGTAGTGAAAATAAAATATCAGCTCTAAAAAATTCTATCTGTCAAATCACATCTTCAACTCTTAAATACCAAGAAGGCTCCTTCTAGAAATAAACCTATTAACTTTATCTTATATTACTTGATAATTTTTTTTAAAATGATATAATGTAACAATAAACAATAAATCACGAGTGAGGCAATATGAGATATTTAGTAACTGATGATTCTAAGCTTGCAAGGATGACCCTAATAAAATCACTTACTAAATTTGTAGATAATAGTCAAATCATGCAAGCGACTAATGGAAATGAGGCAATCGATATTGTTGATAAATATAAACCTGATATTGTTTTTTTAGATTTAACCATGCCAGAAATGGATGGATATGAAGCTATACCTAAAATATTAAAAAGCAATCCAAAAACAAAAATAGTTGTAGTCTCCGCTGATATACAAACAAAAGCAAAAGAGATGGCTATAAGCCTAGGGGCAAAATTACATGTACAAAAACCTATTAATTCTCAGACAATGCAAGAAATATTAGAATTATTGGAATAAAAGTGAACTTAGAAAAAATTACTTTTAATGATGATGAAAAAGATGTTTTGCAAGAGCTTATTAATATAGCTTATGGAAATGCAACTGCTATTGTTGCTGATATACTCGATGCTTTTGCTTCTCTAAGTGTCCCCATAATAGAAGTGATGACAATAAATGAACTTCTTTTTAAATTTAATAATTTTAAACATTCAAGTTATTTTTTTTCAACACAAGCATTTATAGGAGATTTTTCAGGAGAATGTGCTTTTTTTATAAATGAAGAGAGTGCAAATAACTTAGCAAAACATTTAGATATAGATAATGTAGCCGATTTAGATGATGCTATTTTAGAACTAACAAATATACTAACATCATCTTTAACAATGAGACTTGCTCAAGAGATGCATACTGAAGTTACATATTCATTACCAAATATTTCTAAAATACCACTTAGCGAACTCTCAAATAGTAAAACACTTCAATACTACTCACAAGTAATTGTTATAGATACAAAATTAAATTTTAAAGAACAACATATAGATGGTCAAATATTTATATTAACAAAAGATGGATCAATGCAATGGCTCAAGAAACAGCTAAACATAATTTTGAAATCTCTGATATAACTCAAAAAATTATTGCTAATATCGATAGTGGAGTTTTAGTATTAGATGATGAATTAAATATTCATAGTTTTAACAAATGGCTTGAGCTCCATACAAGCTTAAAAGAAGAAAAAGTTTTAAATAAAAAAATTAACGACTTGTTTAATAATATAAATGTAAAAATACTTACTAGAAAAATAAAAACTGCCTTAAAAATACAAACACCTACATACTATACATCTAATACATCAAAATATCTTATACCAATACAAAACAATCAAATAGGAACATCAAAATATTCTTTTATGCAACAAGATGTAAGTATCATTCCCTTATGTGATGTAAAAAAACTTGTAGCATTAATTATTACAAATAAAACAAATATGGCTAATACTCACGCTCTTCTTAAAGAAAATATAGTTGTTGTTGAAAAACTACATAATGAAGTTATAAAAGAAAGAGAAATTATAGATCGAAGAGTTTTACTTGTGAAGATTAACAAAGAGTTAATTATTACTGATGCGTCAAAAGCATATTTAAAATTATCAAACTACACAAAAGATCAACTTTTAGGTAAAAGCTTTTTTAGCTTCAAAAAATATAATTTTTCTAAAAAATTAAAAGAAGAGATTATTCATCATATAAAGACTCAAAGTTTATTTAAATTTGAATATAAAACAATAATTAAAAATGCTGAAGAATTATGGTTTAAAGTAACTCTAGTTCCTGAGTATGATATAAATGATAAACATATAGGATTTCTTTTATTTAAAAATAATATCACTGCTTCTAAAGAGCTTCAAACTCATCAAGAACAAGTAATTTTAAACTCTAGATTTACGGCGATGGAAGAGATGATAAATATGATTGCACATCAATGGAGACAACCTCTATCTCAGATGAGTTCTATATTTATAAATATAAAATTAAAAAAAGATTTAGGTACCCTAGACGCTCAATATTTAGATAATGCACATAATGATATATATAACACCATTCAATACCTCTCTACACTTATTGATGATTTTAGAGGCTATTTTAATGAGGATGAATATAT
Source organism: Sulfurimonas sp. (assembly GCA_021648465.1). GTDB lineage: Bacteria > Campylobacterota > Campylobacteria > Campylobacterales > Sulfurimonadaceae > Sulfurimonas. The sequence goes on along the minus strand of JAKISR010000010.1, from coordinate 2,249 downwards.
TACAGAAGTAGCATTTCATAATATATTTGAAAAATCAAAAATATTTATACAGAGTAATCAAAAAATCGATAAAATAACTTATATACAAAACATTGATAAAGATTTAAAAATATCAACTTATAAAAATAAATTAATTCATGTGATAGTTAATATCTTTAAAAACTCTATTGATGCTTTTAAAGATAAAAAAATAAAAAATAAAAAAATTACAATTAACGCTACTAAAGAAAATAATTATATTCTTATACATATCATTGATAATGCTGGTGGGATTAAAAAAGATATAATTAAAAAAGTATTTGAGCCTTACTTTTCAACAAAATCTAAAAATAGAACAGGGCTCGGCTTATATATGTCTAAAAAAATAGTACAAGAAAATTTAAATGGTACTATTAGCGTAACAAGCAACAATGAAAATACAGATTTATTGATAAAACTACCGCTTCAATTATAGTTTTATAAATATTTATGTAATAATTAAGAACAATTTATATACTATCATACTACATAGAAAAAGGGTGAATTATGAACAAAAATACAGTAACACTCACAAATAATCGTAATGGCAAAAGTTATGAGTTTGATATACTTGATGCAACAGTTGGACCATCAGTAATTAATATCTCTACTTTATACAAAGAAACTGGTATGTTTACTTATGATGAGGGGTATACTTCCACTGCCTCTTGCAAATCAGATATAACATATATAGATGGTGGAGCAGGAAAGCTTATGTATAGAGGCTATGATATCTCTTATCTTTCTAAAGAAAAAACTTTTTTAGATACCGCCTATCTTCTCTTAAATGGTGAGCTTCCAACTGAAGATGAACTAGGTGCTTTCTCATTTGAGATGCAAAAGAGATCATTTGTTCATGAAGGGGTAAAAAAACTATTTGATGCTTTCCCTGATCGTGCTCATCCTATGGCAATTCTCTCAGCTGGTGTTTCAGCACTCTCAACATTTTACTACAAACATTTAGACATAACTTCTCCCCAAGAGTATAAAGAAATGTCAAATAGAATAGTTGCAAAAATTCCTACACTTGCTGCACTATCTTATAGATACTCAAATGGTTTACCAATTATCTATCCTGACATGGATAAAGGTTTTACAGAAAACTTTTTATGTATGTTAAGAGGATATCCTCATGAGTATGTTGAACTAAAAGAAATTGAAATAAAAGCACTAGATACTATCTTCACTCTTCACGCAGATCATGAACAAAATGCATCTACAACTGCTGTTAGAAATCTTGCATCTACAAATGCCCATCCATACGCTGCTATAAGTGCAGGTATTGGTGCTCTATGGGGTAGAAGCCATGGTGGAGCAAATGAAAGTGTTATTCGTCAACTAGAGATGATAGGAACTGTTGATAGAGTTGATGAATTTATAGCAAAAGCTAAAGATAAAAATGATCCTTTTAGACTTATGGGATTTGGTCATCGTGTGTATAAAAACTTTGACCCAAGAGCAACTGTACTTAAAAATATTCGTAATGAACTTATGGATGAACTTTGTATTGACAGTGAACTTGTAGAGGTTGCAAATAAAATAGAACAAATCGCACTAAATGATGATTATTTTATAAGTCGTGGGTTATATCCAAATATTGACTTTTACTCAGGTCTAATTCTTCAAGCTCTTAAAATTCCTAAAGATATGTTTGCAGTAATTTTTGTTATAGGAAGAACACCTGGTTGGATTGCTCAATGGAGTGAGTTAAATCAACAAAAAACTGTAAAAATTGCTCGCCCTCGTCAATTATACATTGGGCCAAATGATAGAACTCCAGAGCACTAAAAGCTCTGAGTCTACCTTAATTCTTACAAAAAAAATTAGTTTTTTTCTAAGTTGTACTTTAGCACTTAATATATGAACAACAATAATCAGTTACTTTTTTTATTTTTAAATCAAAAGAGGAGTTAGCAGGCATATTAAAAGTCTCTGGTATATTTAAACTCTTCATTTGGAAGTTTAATCTCCAAATCACCACTTAACATCTCCATAGTCTCAGCCTCACTTATGCCAAAGGCATACTCACATGGCAACATGATTCCTAAAGATTTAATAGTCCCATCTTCAAACTCAACTGTCCTACTTGTAACTTTTCCATCATTGTCAAGTGCAATCCAAAAGTACACCAATATGCAGTGCAAAAGTGCGCCACTTCGTAACACTATTTAGCTGAAATATTTAATAATCCAGCTTCTCGTTTTTGCTTTAGTCTGTAACTCTCTCCAGTA